>NZ_CP036259.1:1860000-2170000 GCF_007641255.1 Sporomusa termitida
GAGCAAAGGGCGGTAATTTTTTAACGATGGGGGAGATAAATAAGTGGCATCTGTTTCGCATGTTACCATCAGGAAGAGGGTCGCTTGCCTGTTCTTGATCATATCGGTAATTATGATGGGGTTGATTGGTCGCTTACTGTATCTCCAGTTTTATAAGAGCGCCTGGTTATCGGAGAATGCTGTAGATCAGCGAATCCGCGAGATTCCGGTTGAGGCAAAGCGGGGCATTATTTTTGACCGACATGGCCGGGAACTTGCGGTTAGTGTCAGTACGGAGTCTGTATATGCTATACCTGCCGAAATACGGAATCAAGATGAAACAGCAGCCAGACTGGCTGCTATTTTGGCATTAGATGAAAACAACCTTAGGAACAAACTGAAAAAGCGGCAGGCATTCACCTGGATCAAACGAAAGATTGACCCGGAAACGGCCCGGCAGGTTCAAATGCTTAATTTGCCCGGTATTGGCCTGACGCAAGAGGGTCAGCGTTATTATCCCCATGATAATCTGGCGGCACATGTGCTTGGCTTTAATGGAATTGACAGCCAGGGACTGGATGGCGTGGAAATGACCTTTGACAGTTATCTCAAAGGCCGCTCAGGCAGCATCGTGATTGAATACGATGCCAGAGGGCAGGAGATACCTCAGGCCTCCCACCGGTTTGTGCCCCCGACGGAAGGGAATAATGTCTATCTTACTATTGATTTGATTATTCAACAGATTATTGAACGGGAATTGGACCGGGTAATGAAAGAAACCCAGGCGAAAGCCGCTACCATTATTGCCATTGATCCGCGTGATGGCGGCATTCTGGCGCTGGCTAACAGGCCTGACTATAATCCTAATAAATTTAGTGAGGTTTCGCCGAAACTTTGGCGGAATATAGCTGTTTCTAATGTTTATGAGCCGGGGTCAACTTTCAAAATCATTACGACCTCAGCCGTCATGTCCGAACATATTGTTAAAGCTGATGAAAGATTCTATGATCCCGGTGAGGTTGAGGTCCAGGGACGGCACATTCATTGCTGGAAGCATGGCGGCCATGGCAGTCAGACTTTTGCCGAGGTGGTTCAGAACTCCTGTAATGTGGGGTTTGTTAATGTCGGACTGCGTCTGGGCCGTGATCCATTTTACCGGTATATTGATGCGTTTGGCTTCGGACACGTTACCAATATTGATTTGCCGGGTGAAGCAAAGGGCATTATGATTGACCGGGCCAAAGCAACGCCGATCAATATTGCCACAATGTCAATTGGTCAGAGTATTGCCGTTTCCCCTGTGCAATTAGTGACTGCCGCTGCTGCTGTGGCCAACGATGGTCAGCTTCTCCGGCCCCAGATTGTCCGCGAGGTTAAGGATAAATCAGGGCAAATTGTCAGAGGCTATCAACCTGATGTAATCAGGCAGGTACTTGATCCGACAACCACGAAACAAGTTAAAGAGATCCTGGAATCGGTCGTAACCCAGGGATCAGGCCGGAATGCGTATATTGAAGGCTATAAGATTGCCGGTAAAACAGGTACTGCCCAGAAAGTTGGCGCCGGCGGCTATTTGCCGGATAAATATGTCGCCTCGTTTGTCGGCTTTGCTCCGGCTGATAATCCCCAGGTCGCGATGCTGGTTATTATTGACGAACCTGTTGGTCTCTATTATGGCGGGCAGATTGCAGCACCCGTATTTGGGGCGGTTATGAAAGATGTCCTGCAGTATCTCAAAGTCACCCCCCAGACTACCGTCAATCTGACTAAGCCCGCTGCGCCGGATACGCATATACTGATTCCGAGCGTAATAAACCTCAGTGTGCCTGAGGCTGTCAAAGAACTGGAAAAGGCAGGGCTGAAACCGCGTATAGAGGAGTCTGGTGACCGGATCGCCGATCAGATTCCCAAACCGGGGAGCCGCATTCCGACTGGCAGCGGGGTATTGCTGTATACAATGACACCACGTTATCAGGCCGGTGAGGTGACGGTGCCGGATTTAACCGGCCGGACACCACGCGAGGCATCAGATATGCTGGCTGAGCTGGGGTTTGTGATAAATCCCGTGGGCACGGACGGAACCGTGATCAAACAAGATCCATTGCCTGGCAGCAAAGTGTTATCAGGAACAAGTATTACTACCTATTTTGAGTAAATGGCGTTAAAATAAAAGATATTGGTAAAAATAGATAATAAGGGTATAACGTAATTATTGTAATTGGGGCAGGAGGATAATTATGATCAAAGGTTTAAAACAGCTGACCGACTTATTGCCAGCTGCAGCAATACAGGGGCGGCTTGAACGGGAAATCAGGGCCGTGGCCCATGATTCGCGGCAGGTTGTTCCCGGCACACTGTTTGTTTGTCTGTCCGGGGTTCATGCTGACGGACACGATTTTATCACTGCCGCTGTGCAGCAGGGGGCCGCGGCTGTACTGGTGGAGAAGGACGTACCGGCAGCGGGCTGTGAAGATATTACGATTATCAAAGTTGCTGATACCCGTAAGGCGATGCAGGTTATTGTCCCGTATTTTTTTGATTATCCGGGCCATAAACTGCGTATGATCGGTGTTACCGGCACCAACGGGAAGACAACGACAACCTATCTGATTAGAAGCATTTTGCGGCAGGCCGGCCATAAAGCGGGCTTGATCGGTACGATTCAGACCATGATTGGCGATCAGATACTCCCGGTAAAAAATACAACACCTGACGTTATTGAACTGCAAAGTATTCTCGCAGAAATGGTCGCCAATGGCATGGAATATGCAATTATGGAGGTTTCTTCCCACGCTTTGGCGTTAGGGCGGATAGCCGGTTGTGAATTTGACGTCGCCGTATTTACCAATATGACCCAGGACCATCTGGATTTCCATCAAACATTTGCAAATTATATAGAAACCAAAGCCGAATTGTTCCGGAGTTTAAATAGACCTGACAGTAAGAAACAGGGTAAAACGGCAATTATTAATTTTGATGATCCGGTCGGAAAAGCGATGGCAGCCCATGCCGGTTGTCCGGTGATCAGCTATGGGATCAACAGCACAGCCGTACTCACTGCCGACAGTCTGGCCGTGGCCGCGGCAGGCTCCAGTTTTAGTATCAAGGGGCCGTTTGGTGCTATGCCGCTTACCCTCAATATTACCGGCATGTTTAATGTCTATAACGTATTGGCGGCAGCCGGGGCCGCCTTAGCGGAAAAAATCGATCCGGCCATAATCAGGCAGGCGCTCGAAGGCTTTAGCAGTGTACCGGGCCGGTTTGAGCTTGTGCAGGCCGGACAACCGTTTACTGTCATCGTTGACTATGCCCACACGCCGGATGGACTGGAGAATGTCCTAAAAACAGCAAAACAGTTTGCCACCGCCAAAATTATTGTCGTGTTTGGCTGCGGCGGCGACCGTGACCGTACTAAGCGTCCCCTTATGGGTAAACTGGCCGCAGTCTATGGCGACATTGTGCTGGCTACTTCGGATAACCCCCGCAGTGAAGAGCCGGGAAAAATACTGGAAGATATTGAAGTGGGGCTTAAAGACGCTTTGGCAGCCGGCCATAGCGCCAAAAGCTATCAAATAATTATTGACCGCCGGCAGGCGATTACGCAGGCCATTCAACTGGCCGGGCCGCAGGATGTGGTGCTGATCGCCGGTAAGGGCCATGAGACCTATCAGATATTAAAAGACAGGACCATTGATTTTGATGATCGCCAGGTAGCGCGTGAGGTTATCAGGGAGATGAAAATAAATGCCTGATTTTAGCTTAAGTGAAGTATTAAAAGCTACTGGTGGCCGCTGGACTGGCAGCGGCGGCAAATTTTTTCGCGGCATTTCCACCGATACCCGGACCGTGCAGCCGGGCAATTTATTTATCGCTTTAGCGGGGGAACGCTTTGACGGTCATGAATTTGCTGCCCAGGCGGCCGCCAAGGGCGCTGCCGGGGTCGTTGTCTGCCGGCCGGTGGCTGTGGCCAATCCTGTAGCTGTGATTGAGGTACAGGATACTTTGAGTGCCTTTCAGGCCTTAGCCAGGCTGCACCGCAGCCGCTATCAGATTCCTGTAATCGGTGTGACCGGCTCTAATGGCAAGACGACGACCAAGGATATGCTGGCGGCTGTTTTAGCCAGCCGGTTTCATGTACTTAAAACCGAAGCCAACTTTAATAATGAGATTGGCCTGCCCTTAACCCTGCTGAAACTGGACGCAGACCATGAAGCCGCCGTTGTTGAAATGGGAATGCGGGCTTGTGGACAGATTCGGGAACTTGCTGAGATTGCCTTGCCCACCGTAGGGGTAGTAACCAATGTGGGCGAAACGCATATGGAAATCCTGGGTTCAATTGAAAATATTGCGGCCGCCAAGGCCGAATTAGTGGAAGCAATCGGGCCGGATGATGTAGTTGTGCTGAATGCAGATGATCCGCATGTCCGGGCTATGCAGCACAAAGCGCAAGGGCGGGTTGTCCTGTATGGCTTGGGTCCGGCAGCTACGGTGCGGGCTGAGAACATAGTGACAGGGAAAAACGGCGATTTAATTACTACCTTTGACTGCGCAGGCCCCCGTGGTTCTTTTCCTGTCATTTTGCATACTGTAGGCAGCCATAATGTGTATAATGCCCTGGCGGCTATTGCCGCCGGGTGGGAATTGGGGCTGTTGCCCGGTGATCTGGCTGCCGGGATCAGTAGTTTTGTTCCCGGGGCCATGCGGCTTGAGATCAGAAATTATGGCGAATATACGGTTATTAATGATGTGTATAATGCCAGCCCCTTATCAATGGCAGCTGCCCTTGACACCCTGGCCGCTATTGGCAAAGGCCGCAGGATCGCCGTGTTAGGGGATATGCTGGAGCTTGGCGATACCGCTGCCGGATCTCATCGGCGGATTGGCCAATTGGCTGCTGAACAAGGTCTGGACATTGTTCTTACAATAGGGCCTTTAGCCGAATACATTGCTGCTGCTGCTGCTGAACATGGTGTTAAAATTGTCCATGCTTTTACCTGCCACCAACAGGCGATTGAGATGCTGCAGTGTCTGCTGCAACCGGGGGACTATATTTTGCTAAAAGGCTCCCGCGGTATGAAAATGGAAACGATGCTGAAAGCATTTGATCATTTATCGCTGCGTTAGCGAGTCGATTCAGGAGGTTACGATGCAGGAATTGTTGTATGCTGCCGCGATGGCGTTTGCCATCGCTATCCTGGCAGGACCGCTGGTTATTCCTATGCTAAAGCGGCTAAAATTCGGGCAAAGCATTAGAGAAGAAGGACCTGAGCGGCATTATGCCAAAGCCGGCACACCGACTATGGGCGGGGTTTTGCTGTTAGTGGCGCTTACCATTCCCAGCCTGCTGTTTGCCGGTAATAATCAGGAAGTCCTGTTAGCTCTATTTGTTACATTAGGACATGGTTTAATCGGCTTTCTGGATGACTTTATTAAAGTTGTGTTAAAACGTTCGCTGGGGCTTAAAGCCCGGCAAAAGCTGCTGGGGCAAATCGTTATGGCGTTGGCACTCTCTTATATTGCCAGTATTTATTTTGGCCGCGGCACCGACATCTGGATACCTGTTTGGGGAGTTACTATTGATTTTGGGGCTTTATATTATCTGTTAATCTTCGTTGTCCTTGTGGGGACCACGAATGCGGTTAATCTTACTGACGGTCTTGATGGTTTAGCCGCCGGCACAACCACCGTTGCGGCCCTGGCTTATGCTGTCGTGGCCCTGTCTTTTGGCAAGCCTGATTTGGCCATTTTTTGTGTAGCTTTAGCCGGGGCCTGTCTGGGGTTTTTGCGGTATAATGCTCATCCGGCCAAAGTTTTTATGGGTGACACCGGTTCACTGGCGTTGGGCGGTGCGCTGGCGGCAGTGGCAGTAATGACCAAAACTGAATTCTTACTGGTTATTGTGGGCGGCGTATTTGTTGTTGAAGCGCTTTCCGTCATTATTCAGGTAATTTCTTTTAAGTCAACAGGTAAGCGGGTTTTTAAAATGAGTCCTATTCATCATCATTTTGAATTATCCGGTTGGTCTGAGACCAAAGTGGTGACCGTATTCTGGCTGGCTGGCGCAGTATTTGCCGCCGTTGCGTTGAGCTTACTGGCAGTTAGCCGGTCTGGGGGTATGTAATGATTAAGCAGACAGAGTTTTTTACTAAGAAAATTTTAGTACTCGGTGCCGGTGTTAGCGGTATTTCAGTTGCTGATATTTTGCAGCAGCTGGGGGCGCAGGTTACCTTAAGTGATGCGAAACCGGCCGCTAAAATTGATAAAGATCTTTCCCGGCTAAAAACAAACGGTGTCAGGCTGGCGCTGGGTAATCAGACAGAAACATTATTGGACGGTATCGATTATATAGTGCTGTCGCCAGGCATATCTATCTATATACCGCTGGTTGCTGCCGCGCAAATACGCGGTATTCCGGTAATGAGTGAAGTCGAGGTTGCCTATCGCCTGAGCAGCGCACCGATTATAGCAATTACCGGCACTAACGGTAAAACAACAACAACAACCCTGCTTGGGGAGATTCTAAAGACTACAGGCCGCCAGGTAGCTGTAGGCGGCAATATCGGCGCTGCTTTGTCTGAGCAGGCGCTTACGGTCGGGCCCGACAGTTTTGTTGTTGCCGAGATATCAAGCTTCCAGCTGGAGGGAGCAATAAACTTTAAACCTCACATTGCGGCGGTTTTAAATCTGACACCTGATCATCTTGACAGGCATCACACTATGGCTGCCTATCAGGAGATGAAGGAACGGATTTTTATCCGGCAGGATAAAAATGACTACATAATTCTTAATTATGATGATGTGACTGTACGGGGGATGGCGGCCCGGGCGCCCGGGAATATTATTTATTTCAGCCGCCGCCAGTGCCTTGCGCAGGGTTTTTATGTAGATAGCGGCAACATCACTCTGAACTGGGCGGGAAAAACCGGTGTTATCTGTGCAGTCAGTGATATGCAAATAAAAGGCGGCCATAATGTAGAAAATGCTCTGGCTGCCTGCGCAGTTGGTTATTTTGCCGGCGCCAGCCTGGAAAACATGGCTGCCGTTCTTAAAGCATTTCCGGGTGTGGAGCACCGGATTGAGCCTGTAAGGGAAATTGCCGGTGTAAGTTATTACAATGATTCTAAAGCTACTAACCCTGAATCGACGATAAAAGCGCTTGAGGCTTTTGCCGGTCATATTATTCTTATTGCCGGCGGCCGGGATAAGAATACAGATCTGACTGAATTTATGCAGTTGGCCAAAGAGCGGGTTGATCATTTGATTGTAATGGGTGAAGCCGGGCCGCGTTTTGCTGAAGCGGCAGCGCAACAGGGCGTAAGGAATATTCATTCTGTGCCTTCTTTCCCCGCGGCAGTTACCCTTGCCCATAAACTGGCACAGCCGCCGCAGGTGGTACTTTTGTCTCCAGCCTGTGCCAGCTATGATATGTTTAATAACTATGAGGAACGGGGGAAAATATTTAAAGATTTGGTATGCCGGTTAGGTTAAGGAGGGAGCGAGATTGGCGGTCAGACCTAAGTCGCCCGACTATGTCATCTTTTTTGCCATTATTGGTTTGTTGGGTTTTGGGATAGTAATGGTTTATAGTTCCAGTGCCGTTTCCGCCTATGTCAACTATAATGACAGCTACTACTTTCTAAAACGCCAGATGATTTGGGCCACCCTGGGATTGCTGGCCATGCTGTTCACAATGAATGTTGATTATCATGCATGGCGTACGCTGGCGAAGCCCGCAATGCTCGTTACACTTGTTTTATTAGTACTTGTCCTTATACCTGGTTTAGGTAAGGTTGTTAATGGTGCCAGACGCTGGTTAGGCTTCGGGTCCCTTTATTTGCAGCCATCAGAAATCGCCAAATTGGCGATGGTCCTGTTTACTGCCAACAGCCTGGCAAAATCTCAGGACAAAATCAGTAGCTTTACTAAGGGGGTTGTCCCCCAGCTGACGATGCTTTTAGTTGTGTTCGGGCTGATCTTAAAAGAGCCTGATCTGGGAACCGCGCTTGTTATTGGCGGTACAGTGTTTATCCTGCTATTTGCTGCCGGCGCTAAATTATCCCATTTAGGATCGCTGGGGGCACTGGGGGTTGCCGGCATTATTGGTGCTATCCTGGTGGAGCCCTATCGCCTTAAACGCCTGCTGGCATTCAGTGATCCCTGGGCAGATCCCTTAAACAGCGGTTACCACATCATTCAGTCGCTGTATGCCATTGGTTCCGGTGGTCTGTTTGGTGTTGGCCTGGGGCGCAGCCGGGAAAAGTTTTTGTATTTACCTGAACCGCATACGGATTTTATATTTGCTATTTTGGGGGAGGAACTGGGTTTTATCGGTACCGTTACTGTAATTATTTTGTTTTTTCTCCTGGCCTGGCGAGGTTATAAAATAGCAATTTCAGCTCCTGATATTTTTGGGAGTTTATTGGCAGGGGGAATAACAAGCATCATCGTTTTGCAGGCCCTGATGAATATTGCGGTGGTTACCGCATCCATGCCGGTAACGGGAATACCATTGCCTTTCATTAGCTTTGGCGGGTCGGCATTAATTTTTACCCTGGCAGGAGTCGGCATTCTCCTCAACATATCACGATATATTAATTTGAAATGAATTTAGGGGGCAAGCAATATGCGCCTGATTATATCTGGCGGGGGAACAGGCGGCCACATCTACCCCGCCGTTACTATCGCAAGAGAAGTTGCCAGATTAAGCGGCAATTGTGAAATCCTGTTTGTAGGCACTAAACATGGTCTGGAGTCCGACATTGTACCTAAAGAAGGCTTTGCTTTTGCAACAATCGAAGTACGGGGCCTGGAGCGCCGCCTTTCCTGGCAGAATATCCGGACTTTGTGCAATACAGCCGGCAGTGTTTGGAATTCCATAAAAATTATTAAGCGTTTTAAGCCTGATGTTGTTATCGGTACCGGCGGCTATGTGTGCGGTCCGGTACTTTTGGCTGCCAGCCTGCTGAAAGTTCCAACCATGATTCAGGAACAAAATGTCATACCAGGTATCACCAATAAAATATTGGCCCGGTTTGTTGATAAAATTGCCGTAGGGTACAAAGAAGCTGAGCAATATTTTACAAGGTACAAGCCTGACCAGCTTATATTTACCGGTAACCCCATCAGGCCTGAGGTTATGTCGGCAGGACGGGACGAGGGCCAAAGGGCTTTAGGGTTAGATCCTAATAAGCTTACCTTGCTGGTAGTTGGCGGCAGCCGTGGGGCGCGCAGCATAAATAACGCTATGTTTGAGGTGTACAAACATTTTAGCGGCAGTCCCCATATTCAAATATTGCATGTAACAGGACAAAACGAGTATAATAGCATAGTTAGCAATATTAAACAAGCTGGTATAGACATTTCCAGTGGTGGAAATATTATCATTGAACCTTATTTGTATAATATGCCGCTGGCATTGGCTGCTGCTGATTTAGGAATTTTCCGGGCCGGGGCTGTTGGCTTGGCAGAATTGACAGCCCGCGGTATTCCCTCAATCCTGATACCATATCCTTATGCCGCCGAAAACCATCAGGAATTCAATGCCAGGGCTCTGGAGAGACATGGTGCGGCAACAGTGATTGCAGATAAGGAGTTAACAGGCAGTAAGCTGATAGCTACAATTGAGAGCTTAGTGGAGAATCCAGCCATATTATCAACCATGGCTGAAAAAAGCAGAGAGTCGGGCCGGCCTCAGGCAGCAGAAGTAATTGCCCGGTTGGCCCTTTGCCTAATAAAGCTGCAAAGTAATAATAAAAGGTAACACCGGGTGTGGGCAGCGCATACTATGTGGTATGCCAGAGCGGCAGCCGGGTAGTTTCAGAGCAGCTCTTTCTGCCGGATGCGGGCGCCGGAGACGGGGTGCGCAAGAAAGGGGAGAAATACTGTTGTTAGATGATGTACAAAGAATTCATTTTATTGGTATCGGTGGCTCTGGTATGAGTGCCATTGCCAAAGTATTGCTTGAAATGGGGTATGCTGTTTCCGGTTCTGATGCCCAGAAATCGGCTGTTACCTCCAGACTTGAGCAGGCGGGGGCAAAGGTGCATATTGGTCACAATTATGAGAATATTAGCGGCACACAGGCTGTAGTTGTTTCAACGGCTATCCCCGAAACCAACCCGGAGATTAAAGCTGCCCGTGATAAGGAAATTGCAGTATATCACCGGGCTGATGTACTGGCATTCCTGATGCGCAAACGGCAGGGAATTGCTGTAGCCGGCGCTCATGGCAAGACCACAACTACCTCGATGATTGCCCTGATGCTTGAGAAGTCCGGGACGGACCCTACCATCATTATTGGCGGTGAACTGGAATCAATAGGCGGTAGTGCAAAGTTTGGGCATGGTCCTTATTTAGTGGCAGAGGCTGATGAAAGTGACGGCTCTTTTTTAAAACTTGCCCCGCATATTGCAGTTGTGACCAATATTGAGAACGATCACATGGACTACTACAAAACCATGGATAATATATTACGCACTTTTGATGAATTTTTACATAAGCTTCAGCCTGGGAGTGGATTAGCCGTTTTATGTTTCGACAATATTCATGTCAGGAATATTGCGACCAAACTTGAAACGCGTTATGTATCATATGCACTTGAACAGGCTGCTGATTATACGGCGCGTAATATTAAATCCGATGGTCCGGTGACAATTTTTGATGTGTATTATCGGGAAGAACTTTTAGGCACGGCCAGAATTTGTGTTCCAGGCGTGCATAATGTGGCAAATGCGCTGGCTGCTGTGGCCGTGGGGGTTGAAGCCGGGCTGAGTTTTTCGCAAATTGTCGAAGGCCTGAGCCAGTTTCAGGGGGCTAAACGCCGTTTTCAGTCCAAAGGGAGGGTAAACGGCGTTTGGGTAGTGGATGACTACGCTCATCACCCTACAGAAATTACCACAACGTTGCTAGGTGCGCGCCAAACAGATCCTAAACGGCTAATCTGCATTTTTCAGCCGCATAGGTATACCCGTACTCAGTTTTTGAGTAAGGAGTTCGGCCGTGCTTTTACTGCGGCTGATATATTGATTCTTACTGATATTTATTCAGCCGGAGAACAGCCTATTCCGGGAATAACCGGCGAGACACTTAAAATTGAGGTTGAACGGCAAACTAATCAGCGAGTTACTTATATACCGGAAAGAGATAAAATTGCCCGGTATCTGGCTGAGATTGTAGAGCCCGGAGATTTGGTGATGACCATGGGTGCCGGCAATATCTACCAAACGGGGGAAGAACTGGTAGAAAAGCTTACGCATCAGCAGTAATAGCCAGAAATTTTAGAGATTAGATATAAGAAATTAAAGGGTGATTGTACTTGTCTGGGAGGGAAGACGATGGAGAAATTTATCGTCAGAGGCGAAGTACAACTATGTGGTAATGTCCGGGTGAGCGGGGCTAAAAATGCTACATTGCCGATTATGGCGGCAACGCTTCTGTGTTCCGGCGTTAGTATTATCCATGATGTTCCCTATTTGCGCGATATTCAGGCCATGCAGGATATTTTAACACTCATAGGGGCTAAAATAATCAGGCAGGGCCATACCATGCTGATTGACACGACTAATGTCAGTAAGGCTGAAATTCCCGAGCATTTAATGCGGGAAATGCGGGCTTCGGTGTTCCTGATGGGGCCGCTGTTAGGGAGATTCCGCAAAGTCAGAATCTCCTATCCCGGTGGTTGTGCTATCGGGCCAAGGCCAATTAATCTACATATCAAAGCACTCGAAAGAATTGGCGCAAAAGTTGATGAAAGTTTTGGATTTATTGAGGCTGAGGCTGAAGAATTAACAGGCGGCGAGGTTAATTTTGACTTTCCCAGCGTGGGGGCGACTGAGAATGCAATGATGGCTGCCGCACTGGCCAAGGGTACAACAATTATCCGCAATGCGGCGCGTGAACCTGAAATCACGGACTTGCAAACCATCTTGAATAAAATGGGAGCAAGGATTAGTGGGGCGGGAACAGATACCATCAGAATTGACGGTGTGGCCAAACTTACCCCGACCGAGCACACGGTAATGTGTGACCGGATTGAAGCAGGCACCTTTCTAATGGCAAGCGCTATGACGCGTGGTGATGTTGTTGTTGAAAACATTATTCCGGAGCATTTATTCTCGGTTACTGATAAATTGCAGGATATTGGCGCCCAGATCGTAACCGGCAAGGATTATGTCCGGATAAAAGCCGGGGAGCTCAGGGGGGTTGATATTAAAACCCTGCCTTACCCGGGATTTCCCACCGACCTGCAGGCACCGATGCTGTCATTGGTTTCGATTGCCAAAGGTACCAGCATTATCACGGAAACTATTTTTGAGAACCGCTTTAAACATGTAGACGAACTTACCCGGATGGGGGCTAAAATAAAAGTGGAAGGCCGGACTGCTATTATTCGCGGTGTTGCAAGTTTGACCGGAGCCAATGTGGCGGCACCTGATTTACGGGCTGGCAGTGCCTTGGTGCTGGCGGCCCTTGCCGCTAAGGGAACCTCAGAGGTTGAGCAGGTTTATCATATTGACCGGGGTTATGAAAATATTGAGAAAAAATTGCAGGCTTTAGGTGCACAGATTGTACGGGTCCAGGTAGCTGAAGGAGGACATTAGCTTGAAGAATAAGAAAATTGCCGTTGTCATGGGCGGCCCTTCTGCTGAGCGTGAGGTATCATTAAACACCGGGGGCGCTATTTTAGGAGCACTGCAGGAAAAAGGGTATCAGGCCATCGGGATTGACCTAAACCCCCGTAATTTTGTCGAACAATTAAAAAACAATAAAATTGATGTGGTGTTTAATGCTGTCCATGGCCTCTATGGTGAAGACGGACTCCTGCAAGGAACACTGGACATGTTAGGGATACCCTATACCGGTTCGGGGGTGCTGGCCAGCGCTGCTGCCATGGATAAAGCAGTAACAAAACGATTGTTTGTGGCCGCCGGGATCCCCACGCCCCGCTCACGGCTTTACAGCAAGCAGGAGACCGGGGGGGATTTGCTTAGTGAGATTCAAGGCGAATTTGGCGTGCCGGTAGTTATTAAGTCAGCTGCGCAAGGTTCGAGTATTGGGGTTACCATTGTGGAAGACCCTGCCGATATTGATGATGCGATAACAGAAGCTTTTAAGTTTAGCGACCATATTGTTGTTGAGGAATTCATCAACGGCAAAGAATTGACTGTCGCAATCTTAGGAACCGACCGGCCGGAGGCACTCCCGGTCATAGAAATTGTACCAGAATCAGGCCGTTATGATTACAGGGCAAAATATACCAAAGGCGCTACCCAGTATATTGTTCCCGCCCGTCTGGCAGTGGAGACTACCGGCCGCGTTCAGCAAGTAGCGCTTGCAGCCTATAAGCTGTTAAACTGCCGCGGGATTGGTCGTGTTGATGTTATGCTTGATCAGTCTAACCATCCTTACGTACTGGAAATTAATACGATACCGGGCATGACAGCTACCAGCCTGGTACCTAAGGCTGCTGCGGCCGTTGGTATTCATTTTGCTGATTTATGTGAGCGGATTCTCCTGACAACCGTTGATTAGCAGTCTTGCGGGCAGTGTCGACAGATACTGCCCGCTTTTTACTAGAGCCCGGTTAGACAAGTTCCTTCCCGGCAAGTTTCGCTTTAGCCGATAGCTAAGCGCCACTAATGCCCCTGCTCCGGCAGCGGCATAAGTGTTGCTAAGCTCCTGGATTGGCTCAACTAAGCCTGGAAGTTCATTCCAATCCTTCCCGGCAAGTTTCGCTTTATCCGATAGCTAAGCGCCACTAATGCCCCTGCTCTGGCAGCGGCATAAGTGTTGCTAAGCTCCTGGATTGGCTCAACTAAGCCTGGAAGTTCATTCCAATCCTTCCCGGCAAGTTTCGCTTTATCCGATAGCTAAGCGCCACTAATGCCCCTGCTCTGGCAGCGGCATAAGTGTTGCTAAGCTCCTGGATTGGCTCAACTAAGCCTGGAAGTTCATTCTAATCCTTCCCGGCAAGTTTCGCTTTATCTAACGGCCGATCCGGTGTATAATTACTGCAGAAGATGTCTACAGGGGTGATAGCATGCAGACGGCAGAACGCTTAAAGGCAGCCAGGCAGCGGCGTAATTCGACATTTGCAGCCTTGTTGGCGGCTTTGGCATCGCTGATAGCATTTTTTTTATTTGTTAATTCGCCTTATTTTATTGTAGGGACAGTACTTGTTGAAGGTAATAAGTATATTACGGTTGAAGATGTTTTACAGGTTGCCGGTGTCCCTGAACAAGTAAATATTTTTAGATTAAAAACGGCAGATATAAAAGACCGTTTGCTGAGTGACCTGCGGGTAGCTGAGGTTAAGGTGGACAGACGTTTTCCGGCTACTATATCCATCCAGGTCACAGAACGCCAGCCGCTGGCTTTTGTGGCCAGCCAGTATGGTTTTGTCGAAATTGACCGGCAAGGCATGGTACTGGCTGCTTTTAAAAACCTTAAAGAGGTAAAAGTCCCTGTTATTACCGGGGTTCGTTTAGGCAATGTATATGTGGGCGACCAGGTAAACAATCCCGGTCTTGCCAGTGTCCTGACCTATCTTGCGGCCTTGGATGAATTAACTCTCAATCAACTGTCAGAGGTAAATATTAAGTCGCCGGACGAGCTTGTTGCCTATACAACACATTCCATAGGCATACGGGTTGGTGACAACCAGCGCCTGGCGGAAAAAGCTATGCTTACCGGTGAGATTTTACAGGAGATTGCAACCAAGAAACTGGCTGTCGAATATATAGATCTTAACTATAAATCACCGATTATTAAGCTGCGTGACAGATGAGGGAATTCGAAAGGAGACGATATTTTGCTACCTATCAAACAAGGGCAGTTTGCAATTGCCCTGGTCTGTGTTGTGCTGGGTGTTATGCTGGCGGTACAATTCCGTACTACCCAGGATATTAGATCAAGCATCCCCTATCAGCGGGTAGAGGATTTATCCCAGCGTTTAAGCCAGACCGAAAAAGAACGGGACGCGTTAATCAATCAGGTCCAGGAGCTTAAGCGCACTTCCGGGGCTGAGGCCGCGTCCAAGGAATTGGAAAGGGTGAGGATGGGAGCTGGCGTAATAGCTGTTGAAGGACCTGGTATTATTGTAACTATTGATGACAGCAAGCGTCCTTCCAAACCCGGTGAAAATCCTAATTTATACCTGATTCATGATGACGATATATTAAAGGTAATTAATGAATTGTGGGCTGCAGGGGCGGAGGCCATCTCTATTAATGAGCAGCGGCTTATCGCCAGCTCAGAGGTCCGGTGTGCCGGTCCGACCCTGTCGGTTAACAATTCACGCTATTCACCGCCGTATGAGGTCAGGGTTATCGGCGAGCCGACGACACTGGAAAATGCGCTTAAAATGCGCGGTGGTGTCATTGAGACCCTGCAGTTTTGGGGTATTCAGGTAACGATAAAAAAACAGGATGATGTAAAAGTCCCGGCGTATAAGGGCGCTTTCCGGTTTGAGTTTGCTAAGCCGCTTAAGGAAGGTGGTAACTAATATGGTTTTACCTATTACCGGTTTGATTATAGGTATAGTTATAGGTGTCGTTTTTCCTATTACGGTGCCGCTGGAATATGCAAAATTTATGTCGGTGGCGCTATTGGCATCATTAGACTCGGTTTTTGGCGGCCTGAGGGCCGGCATTGAGGAAAAATTCGATAATACAGTGTTTATAACCGGTTTTTTCACAAATGCATTATTAGCTGCCGGCTTAGTTTATATAGGCGACCGGCTGGGCATTGACTTATATTATGTTTCACTTTTAGCATTTGGCTTGAGAATATTCCAGAATCTAGCAATTATTCGTCGGTATTTTTTGAAAAAATAGTCGAAAAGCTTCAAAGCCTGTCGGAATATGCTAGGGCTTTGGAGCTTTTTTTATGAAGGGGTTTCAAAAAAAAAGAACGAATTTTCTCGTCTGAAAAAAAAGGGAAAATGCTACTTTTGTTGAAACTATTGGGAAGAAACATAATACTGTGCTGCGAGGGAGTTATGGATAAAAAAAATATATTAGCTATTGATGTTGGCACAGGTATGGTCAAAGTTTTGGCCGGCAGGCAAGAAGCAAATGGCCGGATACAACTTTTCGGCAGCGGTGCTGCTCCCACGGCGGGGTTTGCCAAAGGTGTGATCACTGACATCGATGCTTTGGCCCATTCTATCAGACAAGCGGTAGAATGTGTTGTTTTGGCAACTGACAGCCGGGCTGCCGGTTCTGTTTATTTAGGTCTTAGCGGCTCGGTGCTTGTTACGCAAACTAGTATAGGTACTGTGGCGGCGGCCACAGCCGGGGTTGTTACCGGCGCTGATGTGGAGCGGGCTTGCCAAGCCGCTGTGTTTTCGGTGGCTGATCATGAATATGAGGTGCTGCATGTTTTTCCGGCCAGGGAGGATGTCACCCAGGCGGGGGCAGCGCTGGCCGTGGAAACTCATATTATATCGGCTCCCAAAGCTACCTTGGCGGAGCTTAGCCGCGTTCTGAGCAGGAGCGGCATTCAACTGAATGGAATTGTTGCCAGCGGCATTATAGCGGCCGAGGGTATGAATACTGAATTACCAGGACAGCCTACTAACTTTATATTTATCGATATTGGGGCAGGAGTTGCCGATATTTCGCTGTATGTGAAAGGACGCCTGCGTTCATCAGCCGCATTACCGCTGGGTGGTGACTATATAACCAGTGATTTAATGCAGGGGTTGAGCGTGAACCGGGCCCATGCCGAGGAAATTAAACGCTATTACTCGCGACTTTCTCCTGATTTACGAAATCAGGGGGTGGTTTTGGATTGCAACGACTACGGGACGGTTGATAAACATATTCCTTTTGATTTTTTATATGATATTATTGAAAGCAGGGTAGAAGAAATTGTTACTTTAGTGTATGGTTATCTTAAACCACTGCAGGCCGAATATTTAACAAAACCGGGACAAACTTTCGAAACTGTTTACTTAACTGGTGGTTGCGGAGCGATGCCTAGTATGGGGGCTTGTGTGGCCAAGTTTTTTCAATTACCTACCACTACGGTAACACCGGAAGGTTTGTCTGCTGAATACGTGCACCCTGCTAATACCGTATGTTATGGAATTCTAAAGCACGGTGCCAGAATTACGGAAAATGAGCCGGTTGGCGGGCATAGTGCCTGGAACACATTGGTTCATAAAGCTAAAAAATTATTGAAATTTGATCGATATTAAGGGAGGAAAACTTACTAATGCTGGAATTTGATATGGATTTAGATCAATTTGCTTCGATAAAAGTCATTGGCGTAGGCGGTGGCGGCAATAATGCGGTAAACCGTATGATTGGGGCCGGCCTGCAGGGCGTTGAATTTATTACTATTAATACCGATGCCCAGGCCTTACTTGGCTCCGAGGCTGCCTATCGTATTCAAATTGGTGAAAAGCTGACCAAAGGTCTCGGGGCTGGGGCTAATCCCGAGATTGGTGAGAAAGCGGCGCAGGAGAGCAGGGAAGATATCATAAAAGTGCTTAAGGGTGCCGACATGGTATTTATCACAGCCGGTATGGGCGGCGGTACCGGTACAGGTGCTGCGCCGGTGGTGGCTGAATGTGCCAGGGAAGTAGGCGCACTTACGGTTGGCGTTGTCACCAAGCCGTTTACTTTTGAAGGGCGTAAGCGTCAGTTGCAGGCAGAACGCGGGACTGCCAAGCTTAAGGAAAAGGTAGATACGCTGATTACTATTCCTAATGACCGCTTGTTGCAGGTAGTTGATAAACGGACTTCGATTTTGGATGCATTCAAAATCGTTGACGATGTATTGCGCCAGGGTGTGCAGGGTATATCTGATCTTATTGCTGTGCCGGCGCTGATAAATCTTGATTTTGCTGACGTAAAGACCATTATGAGCGACGCCGGTTCAGCCCTGATGGGCATCGGTTTTGGCACCGGTGATAATCGTTCGATTGCAGCCGTTGAAGCCGCTATCAGAAGCCCGCTGCTGGAAATGTCAATTGATGGTGCCAAGGGGGTATTACTGAACTTTACCGGCGGCCCCAATACTACGTTATTTGAGGTTAATGAAGCAGCCGATATTATTGCCAAGGCTGCTGATCCGGAAGCAACCATTATTTTTGGGGCAACTATTGATGAGCGTTTTGAGGATCAGGTGCGGGTAACCGTTATTGCTACTGGTTTTGATCCTAAACCGTTAATAAAAACAAACGAGGGCCGGCATGAAAGTCCGGTGATCGAGCCTTTTAAAGGTCGTGATTTAGATATCCCGGCTTGGATGCGCCGTTAATAATCTGTTTTTAATAATCAACCCCGGCTCCGCTGAGCCGGGGTTTCTGTCTGTTTTTAGTCATATTCTCTGGCAAAAAATTACATTATTTTAAAATAAACCTTGATATAATTGGCATAGTGATTTTAGCAGTGGCATATATTGCTATGTATCGGTTCTTATTATGGTATAAAATCCCACGCCAGGAAAGGAAGACCAGTGTACATCTATGCTGATATGGTATTATTAATAAATTTTACGATGAATAGTGTTATTTTAGTGTTAACAGCTTATGCGGCAGGTATTTCATTCAGTTGGAAACGAATATTACCGGCAGCTTTCCTGGGCGGAATATATTCCCTGGTCGGGATTTTTCCGCAGATGTTTATGTTGTATACAATCCCGGGAAAGTTGTTGGCTTCAGTGCTCATTATCCTACTGGCTTTTGGTCGCAGGTCCTTAAAGCTAACACTAACACTTATCGGCATTTTTTTTGTCATCTCTTTTATTTTAGGCGGCGCGGTATTGGGCTGGCTTTACTTTGCCCAAACCGGAGCGACGCCCGGGGCCGGTCAGCTGATTACATTGTCCTGGCGTCATTTGCTAATAGGCACTGTCATCGCTGTAACCCTGATTGGGCTTATCGTTAAGCAAATGCTTGGCAGAATGTATCGCCGGCAGACTTTTTATCAGGCAAAAATCGAGTATGACGGGCGTTCGGCTGAAATCACCGGGATGCTGGATACCGGTAATGGGCTTTTTTCGTTGCTGGGGCATAAACCTGTTGTTCTGTTAAACCGGCAGGCGTCACTTTCCCTGCTTAGCTTGCAGGCAGCGGCATATTTAAACAATAATACTCCGGAGACGTGGCTGACTAATCTTGATCAATGCTTGGATACCGCCTGGCTGTCCCGGGTGGAGGTTATTCCTTATCAGTCTGTCGGCAGCCGGAGTGTATTACTGGGATTCAGACCGGACCATATCACCGTAATGACCGAGTGTGGCCCGGCTCGGACCGCTAATGTGCTTATCGGCGTTTATGGCGGTGTTTTTGCCGGCGGCAGCGACTGTCAGGCGCTTTTACACCCTGCGCTAATAACCGGGGTAAATACGACAAAGGAGGCAGGGATATGCGCATTACCTGGCCAATAGTCAGATTATACCTTAAGCTTAAGGTAATTTCATTTCTTCAACGTATAGGCTGGCTTAAGCCAGACGAGGTATTTTATGTAGGCAGTGCAGAGATTTTACCGCCGCCGTTATCCGGTGACGAAGAAATATTTTTGCTTAGCCGCTTGCAAAAAGGCGATAAGTCTGTCAAAAGTGTCTTTATTGAGCGTAACCTCCGGCTGGTTGTTTATATAGCACGTAAGTTTGAGAATACGGGGGTAAGTGTCGAAGATTTGGTCAGTATTGGTACAATCGGACTCATAAAAGCGGTAAATACCTTTGATCCTATTAAAAAGATTAAACTCGCTACCTATGCATCGCGTTGTATTGAGAATGAAATTTTAATGTATCTGCGCCGCAATAGTAAGACCCGGGCTGAGGTATCCTTTGATGAGCCGCTCAATATTGATTGGGATGGTAATGAGTTATTACTGTCTGATGTATTAGGAACAGAGAATGATATTATTTATAAGTCAGTCGAGGAAGAGGTTGATAAAACCTTATTATACACCGCCATGAGTAAGCTGTCAGGACGGGAACGGCGTATTATGGAGCTTAGGTTTGGTCTTAATGATGACGGCAACGAACGTACACAAAAAGAGGTTGCAGATTTGCTGGGGATATCCCAGTCGTACATCTCTCGCCTGGAAAAGAGAATAATTAAGCGTTTGCGCAAAGAAATCAGCCGTATGGAATAAGTCCTGCGGTTGTTTTTTTTTGCCTGTTTTTGGATTGTACAGGTTTATCGTGCCGGCAGCCGGAGTATAAAACGTCCAAGCCATGGCAATAATGCTTGTGTAGGGATAAGTGGTTTTAGTAGCCTGGAAAAACTGGGGAGGAATAACATGATAATCAATAAGGTAGAGATATGTGGTGTAAATACAGCAAAGCTCCCGGTGCTTTCTGCCACTAAAATGCGTGAGCTGTTTGAGGTAATGCAAGCCGGTGAGAGAGCGGCACGGGAACAGTTGATTTATAGCAACCTGCGTTTAGTTCTTAGTGTCATTCAGCGGTTTAACAACCGGGGCGAATATGTAGACGACTTATTTCAGGTTGGTTGTATTGGCCTAATGAAAGCAATAGACAATTTTGATTTATCCCAGAATGTTAAGTTCTCTACTTATGCAGTCCCCATGATTATCGGCGAAATCCGGCGTTACCTGCGAGATAACAATCCTATCAGGGTAAGCCGGTCAATGCGGGATATTGCTTATAAGGCCTTGCAGGTCCGGGATTCATTAGTAAGCCGGTTTTCACGGGAGCCATCGATCAATGAGATTGCCGACGAGCTCAAAGTCCCGCGGGAGGAAATCATCTTTGCCCTGGATGCGATTCAGGAGCCCATCTCGCTGTTTGAGCCGATTTATCATGATGGCGGGGATCCGATCTTTGTTATGGATCAGATTAGCGATGATAAACATCTTGACTTAAGCTGGCTTGAAGGAGTGGCGATTAAAGAAGCCCTGCGCAAGCTAAGCGAGCGGGAGAAGCATATCCTTACCCTCAGATTTTTTGAAGGCAAAACACAGATGGAGGTTGCCGAAGAGATCGGTATATCTCAGGCGCAGGTGTCCCGGCTGGAGAAAGCTGCTTTAGGACATATGCGCAAATATATATAAGCATTTACCGGCAACCCTTGGGAGGTTATTTAAAATGAGGAAAAATTTACCAGTTAAGCTGACGCTGCTGTTATTGATATTCTGTTTTGTCGCCGGTGGCTGGAGTTTGCTGCAGCAGCAGGAGGAACGTGGTACGGCTGTAATGTCCAGCCGCGGGGATTATGTTAGATTGCATATCCTGGCCAACAGTGACAGTATTAAGGATCAACGGCTTAAATTAAAAGTCCGCGATGCGGTTATCACCTATTTAACGCCATATGTTAAAGACGTAAGCGATGTCCGCGAGGCCAACACGATTATAGCAAACCATCAGGCTAATATAATTATGGTAGCTAAAAAAGTAGTGGGAGAAAACGGTGCCAATTATCCGGTTGCCGTGCAAATGGGCACTTTTGCGTTCCCTGTCCGTTCCTACGGAAGTTTAGTCCTGCCGGCCGGGGAATATCAGGCTGTCCGTATCCTGTTAGGGCAGGCAGCCGGGCAAAACTGGTGGTGTGTATTATTCCCACCGTTATGTTTTATTGATGGTGCTAACACGGCTTTGGCGCCGGTGAGTGAGGCAAAGGCAGCTGAACAGAAAGGTAATCCGGTTCCGCAAATTCGATGGAAACTAGCCGAATTATTTCAGTAATGATTTTAGGCTGCCAGTAATAATGTACAATTATGAATAGGAAGTCCGGAGAGTTGTCTCAATCATTTAGGGGGGCAATTCTCTTTTTTATTTCTAAAAATGGTAATAGTAGAAAAAAATTACTAACAGCGAAAGGGGTTTGAATTTATTTGCAGAATATGGTATTTATTACCAGAGATATGCGGTTATTATATAGGCATTATCGTTCATATTTAATATCGTAAAGATTCATACCCCAAAGGTTTATAAAGTAATAATCTGGCGAATGGGGTCGGCACAGCAAATCAAGGGTGTGCCGACTTGTTTTTGGCATTCACCGGCTAACCCTGCCGGGGTAAATAAAAAGATGATCCCAGGGATCATCTTCGCGGGCTGAATTCGATCCTTGATTACAGGTGATCCCGCTTAATTTCGCTAAAACTGCCAGCTTCCACTAAAATTACATCCATGCCGATTTTATTAATTTTATCCCAGGGAATTACTACATCTTCGTTGCGGCCAAAGAGTCCTAAAAATTTACCTATGCCCGGAACGACGATTGCGGTAAGCCGGCCACTCTCGACGTCAATTTCGATATCTGTGATATTACCCATACGTTTGCCATCAACCACATTAATTACTTCTTTTAATTTCAAATCGCTGGTTTTTAACATTTATCCCCCTCCTCTGCCCAGACTGCTTCCGATAAATATGTAGTATTTTGATTCTACAATAATTATATGAAGGACAAGGGCTAAATGTGTGTAAAATCATTTATTTATTAATGATCAGTCAGAATCCTTTTTTAAGGGCAAGCAACAGCCTGGATCAATGCTTACAGCATATAAAGGATAAATATAATTCACAGGCGCCTGGCAGGCAGCCTCAGTAATGCAAGTCAGGAGCGTAATTTTTTTGAATAAATTTTCCTGCAAGCAGGAAAAACACAAGATATGGCGTATATTAGTTATTTGGATACAAGATATAGTATGGATTCCTGCTGAGCTATAAACATTATAACATACTTGGCAGAGTAATCAAGGGAGTGGATAATTTGCGCTGTCCATTTTGCGGAGTTGCCGACAGCAAAGTGGTTGATTCCAGATCAGCCGACGAAGGAAATTCCATTAGGCGTCGCCGGGAATGCTTGTCCTGCGCCCGCCGCTTTACTACCTACGAGGTAGTGGAAGCGATACCGTTAATGGTTATTAAAAAAGATGGACGCCGGGAAATGTTTGACAAAGGCAAGCTGCTTGGCGGGATAGTCCGGGCCTGCGAAAAGCGGCCAGTGCCTGCTGAGATTATTGAAATTGCCGTGAGCAAGATTGAAAAAGAGATTCGTGATAAAATTGAGCGGGAGGTCTCAACCCGGCAAATTGGTGAAGCTGTAATGCAGCATTTAAAAGAAATTGATCAGGTGGCATATGTCCGGTTTGCTTCCGTTTACCGACAATTTGCCGATATAAATAACTTTATGCAGGAACTTGAGAGCCTGATGAAGGCCCAGCATAAAGAGTAAGCTGAATAGATGGGGGAAATTTTGATGTTTGTTAGGATAAAAAAACGTGATGGCCGGGAACTGGCGTTTGATGAGAGTAAGATAACCGAGGCGATTTACAAAGCGGCCAAAGCAGTCGGCGGGGCTGACCGGCAGCTGGCACTGGAACTTACGCTGGAAGTATTAAAGTTTTTAAAACAAAAATATAATGGCGGCCTGTTTAGTGTCGAAGATGTCCAGGATGCTGTCGAAAAGATTCTCATCGAAACAGGGCATGCTAAAACAGCCAAGGCTTATATTTTACACCGGGACAAGCGTACCCGTCTGCGGGAGGCTAAATCCGATCTTATGGATGCGGTCGGCGAAATATTGGTTGAAACCAGCCGTGAAAATGCAAATGTTTCCAATTCTCCTTCCGCCAAAATGCTGCAAATTGCCAGTGCTGCCAGCAAGTCCTTTTATTTAAACCGCCTTATTCCCGAGAAGTTTGCCCAAGCTCATGTAAAAGGTGACTATCATATCCATGACCTGGATTTTTACGGCAAGACCCTGACTTGTGTGCAGATCCCGCTGGGCAAATTATTACAAAGCGGTTTTAATAACGGGCATGGCTACATTCGGTCACCCAAACGGCCGGCCTCGGCGACTGCTCTGGCTGCTATTATTTTACAAAGCTCGCAAAATGATATGCACGGCGGCCAGTCCTTTGCTTTTTTTGACCGCGACATGGCAAATTTTATGGAGAATGCCAGTAATGAAGAAGTATATCAGGCTATGGAAGCGTTGATTTATAATTTAAACAGTATGCACTCACGCGCTGGCGCGCAGGTGCCTTTTTCCAGCCTTAATATCGGGACAGACACGTCCCCGGCCGGCCGGACTGTAATCAAGAACGTGCTACTGGCTTACGAAAAAGGGTTAGGACGGGGCGAAAACCCGATATTCCCCAATATAATTTTTCGACTTCAGGAAGATGTTAATTTCAATCCCGGTGATCCGAACTATGATCTGTTTAAGCTGGCAATCCGGGTGGCGGCGCAACGCCTTAATCCTACCTTTAGCTTTATGGATTCGTCATTTAATAAGGAATACGGGGATCAGGTCGGTTACATGGGGTGCCGCACCAGGGTGATGGCTAACCGCTGCGGTCCGGAAGTCACTGACGGGCGGGGAAACCTGAGTTTTACCACGATAAATTTACCGCGGCTGGCAATTAAGGCGGAACGTAACTTTATGAAGTTTTACCAGAGTTTGGCAGAATTTATTGATTTAACGTGTGAACAGCTTTTTCATCGCTACCAGGTTCAGGCTAAACTTAGAGTTCGCGACATGCCTTTTTTAATGGGACAGGGACTTTACTTAGATTCAGATAACCTGAAACCTAATGATTATATTGAGGATGTTATTAGACACGGCACACTTTCCGTTGGCTTTATTGGTTTGGCGGAGACCTTGACGGCGTTAACTGGTTATCACCATGGTGAAAATGAAGAGGCGCAGATCATGGGGGAAGAGATTATAGCTTTTATGCGGGATAAGCTCGACCGGGCAGCCGAACATTATGATCTGAATTATACACTGCTCGCTACCCCGGCCGAAGGCCTGTCAGGGCGATTTGTGAAAATGGATCGCCGTGAATACGGTATTATTCCTGGCGTTACCGATAAAGATTACTATACCAATTCATTTCATATTCCGGTTAATTATCCTGTAAGCGTTTATGATAAAATCCGTATTGAAGGTGTGTATCATAAGTATGCCAATGCCGGACATATCAGCTATGTTGAGTTTTCCGCCCCGCCTGTTAATAATCTGGGGGCTTTAGAAGAGATTATCCGTTATATGCGAAAATGCGATCTGGGGTATGCCGGTTTTAACTATCCTGTTGATTTTTGTGAAGGCTGCGGTCATCTGGGGGTAATTGACACTGAGGAATGCCCGTCGTGCGGGACTACCAGTGTGCGCCGTGTGCGGCGTATTACCGGTTACCTGAGTACTGTTGACCGGTTTAATGATGCAAAGTTAAATGAGTTAAATCAACGCGTAAGACATATTTAGGCAGGGAATTACTATGGAGATCAGGTTAGCTGGAATAACGGAAGAAAGTATTGTTGACGGACCAGGTTTAAGGCTGGTTGTGTTTGCGCAGGGATGCCCTCATCATTGTCAGGGTTGTCATAATCCTGACACCCATGATGTGAATAGTGGCTATACTATTACGTTGACAGATCTTTTTGGCTATATAGAACAACGTTTTGCCGGTAATAAAATATTGCGGGGAGTCACCTTTTCCGGTGGTGAGCCATTTCTTCAGGCCGAACCCTTGGGCTGTCTGGCCGAGCGTTTAAAAGCTCTGGGTCTTGATATTGTTTGTTATAGCGGCTTTACCTTTGAACAACTGGGGGCTATGGCGATCACCAATACCGGCGTTGGTCAATTGCTCAGGCAGACTGATATTTTAATAGACGGCTTATATCGGGCCAATGAACGTGACTTGGGTTTGGCATTTCGGGGTTCGCGGAATCAGCGGCTGATTGATATTGCCGCCACCCTGGCCACCGGGCAGATTACACTATGGGAAGATGCTTCGCAGAAGCGGTGGGCTTAGTACCGTACCAACCCTAATCCTGTGGATACTGACGGGATATTTTCTCGCCACTAGCCTGCAGTTTTAAGGCTGTCACAGAGGATCAGCTGCATTTTAAGTCAGTATCTGTATATACTATTGTAATGTTGCCAGTAACTGCGATTAACGGCAGACATTACAGGTGGATGTGATAACATGTCGTGGCAGCTGAAACAACAGTTGAAAAAAATTGTAGCTGCAGAACAAGGAACAGTAGTCTTTGCACCAGGCTCCCGCCAGCCGATGGCTCTTATTTACCCAAATACCTATCATGTAGGGATGTCGAATCTGGGCTTTCACATCATATATGAGCAAATAAACAACCGGGGAGATACTGCCTGCGAGCGCCTGTTTTTGCCGGATAAAAAAACATTAGCAGAGTATATCCGGACAAATACCCCGCTAATGAGTCTGGAGAATCAAACGCCATTATATGAGTTTCCTTTGATTGCCTTTGCAGTTTCCTTTGAGATGGATTATTTTAACCTTCTGGCCATATTAAAGACAGGCAAAGTCCCGGTATTAGCAACCGACCGGGCAGCAGGCGATCCCCTGGTGATTATTGGCGGCCCGTGCGCGACCTTTAATCCGGAGCCATTGGCTGATTTTGTTGATGTCTGTATAGTGGGTGAAGGCGAGGAAGTAATCCAGGATTTTTTAAACAGTTATTATGACAGTCGGCGGCGTGGTTTGTCAAGAGAAGAGCTTCTGCTCGGCCTGGCCCGGATTGAAGGCTTGTATGTCCCGCGGTTCTATCAGCCTGTATATGACAGTGCCGGTATTATTGCCGGTTATAAACGGCATGTAAAAGTGCCGGCCCAGGTAAAACGGCGCTTTGTCAAAGATCTGGGGCAATTTCCCGGACAAACTGTTATCGTTACGTCAGACACTGAATTTAAAGACATGTATCTAATAGAAGTAGCCAGAGGCTGTGGCCGCCATTGCCGGTTTTGTATGGCTGGCTACTGTTTCCGCAATCCCCGGGTACGGTCATTAGCACAAATCGCCGAGGGTGTGAAAAAAGCTAAGCTGCTGCAGGCTAAAGTCGGCCTGATGGGAGCAGCAATATCTGATTATCCGGAGATTGATAAGCTGTGCCAAATGATTTTAGAGCAGGGCGTTACCATGTCAGTCGCTTCGCTCAGGGCTGACTCGCTAACTCCCGCCCTGGTGGAAGCTTTGGCTGCCAGTGGTCATAAGACCGTCACCTTAGCGCCAGAAGCCGGCAGTGAGCGGATGCGAAGGGTAATCAATAAGCAGATCAGTGATGAGCATTTGTACCAGGCAGTAGCGGCAGCGGCTAAAGCCGGAATTCCCCATGTTAGATTATATATTATGATCGGCCTGCCGGGAGAAACAGAGCAGGATATTGAAGCCATTGTGGAAATGGCTCATAATTTAAAAAAATACATGGGCGCTCTGGGCAGCCGGGGGCTGTTGACGCTTAGTATTAATCCCTTTATTCCTAAACCCTTTACACCTTTTCAATGGCTGCCGATGGCCCCGGTGGCAGCAGTGACCGGCAAGCTGAAATATATTCAGCGGGCACTGAAATCACTAAAAGGAGTCGAAGTGCTGATTGAACAGCCCAGGGAGGCATATATTCAAAGTGTATTGGCAAGGGGTGACCGGCGGCTTGGGCCGGTACTGGACTCAGCTGTGGCTGCCGGTGGTGTAAAAGGCTGGAAGCAGGCGCTCAGAATGCATGCCGTTGATGAAGATTTTTATTTGTACCGATATCGAGACCCCGGCGAAGTCTTACCCTGGCATAATTTAAATATGGGGTTCAATTCCGACTATCTTTTGGCTGAATATCAGCAATCGCAGGCAGAAAAAAATACCCCGCCCTGTACTGCGGGGTGTAAGCGTTGCGGTATATGCCGATCATAGCAATCACGGTTTAAATGACAGTTATGATTTATAAGCTATCTTTTACTAGTAAGCGCTTTTATAGGTTTTTCCAGGACAAATAAATCTTCGATTTTTTGGCTCATCAGGAAATGTGTGTCTTTTATGGCTTGATTATAGATATGAGGGCCGATCATTTCCCAAATAAAATCCAACAGCAGGGTTGCGGACAAATCGGTTATAAGCTCATCCTTTTCAGTAAGAAAGTAGTGTTTAATAGCCTCAATACAGGCGGTCTGCTGTTCTTTGGTGAGTTTATTGTCTTTCATTTTACCTCCAATTACAAAAGCCAGAGCTCTGTTCGCTACAGTCACTCTGGCGGGAGTTGCGCACTCCGTTATTAGTATACCCGGCTTTGGCGTTTTGTATACAAACAAGGCGGGAATGACGGTCTGGACTCCTGCCTCTACAGGCGGTGTTGATCCAGGCGGAGTAGCCTTGCCATCTGAATCAACGCTGTTTCAGTTATGCGGAATACAAGTTTACTCTGCGGTCGCCGGCTGCGTCCCGGTGCCTGCGTCTGAAGCAGGAAGGGCAGCATCGCCGGTCAAAGGCGGATTCAAGCAAAAACCAATAGGACACCGGGGCTCTGCTGAAGGCTGGCGTTTGATTTTAATCAGCATAAAGCTTATTTGGCTAATATGCTGAATTAGTTCCACCGCGGACTTGTCGGCTAAATTACCCTGAAACCAAATCAAGTTTGGGTCGAGATAGCCGATCCGGGATACGCTGAATTCTGTTGATTTACCGAAACTTACGAGACGCACCCCGACCTCGTGTTCTTGATCCAGTTCAGCCTCAAAGGCCTGTACACGCTTAATCAGTTGGTTAAAGATGTGCTGGGCTGTATAGGGTTGGTTGAATTCCGCCAATTGCTGGCCAAATGATTTGAGCATGGGAATATCAGGTAAAGACCAGTTTTTAGGGTTTAAAGTCATGCTTGTCACTCCTTAGCAAGTTATATTCATAACAGGATTCGCTAGAAGTGACAAATTTCCTGTAATTTGGTTAAAGATTAAGGGCTGACGCACAAAATCTGGCCGGGTTATCGGGGGCAGCGCTATGGTTAGCGTCTAATGGGCTAATTTATGTTGGTTAATAATATGTAAACTTCTTTTCAGGGGTGGGAGGTTATGTCCTCTAAGTTCACTCTCAAGGAAGGTGTACAGTTGTTCCAGTGTGGAAATAGCCATATCAAGGCGGGAATTGTAATTTAATAAATTACGTGTGTCCTGTAGTTCCGGCAACATTTCAGCATATAAATAATATAAGCTTTGGTATTCAGAAGCAGGCATATATTTAGCCAGTTCATACTGTAAGGTTGTCCAGTTGTCAGTTTTAAAATTTACCTGGTAATTAACAAGTGCAGATCTGGCAATATGTAATTCGAGATAGTTGCGGCTGAGCTCTAAAGCGATAACTATTGCCATATTCCGGTAATGGCGGGCATTTTTTTGCCAGTCCCGGCCAGTAATTACCGATAGCACGATGATTGCGGTACATAGGCTTTGGAAGATGGGGTCGGATATAATGCCTACAACTTGTAGCTGCTGGAGAATGAAAAGAAAAAAGATAACGATAATGAGCAGACGGAGTAGCCGGTAGTGGAAAATCGCTGACAAATCTGCTTTCCATACCTGGACGCGGCTTGTGATAAACGGATGATAATTCGACATAAAATCCCTCCGATATTTTATTATTCCACAAAATACCATAAAATCCTTTATTTTCTTTGTCGGTTTATTTAAACGATGGATGAAGTTTTTCTTTCATCCATAATTAATTAAATGAAGGAATATTCTCCGGTTTACCGAAATTAGAAAAAAAGGAGGCGGATAGTTATGGCTGGAGCTTCGACTATTTGGGTAAATGGCGATATGAGTGAACAAATATCTGATTTTAACGGTGAATATGTATTAATAACAACTAGTAATATGCAAAGAATACCGCTTGGGCAAACGCTGGAAAGCGCAATCGAGAAACTAAAAGAGCTTGGCAGGTATGATATTGCCGCCCAGTTAAGATGAATGCAGCTGGCCAGCCCCGCAGGTATCCTCTCTGTGGGGCTGGAGCCCGGTCATGATTTTTTACAAGAAGGGGAATTAATATGAGTGTCAGTTTGCAACTGATTCAGCTAGCAGGAGAAAATATTGTAGAGGTTTCGGGTTTTAGCGAAATAAACGGCATCTATCTTGAAAACACTGATCTGGATATTTCCGTAGCCCCTGCAAGGAATAGCGAAGCTAAGGCAATACAATTATCAATTAAACCCGGCTGCAGGGGCGATGTGATGCCTCTTGCTTTTGAGATTGAAATGCTGGCCCAAAGAATAACATTATCTCAGCTTGTCAATGGCAGCAGCCTGTTTATTGTACCGCAGGCTATTGATATGAATTTAAGGGACGGCAAGGCTATAAAGGCATTTTTACAAAAAAGCGGGGGAATATGGCTGGACAGGCTTCCTCAAGAATGTATCAGGGAAATAGTAAACCATTGTTCATTTTGAGAAGAGCCGGGGCGCTGAATATTGTCAGCTGCCGGCGGGGTGCGGGGAACGCAGTTTTGCATAAAATTATAATATCCAGGCACCCTAAAATCAGGGGGTGATGACATATGCTAGATTATGGCGGTGGCTTTTTCCCATGGGGAATGCTATTTATGATTTTATATGTTATTGTTGTTGTGTATTTCCTTATGCAGCTTGCAGGCATCAATAAGGCCCTGCAGCGGATTGCGGGCATTTTAGAAAAAAATAAGGAATAGGCTGGCTATATTAACCCTCGGGCAACCGGGGTTTTTACTTTTACAGAGCTGATAAGCCGGCAGCGTTTACCTGTGGTTTTTTGCCACCGGCATGTTAAGCAGGCAACGGCAAGTAATGGCTTGACAATGAGGGCAGGATCATTTATAATTAGTTTGAACTTCAAACAGTTAGTTAATATTACTATTTGAAATATGAAATATAAGAATTACATACTAAAATTGCGGATGAACTGCCGCGGTTACGGCACAGATGCCGGCAGGACTGCCGGCGGCGGCAAGTGTGCAGCCCAGTGGGATTGAAAATAATGCTGAGGCGTTTATATAAAATAGGAGATAAGGGAGAGTGGCGTTTTAATGAATGGTGAGGCTGTGACAGCAATACGGGTTGACAAGCCGGTTAATGAGCTGTGGGAACGGCATGGTGCGGCGATGACAACTGCTGTTAGTGCGGTACTGACTTTTTTGGCATGGTCCGCAGGTGTGAATGGCTGGAGCGCACTAGAAATTGCTCTGTATGTGTTTGCTTATATCATTGGCGGTTACCGGAAAGCTTGGGAAGGCCTGCAAACTCTCATTAAGGAGCGCGATTTGGATGTTGACCTGCTCATGATTGTGGCCGCTGTTGGCGCGGCCAGTATTGGTTATTGGCAGGATGGCGCAATTTTAATTTTAATTTTTTCGCTAAGCGGTGCATTGGAAGGTTATACAATGGAGAAAACCAATCAGGACATCCGCTCTATTATGAAGCTGCGCCCGGAAACGGCCCTGGTATTACGAGGCAGTACCGAGTCGCGGATCAGAGTCGAGGAACTGCAGCCGGGTGACCTGGTGCTGGTTAAACCGGGAGAACGAATTCCGGCAGACGGGCTGGTCAGGCAAGGCTATTCTGCCGTTGACCAGGCCTCAATTACGGGAGAATCTATTCCTGTGGATAAAATTTGTGGGGCCGAGGTGTATGCCGGCACCATCAATGGGCAGGGTGCTTTGACAATTGAAGTGACCAAGCCGGCGGCGGCTACGCTGCTGGCCCGAATTATCCGCCTGGTTCAGGAAGCTCAGAGTGAAATGCCGCCGAGTCAGCTGTTTGTGGAAAAATTTGAGCGGATTTATGCCAGAATTGTTGTTGGGGCCGCACTGCTGCTATTGGTTATACCTCCCTATGCATTTGGCTGGAGCTGGGATAAGACGGTGTACCGGGCAATGATCTTTCTGGTGGTGGCGTCGCCGTGTGCGTTGGTTTCGTCTATTATGCCGGCTATTTTATCCGGAATTTCCAATGGTGCCCGCAAGGGAATTTTATTTAAGGGTGGAGTCCATCTGGAAAACATAGGAAATATAAAGCTGGTTGCTTTTGATAAGACGGGGACGTTGACGGAAGGTAAACCAAGAGTGACCGATATTATTTCGCTGTCTGCGCAAAGCCCGGATGAACTATTGCGGCTTACAGCGGCTTTGGAAATGTTATCGGAACATCCGATTGCCAAAGCCGTCGTCCAGGCCGCTCAGGAGAAACAGCTGGCATTGCCCAAGGCAGCTGAGTTGCAGGCCATACCCGGAGTGGGGGTTCATGGCCTGGTGCATCAGGACGAGTTTCGCATTGGCAATCTGGACTGCCTGCAAGCTGGTATTTTGTCGGCTGAACACAAGCAAATAGCGCAGCAGCTTGAGCAGGAAGGCAAAACGGTTATTTATGTACAGTCCCGCAACCAACTGCTGGGGCTGCTGGCCATCCAGGATACGCTGCGGCCGCAAGCACGCAATGCTGTACGGGCGTTACGCCGCATGGGAATTCAGGTGGCTATGCTGACCGGTGATAATGCTGCGACGGCCCAGGCTATCGGCAGGCAAGCCGATGTTGACTGGATTTATGACGGGCTGCTGCCTGAACAGAAAGTAGAGATTGTTAAAAAACTTACCACTAAGTTTGGCCAGGTCGCGATGGTAGGTGATGGGGTTAATGATGCGCCGGCTTTAGCCACCGCTGCGGTGGGGATTGCCATGGGGGCGGCCGGTACGGATGTAGCCTTGGAAACTGCCAATGTGGTTCTTATGGCTGATGATATTGAAAAAGTGGCTTATGCCATTGCCTTGGGGCGACGCACCAAAAAGGTGGTAAAACAAAATATTGTTTTTGCCCTGGGTGTTGTTTTGGTGCTGGTGGCGGGCACCTTTTTCGATCAGGTTAACCTGCCGGTTGGGGTGATTGGGCATGAAGGCAGCACGTTGCTGGTCATTGCCAGTGGGCTGCGCTTGTTACGGTAAGAATCGGCCTGCTGCCGGGCAAGTTTTTCTTGCCTTGGTTTGGCTGCCAAGGAGATAGACAGGCTTTGGCCATAAATGCAACAGATTATGTAACATATAGCGATGGACAGAATATAATAAACTAGGGCGGTAGTTATGGGTGTGGTTATATAGAGAGGCGGCGCTTGCTCCCGCCTCTACATAAAGAAAACACGGCTGGCGCCGAGCCTTTGGCGAAAGCGTAAGCCGATGTTGCCCCTAGCCAGGGAAAGATATACTCTCTGAGCACGTAAAAAATGGCGCCGCAGGGTAGCGGCGTCAAGGGAAACAAAAAATATGTATAAAAAGCTTGCAATAAGGTCGACAATTCTTGCCTTGCATCGAGTTATTCCTGCACATATATATAGGAAAGAACATAAAATATAAAAAACAGGCAACCCTCTTATTTATCAAAAATAAGAGGGTTACTTTTAAATGATTTATCCTATATGCTGTTGGTTTGTTTGCAAGCAGCCCTTAGAAGCTTACACGTAATATCTGGATGTTGTTAAGGCTTCGGGATGCCCTGAATTACAGACATAAACTGGTCGGGGCGACAGGATTCGAACCTGCGGCCTCTTGGTCCCGAACCAAGCGCGCTACCAAACTGCGCTACGCCCCGGCTCACATTTATAAAGTATACACATCCATAAACGCATTGTCAACAATAAAAATAAAGAGTGCCAACAGACTGCAAAAAATGCCGATATAGGTCAATGGCTTTGCAGGGAATTTACTGGGAATGTCGAAATGTCGAAATGGAGAAGAGCGCAAAATGGGGGAATGTGTTTGAAAATAATCCGCATAATTTTATTTACATTTATTTACATGTTTTTTTTGTTAAGCGCAAACAGCCAGGTGGTTTTTGCTGCCGAGCAAGATATGCCTCTACTCAGGCAGGGCGCGAAAAGTGCAGCTGTCCATGTTTTACAGGAGGAGCTAAAGCGACTTGGGTTTTATCAATATGAGGTGGACGGGAGCTTTGGTATTGGTACGAAAGCGTCTGTTATCAGGTTTCAGCAGACTGTCGGCCTTGTGGCTGACGGTATTGTTGGCGACGGAACCTGGCGGGCGCTTCGCACTTATACCGGTAATAGCGAATTAAGCCGGGCCAAAACGGATAGAAGGACCGGGCAGCAAATTGCCAGTTTTGCTCAGCGATATCTGGGTGTGCCATATGCCTGGGGCGGTGCAGGTGAGGGCGGATTCGACTGCTCGGGTTTTATCTACTATGTCTATAGGCAGTACAATGTTGCTTTGCCACGGGTAGCTGATGAACAATATAATATTGGCCGCAATATACGACTGGCTGATATTGAACCGGGAGATTTGGTTTTTTATAGCACGTACGCTCCCGGACCTTCCCATGTCGGCATCTATGTAGGGAACGGATACTTTATTCATGCCAGCTCTGGTGCCGGTCAGGTAACTTTAACAGCAATGGCTAAGCCTTATTATCAAGCAAGATTTTTGGGAGCACACCGTGTTGTCCGGTAATAAAGAAATGCGGCTGGCGCCGGGCCCTAGGCGAAAGCGGAAGCCGCTGTACCCTTAGCCGGCAGAAAGGCAATCTTTCTGTCAGGATAAAAATAACCGGCAGGCCGGTTATTTTTTGTTTGGGCAAGGATAAGACGGGAATAATAGAGCGAGAGATAATTTTTTTAAACAAAAAGTGCTACTGTTGTTCAAATGTGCTAAAATATTTATGTTAAACAGAATTTCGCCATCATTTGAGGTAGAGTATGCGGATTATAACCGGAATTGCCAAGGGCATCAGGCTAAAAACGCCCAAGGGTCTTAATGTGCGTCCCACTGCTGACCGGGTAAAAGAATCTATGTTCAGTATTCTGGCAAATTTAACATTACCGGCCGGCAGACAGGCACTAAGCGGGGCAAAAGTATTAGACCTGTTTGCCGGTACCGGCAATTTGGGATTAGAGGCGCTCAGCCGGGGGGCGGCATTCGCGCTGTTTATTGACCATAGTCAGACAAGTCTTGCAGTCACAGAACAAAATATTAGCAATGCCAGGTTGGGAGATCTGGCGAGAGTCCAACGTGGAGATTCAGTTAATGCTCTTGACAAGTTGGCTCAGTCAGGGCAAACGTTTACGCTTATATTCGTGGATCCTCCTTATAATCAGGGGCTGGTACAAACTGTATTGTTAAAGCTTGATACCAGCAGTGTTGTTGCCGAGGGGGGACTTGTTGTTGTTGAACACTCTAAACATGAGCTGTTAAACACGCAATGGCAAAATTTGCAGCTAATTCGAACCGAACGTTATGGAGAAACATTTGTGACTTTTTTTATGCGCTCCATCGGCGAGACTAATACTATGGCAACAGGAGGCAGTTAAGATGCGGATAGGGGTTTGCCCTGGCAGTTTTGATCCAGTTACCAATGGTCACCTGGATATATTTTCACGGGCCAGTAAGATGTTTGATGTGCTTATTGTGGCGGTGTTTCATAATCCTAACAAAAAGCCGTTGTTTACTATGGAAGAACGGGTTGAAATGTTAAATCTGGCAACATATGATATACCCAATATTAAAGTTGACAGTTTTTCCGGTTTGCTAAATGACTATGTGCGCCGGCAGAACAGCAGTTTTATTGTGCGCGGTTTGCGAGCATTAAGTGATTTTGAATATGAGTTTCAGCGAGCATTGCTGATTAAAAAAATTGATCCGGCGATAGAAACGATTTTCATGATGACCAGCAGCGAATATTCCTTTATCAGTTCGAGCGGTATTAAAGAGCTGGCCAAGTTTGGCGGGCCGATAACCGGATTAGTGCCTGTATGTCTGGAGGATAAAATAATACAGAGAATTAGCGAAAGCTAAACTATGTTTATGGGAGGGAGAAGGTCATGACTATTGAAAAATTATTAGATGATATGGAAACGATGCTGGTTGAAGCAGCACGTGTCCCGTTTACCAACAAGCGGGTTATTGAGGAAGATGATCTGGCCAGATTTCTTGACGAATTTCGGGAACGTCTGCCGCAAGAACTTGACGAAGCTAAACGGATTCTTGCCGACCGTCAGCGAATATTGGAGGAAGCGCAAAGAGAAGCACAAAATATTGTTGACCAAGCGAAATTGTATGTAGTGAAACTGACAGATGAGAATATTATTAATAAGCAGGCGCAGGAACAGGCGAATGAACTTATGGGCCAAGCCCGCAAAACAGCCAAAGAATTACAAATAGATGCTGTGGTATATGCTGATGAAGTGTTTAAGCATGTTACGTCCCATTTAGAGAAAACTCTGGATGTTGTCCGGCAGGGGCACCGTGATTTGCAGCAAAACAAAAGCAATCAGGGAACATAAGCAACGAATTTGGCTTGGGCCAAGTCCTGTAGGACGCCGGCGGAAGCCGCCTGTGCCCTTAGGAAATAGCCGTTCTTGACATTATCAAAAACTTGACATTATCAAAAAGAGGATACTTTCTGCTAATGTAAAAAAGGAGCTTAGCTCCTTATCTTTTTACATAGCTATAGATGCTTCTGCCCAAATGGACAGTGATTGACAGAGCGAACATAATACAGAGCAATAGCCCGATCTGGTAACTGACCTGTTCAATCCTGATCAGCCATAGTCCCCAGTTGTTAGTATGGGCTACGCTCATAGCTACCGGAACTACAAACAGTTGAGTAATTGCCTGACCGGGCCCCAGCAGGTGCACGGTAATGATGGCGGCAAGCACGGCATGCAGCAGACGGCCGATCATATATGGTGCCATGCGAATACCTGACTCGATGACAATACTGGCTACCTGCCCATGGACGGAAAGGCCGCTCCAGGCAATAATTGCACTGGCGATGGCAACCTTTTGCACAAGCGGTGCCTCGGCCTGGCTGGCGGCCAGCGTGCCCAGGTCGAGTTCGAATAACCCGCTCACCAGCGACGGGGCCAGATTGGTGCTATAGCCGATGACGCTCAGCAGGGAGGCAAATAAGCCGGCTAGGATATCGGTAACACCAACAACGGTCATGATCCGGATAAAAACTGAAAACACTATGATAAAACCGCCTATCAGCATAATGGTATTCATGGAGGTTTTGACCGCATCGCCCAGCAACTGGCCCGGTGCGCGTTTATCCTCCTGCCTGGCATTATACAGGGCTCTAAAAGCCCGAATAATGATATTGCCGTTGGCTGGCGGGGCATCCTGTGTACAACTGTCCCGATTCCGGCCATGGAACCGGAAAATGATTCCCACCAGGAAACTGGATAAGTAATGGGCTAAGGCAATCGTTGCCCCCAATTCAGGCATGCCGAACATACCTACAGCTACGGCTCCGAACATAAATAGCGGATCGGCAGTATTCGTGAACGACAGGAGGCGTTCAGCCTCTACTGGGGTACACAGCTGGTTTTTGCGGAACCTGCAGGTGATTACCGCATCCATCGGATAGCCGGAGGCAAGGCCCATCGACATGGCAAAGGCACCTACGCCGGGAACATTAAATATCGGCCGCATGAGTGGCTCCAGTAAAACGCCGATGAAATGAACGACGCCGCTTCCCATAAGAATCTCCGATAAAATAAAAAAAGGCAGCAGGGAGGGAAAAACAACATTCCACCATAAATTTAAACCCATAATGGCTGAATCAAAAGCTTCTTTGGGATATGTTACCATAGCAATAGTTATAAATACTGTACAAAACGCCATACAATATGCCAATAGCCGAGAACGATAGCGTCTGCCACTGCTCCAAATCCGCATATATTATCTCCTCCTCCAAGCCGTGCGGTTTGATAATATATATATTGGCAGGGCAGAGGTAATATAACTAAAATACGGTTCGAATGTAACCAGTTTATATTGGGGGGATAGCAGTTTGCAGCCTAAAATAGGTTTAGCTCTGGGGTCGGGTGGTTTGCGGGGGATTGCTCACATAGGGGTTCTCAAAGTATTGGAAAAGCACAATATCCCGGTGGATTATATTGCCGGGTGCAGCATTGGCAGTCTGGTCGGTGCCCTTTATGCTGCCGGGCTTGATGCTGAAACTATATTGAAATTGGCTAAAAATTTAAAAAAACGGCACTGGCTGGACTTTGTCATCCCCCAGATGGGCATTGTTTCCGGCGAGCGGGCCCTGGCAACCATTCGCCTGTTAACCAAACAAAAAATCTTTGAAGACCTTGTGCTGCCGCTGGCAGTGGTTGCTACAGAATTAAACAGCGGTCAGGAAGTCGTTTTTACCCAGGGTGATGTGGCTAAAGCCGTTCGGGCCAGTATTTCCGTGCCGGGCGTGTTTATTCCTTTTGCCATTGATGACAGGCTGTTTGTGGATGGTGCTGTTTTAAATCCCACACCGATTGACGTTGCCCGCAATATGGGGGCAGATATTGTTATTGCTGTTGATTTGGCGCATGCGAGTAGCGTAGGCAATATTAATAATATGTTTGATGTCATTATTCAGTCAATTGACATTATGGAAAGAGAATTATGCAAGCATCGCCAGCAGCAGTGTGATATCCTGATTCAACCTGATGTCGGCAGCATGTCTCCCAGTTCATTTGAAACAATGGACGAATGCGCTTTAGCCGGTGAACTGGCTGCAGAGGCAGTCATACCGGCGATTAAAGCCCTGTTGGCTAATTGGCAAGGTAATGAGGCGAAGTCTGATAATCCTGACCGCCTGCTCTCCATTGGCAGTTAGGCTGGCCTAATACATATATGTCTGTTGCTTTAATGTCATAGGCTAACATGTCCTGCAGCCGGGTCAGCTCATTATTTTGCTGCTGTTTACTGGTGAGAAACCGGGCTGTTTTGGTAATTACCGGTACGGTGCTATACCTGTCAATCACCCGCAATAACCTGCGGCCGTTTTGGTTAAAGGCCAGGATGCGGGCATACAAGGGACCGGCCTGGTCGAAGCCTGCAAGCGTGGTTTTTGTTGTTCCCAAGAGAGCGTGAATCATCATTCGCTGTAAGCGGGTTAAGGGGTAACGCTTACTTTTAATAAAGGATAACAGCTCTTGCAAGGTCGATGCTTTACGGGCGGAATCGCTTATTTTGTTGTGTAAGCCTTCGGTTACATCAGGCAAGGCGGCTAATTCGTTCAACTGCATCGTCCTGAGTTTTGCCAGGACAATATTGCTAAAAGCATCGAAGGTGACCGGGGCACGGCCTGTGGCAATTAGCGCATTAATTTGGGCCGCGGTGGCTGCCGGGAGGGATTGCCAGGCGGAACTGTCCGGGAGCAGTAAGCTGTTCTGGGCAATTGCTGCCCTGATGGCAGTAGCACTGGCGATGGTTGAAGTAATAACAGTATCGTGATAATTTGCTGCACAGCGCTCTATGACCAGGGGAATCAACTGGGGGGCGCAGGTAAAAATTGCCCGCAGGTATTCAATGGCCAGGATATTGTTAGGGGAATGAATTACCCCCGGATCAATTCCTGTGGTTTCGGCTAGCGTCAGGGCTAAGCTGGCGGCATAGGTCCGGCCTGTCTTCATTTTCTGGCGGATGGTGCTACCGGTAGTGCTGGCCGATAATGCCCTGGCTGCCGCTGTAAGTGCGGCTAAATCGGCAGATTCGGCACCAAAGCAAATATGGCTGACCATTCCCAGACGGCTGAGAAGCTGAATACCGCCGGTTGCAAAGTATTGGGCACTACGCACGGCAAAGACTGTAGGCAGCTCAATGACTAAATCAACGCCGGCTGTTACCGCCATAGCTGCCCGTGACCATTTGTCAACTATTGCCGGTTCGCCGCGCTGGAGAAAATTTCCACTCATTATGGCAATGGCAAATTCTGCACCGGCTATTCGTTTGGCCTCGGTCAGGTGCCATAAGTGGCCGTTATGAAAAGGATTGTATTCAACGATCAAGCCTACTGCTGTATGCATTAACAATCACCCCCTGCTTATTTTACAATAATTTTTCTATTTGTGAAATTTTTTATTAAATAATTTTGGTAGATGAAGGGAAAATAAGTCAGGTGTCGAAAAGATAGAACTTGTTGGAGAATAAACGTTGACGCTATTGGAGCCAGTGGTCTGTCCACTCTGAAATCATAATTACTTTCTTTTACGCTTTCAAAGTAGACAGACAGACCGCTAGTACCTCATCTCCCTTAAACCCAAGGATAGTTTGCGCATCTTTTCCCGCCCTGCGTCGTTGTCGTCGCCTTACATATGTCCGATATGTGCGGCCCGTGCAAGTAATAAGAGACCTATTACCTACCGGTCTCATTACAGCAGATCTTACTGAATCAGTTAGCGTCCTCCGCCTTGCATTGCGAAAAAATCTACGCAAACTATTCCATCGGTTTTAAGAAAGATGAGGTACTAGTGACCTGCCACACCAATACATATTAAAGAAACAGGGAGGATTTTGTTGTGAAAGTTTTAGTTGTTAACTGCGGAAGTTCCTCAATCAAGTACCAACTGGTCAATATGCTGGATGAGTCTGTGTTGGCAAAAGGTCTGGTTGAACGTATCGGCCTGGAGGGAGCCGTATTAACCCATCAGCCGGAAGGGAAGAATAAAGTAATTATTAATGCCGATATTACTAACCATAGTATTGGCATTAAGCTTGTTATTGAAGCTCTTACCGCTGCTGAACATGGCGTAATTGACAGCATGAAGGAGATTGCTGCCGTTGGCCACCGGGTTGTGCATGGCGGTGAAAAATTCGCCGACTCGGTATTAATTACGCCGGCGGTTATGACGGTCCTGGAAGAGTGTATCGAGATGGCGCCGCTGCATAACCCGCCTAATATTATGGGTATAAATGCCTGTGCTGAAATTATGCCGGGAATTCCTCAGGTAGCTGTTTTTGATACGGCATTTCATCAAACAATGCCCAAATATGCCTTTTTGTATGCGCTGCCGTATGAAGCCTACGAAAAATATGGCATCAGAAGGTATGGCTTCCACGGCACTTCCCACAAGTATGTTTCGCAGCAGGCGGCAGAGCTTATGGGCGAGCATGTGACCAACCTCCGCATCATTACCTGTCACCTGGGCAATGGCGCCAGCATTGCCGCCATTAAGCACGGTAAATGCATTGATACCAGCATGGGCTTTACCCCGCTTGAAGGTCTTGTCATGGGTACCCGTTCCGGTGGCATTGACCCTGCAATTATTCCGTTTTTAATGAAGAAAGAAAATATGACGACAGATCAGGTTGATAATTATTTGAACAAAAAATCCGGTGTACTTGGTGTTTCCGGTGTATCAAGCGATTTCAGGGACATTGAGGATGCCGCCAATTCCGGTAATGAGCGTTCTGAACTGGCCCTGGAGATGTTTGCCTACCGGGTGCGCAAATTTATCGGCTCTTACGTCGCCGCTATGGGCGGGGTTGATGCCATTGTGTTTACTGCCGGTCTTGGCGAAAATTCTATCAGTATGCGGGATAAAATCTCCAACGGCCTTGAATATCTTGGTACCCGTATTGACCCTGATAAAAATAATGTCCGCGGCAAAGCACAGGAAATCAGCGTGGAAGGAGCTAAGGTTAAAATCTTTGTCATTCCCACCAATGAAGAACTGGTTATTGCCCGCGATACAAGAGCAATTTGCAGCAATCTTGCATAACCCTTTTACGGTTTTCGCATGATAAGCAGGGACACTAGTACCTTGCGTCACCTAACTATTTGGATTAGATCTCAAATTTTAGGTGACGCAAGGTACAGTTCCCTGCTTTTCTTATTGCCTTGACAAACCTCCGGCGGGTAGCTATAATAGATGAAGGTTGGTGGAAAATGATGAAAATTAATGTATCCCAGTTAAAAAAAAATCCAGGGACCACGCAAGCATTTTCCTGTAAAACATCAGCCGGAGAGCTAGGTCTTGATCAGCCGGAAGTATGGACTGAGAATATGATGGTTGATGGCTGTGTTGTAAATAAAGGAATGATTTATGCGGTGAGCGGAGAAATCCGGACCACATTAAATCAATGCTGCAGTTGTTGTCTGGAAGACATGGTTACGTCACTTACGATTGCATTCAGTGAGGAATATAAAGAAGCTGGGCCGGCGTCAGGCGATGCTTTGGCGCTGGATATTAACTATTTTAACGGTGATGAAATTGATATCACAGATTTAGTCCGTGAGAATCTTTTGCTGGCTGAGCCGATTAAACCTGTCTGCAGTGCAAGCTGCCGGGGGTTATGCCCGGAGTGCGGAGTCAACTTAAACACCAATACCTGCGGCTGCAACCCGGTGAAAGTTGATCCACGTCTTGCCGTTTTAGAAAAACTCTTGGTTAAGGACTGAGAATGACAAGTGGTCAATGTTGTTAAGGAGGTGGAAATAGATGGCAGTACCTAAGCGCAAAATGTCTAAAGCCCGTCGTGACAAGCGTCGTGCTAATTGGAAACTTACAATCCCGGGTTTGGTCGAATGCCCCCAGTGTCATGAAAAGAAAATGCCTCACCGTGTGTGTCCTGATTGTGGTCATTATAATGGTAAAGTTGTGGTTGCAGCAGAATAAAAAAATAATGAGTGAGCAAGATAAAAGGCAATTAAAATTTTATCTTGCTCACTTTTTTACTTGCAATCCCGATAGTAACTAGCTATAATTAATGCTATCAATTGGTAATATAACTTACTGATAAAACTAGGTGATGTAATGGCGCGAGTTCAAAAGAAAATAAGACAGGAACAGTTAAAAGAGAAGCTAGTGACCACCCCGTTTTTTACGGACGAGGAACTGGCAGCTTATTTGCGTGTTAGTGTGCAGACAATTCGCCTTGACCGGCTGGAGCTTGGTATACCTGAACTCAGGGAGCGGACTAAGCAGATGGCCGAAGAGGCGCAAAATAAGCTGAAAACAATTGCCAGTACAGATGTTGTCGGCGAATTAATAGATCTGGAATTAGGTAAAACCGGGATATCTCTAATGACTGTAACCCCTGACATGGTATTTGAGAAGAACAAAGTAGCACGTGGACACTATATTTTTGCCCAGGCCAATTCTTTGGCGCTGGCAATTATTGATGCCCCGGTGGCTGTAACCGGGGTAGCCAATATAAAGTATAAGATTGCCGTCCATGAGGGGGATAAACTGGTCTCCAGGGCTGAGGTTGTTAAAAAACGAGGCAATAAATATTTTATTTGGGTAAAAACTAGGAATGATAGTCAGGAGGTTTTCCGGGCTAAGTTTATTATGGTGTCACTGGAGCCGGATTTGCATAAATAAGAGAAGCTGTAATTTAGATATAATTTAGATATATTATTGTATTTATGGTTTTGTGAAAGGAGATATTGAATGAAGGTTGCCGTTGATGCTATGGGCGGAGATTATGCACCTGATGAAATTGTCCTGGGTGCGTTACAAGCTGCCAAAGAGTACACCGAAGAAAACATTGAGATTGTTTTAGTCGGCGACCAAGCTCAAATTACCCAATCACTTGACCGCCTTGGTGATTGGCAAAATTTCAATATTAGGATACATCACGCCAGTGAAGTTATAGATACGCATGAGTCCCCCGGGGCTGCTGTCCGCAAGAAAAAGGATGCCTCCGTAGTTGTTGCCACCGGTTTGGTGAAACAGGGGCAGTGCGATGTGGCGATATGCGCCGGCAGTACCGGGGCGGCAGTAGCTGCCGCACTGCTTGGCCTGGGACGCATAAAGGGGATTGAACGCCCGGCGATAGCCACGCCGATGCCAAATCTCACCGGCACGACGGTGCTCGTGGATTCCGGGGCCCAGGTTGACAGCAAGCCGAAACATCTGGTGCAAAATGCGATTATGGGTGCCATTTATGCTGAGTATGTGCTGAATATTCCCAGGCCCAGGGTCGGCCTTTTAAATATCGGTGAAGAAGAAAGTAAAGGCAATGAGCAGGTACTTGCCACTTATCCGCTGTTGCAGCAACTAAGTACTGTGAACTTTATTGGCAATGTTGAAGGCCGGGATATCCCTAGAGGATCAGTGGATGTTGTTGTTTGCGATGGCTTTGTGGGGAATATTGTTTTAAAACTGGGTGAAGGAATGGCCGGGGCTATTTTGCAGTTAGTAAAAGACTCCATTAAGAGCAGCGGTTTTTGGACAAAAATGGCTTCTATGTTTGTATTGCCGGCTTTGCGGGGGCTGAAGAAAAAACTTGACTATGCTGAATATGGCGGAGCGCCGCTGTTAGGTGTAAATGGCGGTTTTATTATCTGCCATGGCAGTTCGCGGGCTAAGGCGATTAAAAATGCCATCAGGGTAGCTAAGGAGTTTACCGAACAGGATGTTGTTGCCCATATCCGTGAAAACATTGCTAAGGAGGGGGTTGTAACCAATGAATAATAAAGCAGTAGGCATTATTGGCATCGGCACATATGTTCCGGAAAAGATAATGACGAATAAAGATCTAGAGAGCATAGTAGAAACCTCTGACGAATGGATTGCTGAGAGGACTGGCATTCGGGAACGGCGAATAGCGGGTCCGAGTGAGGCAACCTCTGATTTAGCCAGCAGGGCAGCACAACAAGCACTGGCTGATGCCGGGGTAGCCGCCGAAGAACTTGATCTTATCATTGTCGCCACGGCGACACCGGATATGCTGTTTCCTTCGGTTGCCTGCCTTGTACAGGCCAATATTAAAGCAGTCAATGCGGCCGCGTTTGATTTGGCGGCAGGTTGTTCGGGGTTTGTTTATGGGATGGTAGCCGGCAGTCAGTTTATCAAGGCCGGTTTGTATAAGAAAGTACTGGTGGTCGGCGCCGAGGCACTTTCAAAAATACTCGATTGGAGCGATCGTAACACCTGCGTTTTATTTGGTGATGGTGCCGGGGCTGTGGTGCTGGCGGAAACAACGCCGGGCTGTGGTATTTTGGCAGCTCACCTGGGCGCCGACGGCGCCGGCGGCGATCTCCTGAAACTACCTGCCGGCGGTTCACGCAATCCGGCAACACCTGATACGATTGCCCAAAAAATGCACTTTATCCATATGAATGGTAATGAGGTATTTAAGTTTGCTGTTAAAGTTATGGGCGAGGCTGCCGCCAAGGCCTTGGCAGATGCCGGCCTGACTGCCGGTGACGTGGACTGCCTCATTCCCCACCAGGCCAACATCCGGATTATTCAGTCAGCGGCTAAGCGCCTCAAATTACCTTTAGACAAGGTTATGGTTAATGTTGATAAATACGGCAATACTTCGGCCGCGTCTATTCCCATTGCGCTTGATGAAGCTGTACACAGCGGTAAAATAAAACAGGGTGATGTTGTTGTCCTGGTGGGTTTTGGTGCTGGGTTAACCTGGGCCTCGGCTGTTATAAAATGGTGCAAGGAGGCCGAAACTATTGTTAAATAGCAAACTCTGCCAGCTTTTAAATATTAAATATCCTATTTTGCAGGGAGGTATGGCGTGGGTAGCTACGGCAGAATTAGCAGCCGCCGTCTCCAATGCAGGTGGTCTGGGCCTTATCGGTGCCGGCCATATGCCGCCTGCTGCACTCAAAGCAGAAATTATCAAGGCTAAGAGTTTGACAGACAAACCTTTTGGTGTCAATATTATGCTGATGTCACCCTTTGTTAAAGAGGTTATGCAGGTCGTCATTGACGAACGGGTAGCGGTGGTTACTACCGGTGCCGGCAATCCGGGGGAATATATTCCGGCGTTAAAAGCGATTGGTACCAAAGTGATTCCGGTAGTGGCCTCGGTCGCTCTGGCCAGACGCTTAGAGCGTGTCGGCATTGATGCCATTATTGCCGAAGGCATGGAAAGCGGCGGCCATGTCGGAGAAGTGACAACGATGACTTTGGTGCCCCTGGTGGCTGATGCTGTCCGGGTGCCGGTCATTGCCGCCGGTGGTATTGGCGATGCCCGTGGTGTGGTGGCGGCGCTGGCTTTAGGGGCTCAAGGGGTGCAAATCGGAACCCTGTTTGCCGCCTCGGTGGAGTGTACGGCGCATCCTAATTATAAGGCGGCCATTGTCAAAGCCAAAGAACGTTCTACTATTGTTAACGGTATTTCCACAGGGCACCCGGTCCGGGTTATTGCCAATAAACTCACCCGTGATTTTGCTGAATTAGAAAAAAACGGCGCCACAATTGAAGAACTGGACCAGCTGGGAGTCGGTAAGCTAAAAGCAGCTGTCCGTGACGGTGATGTGAATTATGGTTCAGTTATGGTTGGACAGATAGCCGGCATGATAACCGCCATTCGCCCGGTTGATGAAATCATGCAGGATATCGTACAAAATATTCCCCGGGTCTTTGGTGAACTTTCGCAGAAAATTTAATATTCAACAAATACATAAGGAGGGAAAGAAATGGGAAAACTTGCTTTTGTTTTTCCTGGACAGGGCTCTCAGGCCGTAGGTATGGGAAAAGATCTGTATGAAAAATATGATGTAGTCCAGGCTATTTTCAAGTCGGCTGATGAAGCGCTTGGTTTTTCAATTACCGATTTGTGTTTTAATGGTCCGGAGGAAGAGCTTAAAAAGACCTATAACACCCAGCCGGCTATCCTGACGGTTAGTGTGGCCTGTTATGAAGTTCTCAAACTTAATGGTATTAAGCCCGATATAGTTGCCGGTCATAGCCTGGGTGAGTATTCCGCGTTAGTTGCCGCCGGCTCGCTTGCTTTTAGCGATGCGGTTCAACTGGTAAGACAACGTGGCCAGTTTATGCAGGAGGCTGTGCCTTTGGGCGAGGGCAGTATGGCTGCCATTATCGGTCTTGAACGGGCTAAGGTTGTTGAAATCTGCCAACAGGTAGAAGCTGAGGTTGGGGCTGTACAGGCCGTAAATTTCAACTGCCCTGGTCAGATTGTTATTGCCGGTACTACTCAGGCTGTGGAACGGGCGAATGAACTGTTAAAGGCGGCAGGGGCAAAACGGGCAATTTTATTACCTGTAAGCGCTCCGTTTCACAGCACGCTGATGCGGCCGGCCGCGCAAAAACTGAGCACTGAACTGGATAAGGTGGATATTAAAGAGGCTAGCATTCCGGTAGTAGCAAATGTTGATGGGAAACCAGCGACTCAAGGTGGAGCTATCAAAGAATTACTGGTAAAGCAGGCTGCCAGTCCGGTACTATGGGAAGATTGCGTGGCCCAGATTACAGGGCAGGGCGTAACTACGTTTATCGAGGTCGGCCCGGGCAAGGTTCTCACCGGCTTTACCAAGAAAATAGCCAAAGAGATAACAACATTAAATATTGAAGATGCGGCTTCTTTAGAAAAAATCCTTGATTATTTTAAGGAGGTTCGCTAAAATGCATTTAGATGGACATGTGGCAATTGTTACCGGCGCATCCAGAGGCATTGGCCGGGCAATCGCCATTGCGCTGGCCAATGTTGGGGCCAAAGTGGTCATTAATTATGCCGGCAATGCGGCCGCGGCGGAAGAGGTGCGTAAAACCATCACTGATAAGGGCGGTGCTGCAATTACTGTCCAGGCGGACGTAGCCAATGCGGCAGCCGTGGATAGCCTGGTAAAGAAAACCGTCGAGGCTTATGGCAAGATTGATATCCTGGTCAACAATGCCGGCATAACCCGTGACACACTGTTGCTGCGTATGAAAGACGAAGATTGGGATGCTGTGATAAATACCAATCTAAAAGGGGTATTCTATTGTACTAAGGCAGTGTCTAAAATTATGATGAAGCAAAGAAGCGGTAAAATCATCAATATGACTTCAGTTGTCGGGCTGATGGGCAATGCGGGGCAGGCAAATTATGCGGCTGCCAAGGCCGGGGTCATTGGCTTTACTAAGTCTATGGCCAAAGAATTGGCCTCACGCGGTATAACAGTCAATGCTATTGCGCCAGGTTTTATTGCCACTGATATGACGCATAGTCTGTCTGAGCAGGTAAAAAGCGAATTGGCCACCAAAATTCCCCTTAGCCGTCTGGGGACGGCTGAAGACGTGGCCGCTGCCGCCGTATTTCTGGCAACAGAATCTGCAAATTATATTACCGGGCAGACTTTAAATGTTGACGGTGGTATGGTAATGTAATAGATGGTTGAAACTGCCTTGGAAGGAGGTGAACACCCATCATGACAACTTTTGACAAGGTTAAAGAAATCGTTGTTGAACAGCTCGGCGTTGATGAAGCAGACGTAGCTATGAATTCTACTTTCATTGACGATCTCGGCGCTGATTCGCTGGATATTGTTGAATTGATTATGGCCTTTGAAGAGGAATTCAGCATCGAAATTCCGGACGAAATAGCTGAAAAAATTAAAACAGTAAAAGACGCTGTGGAGTACATAGACAAGGAAAAACAGGCGTAATTTAACGTTTTACCGTCATCGGAGTGAGACATTGCCTTTGGTAGATGAAAGAAAGTCCCGTGGAAGCTTTTTCGCGGGACTTTCTTAAAGGTAATGATTTGTAGTAAGCTTATGGTAGGGTTATTGATTGGAGGAGTTGTTACTTGAAACTTCCGGAGCTTAAAATTGGCCAACTTGTTGCTAAGATTCCTATTATCCAGGGGGGCATGGCGATAAGACTCTCCACTGCCCGTTTGGCAGCAGCAGTGGCTGAAGCTGGCGGTATCGGACTTATTGCAGCATCGGGCATGGGTTTTGAGGAATTGCGTTACGAAATTCGCCTGGCCCGTAGCTTAACAAAGGGGATAGTTGGTATAAACATTATGGTGGCGGCCAGAGAGTTTGCCCGTTATGTTGACACTGCCATTGATGAAGGCATTGATTTGGTAGTGGCAGGAGCCGGGTTTTCTCGTGATGTATTTCCGATGGGAAAAAAGTCTGGTACTCCAATCGTGCCTATTGTGTCATCGGTTAAAGCCGCCAAAATTTCGCAAAAGCTGGGGGCCGCAGCCATCGTTGTCGAAGGTAAGGAAGCCGGGGGGCATTTAGGAACCGACCAGCCTTTGCGGGCCGTCTTACCAGATATTAAAAATGCTGTAAGCATTCCGGTGATTGGCGCCGGCGGGATTATGTTCGGCCGGGATATTGTTGAAGTTATGAAGCTTGGGGCCGATGGCGTACAAATGGGGACAAGATTTGCCGCCAGTGAGGAGTCTAATGCGGCTCCGGCTCTGAAAGAATTTTATCTTAAGGCTAAACATGAAGATGTGGTCTTAATTAAAAGTCCCGTAGGCTTACCGGGACAGGCCATAAAAAATCCTTTTGCTAAGAAAATTCTTGAGTGTACCACGGAAGGTCCTAAAAGCTGTGTTGCCTGCTTAAAACATTGTCAACAGAACTTTTGTATTATCAATGCGCTTATTCGGGCTCAGCAGGGGGATGTTGATACAGGGCTGATATTTACCGGTGAGTATATTCATAAAATAGATGAAATTTTACCTGTCAAAGAAATTTTTGCACGGCTTCTAAAAGAAGTTGAAGAAATAAACTAGTGAGGTGACCTTTTTTGAAAAAACGCGTTGTAATTACAGGGCTAGGGGCGATTACACCTGTCGGTATCGGCACAGAAAATTTTTGGCAGGCGTTGATTGCCGGTAAATCAGGCATTGACCGCATAAGCCGGTTTGATCCCAGTGAATATACGACCCAGATTGCCGGGGAAGTAAAAAACTTTGAACCGGCCCAATATATCGATAAAAAAGAAGCCAAGCGTATGGACCGCTGCACGCAGTTTGCCATTGCCGCCGCTAAAATGGCGTTCGAAGATTCCGGTATTGTATTAGAGCAGGAAGACCGCAGCCGGATCGGAACTGTAGTCGGCACCGGCATTGGTGGTATAGATACGCTGCATGACCAGTATAAAACTTTGTTTGACAAAGGGCCGGGCCGCATCAGTCCATTTTTTGTACCGATGATGATTGCTAATATGCCTGCCGGTCAAACCTCAATTACTTTTGGCCTGCAGGGACCCTGCAGCTGTGTGGTTACCGCCTGTGCCACCGGGACCAATGCGATTGGTGATGCCTTTAAGATCATCCAGCGCGGCGATGCCGAGGTTATGGTTGCCGGGGGGACGGAAGCAGCAATTTCGCCGGCGGCTGTAGCCGGATTCTGCGCAATGAAGGCAATGTCTACCCGTAATGACGAACCGCAAAAAGCTTCACGTCCTTTCGATAAGGACCGCAGTGGCTTTATTATGGGTGAAGGTGCCGGGGTTATTATTATGGAATCGCTGGAGCATGCCTTAGCCCGGGGGGCCAAAATTTATGCGGAGATTGTCGGCTATGGTTTTAATGCTGATGCCTATCATATTACAGCCCCGGCGCCAGAAGGTGCCCAGGCTGCAAAATGCATGGCGATGGCTCTTAACGATGGCGGCATTGAGCCGGCAGAAGTAGATTATATTAATGCTCATGGCACTTCAACGCCGTTAAACGACAAAAATGAGACCCTGGCAATCAAATCTTTGTTTGGTGAGCACGCTAAAAAACTTAAAATCAGTTCGATAAAATCGATGACCGGACACCTGTTAGGTGCGGCTGGCGGGATTGAAACCATTGCCACCGTACTTACGATAACCAATGGTATCATTCCGCCGACAATTAATCTGGAAAGCCAAGATCCTGAACTCGACCTGGATTACGTACCTAATAAAGCACAGGAGCATGTTGTGAATGTGGCCCTTTCGAACTCATTTGGCTTCGGCGGTCACAATGCAACCATCCTGGTGAAAAAGTACCAGGCGTAAACTGTTCGCTATGAAAGAAACTAAAGGGCTTCCGGATAGCACTCGCCTACAGGCATTAGCCGAGTTATGCCGCAGGTTGGGAGTGACATTTCATGATTATAAGCTGTTGCACCAGGCTCTTACCCATACTTCCTATGCTAATGAAACCAAAGGCGCTAATGTCCGGCACAACGAGCGCCTGGAGTTTTTAGGCGATGCAGTTCTAGATTTAATTATCAGTTCCTATTTATTCAGTCAGTGTCCCCATTTACCGGAAGGTGAGCTTACCAAAGCCCGGGCGCAGGTCGTGTGCGAACAAACCCTGGCTAAACGGGCGCTGGCCTTGGGTATTGGCGAATATCTGCTGCTGGGTAAAGGGGAGGCGCTGTCTGGCGGGCGGGAGCGCATATCCATTCTCGCCGATGCGTTTGAGTCAATTATTGGTGCCGTATATCTTGACGGAGGCTTTAAAAGTGCTGCCCGCTATGTGTTAAACCAATTGAAATCAGAACTGATTCTGGTTGAAGGCGGTGACTACTTTAAAGACTATAAAACCTGGCTGCAGGAAATTGTGCAAAAAAATAACGAGAGTAAAATTGCTTATGAAGTGATTAACGAACGCGGCCCTGATCATGACAAGTCTTTTGAAGTTGCAGTTATTATTAACAGTGAACGCATGGGAACCGGTTGGGGTAAAAGCAAGAAAGAAGCTGAACAGCAGGCGGCCAGACAGGCGCTGGTGAAGTTTGGCACAATAACCGAATAAGCTGAACAGGGCGGCCAGAGGGGCCGTCCTTTCTATACAAGGAGCATGATGAAACATTACATTATACCGATATTTATTCCCCATCTGGGGTGCCGGCATCAATGTATCTTTTGCAATCAGCAAAGTATAACCGGACGGCCAACACCTGTTACTGCCAGGCAGGTGAGGACAATGATTGCTGACCGGCTGGCGGCCTTCAAACAAAAACGGCAGGTTGAGGTAGCTTTTTACGGCGGCAGCTTTACTGCTCTGCCTGAGGCTATGCAAAATGAACTGCTGGCCCCGGCTACCGAAGCCCGTTTACAGGGTCATATTCAGGGGATTCGTCTGTCCACCAGACCTGATTGTATCAATGAACCTATTGTCAATAATTTGCTTGAGCGAGGAGTAACTGTCGTTGAGTTAGGTGTTCAATCGCTGGATGACACTGTGCTGGCTGCTGCGGCCCGGGGACATGACTGCAAGTCTGTCGCTCAGGCTGTTACCCTGTTAAAAAAGACTTCTTTACGCTGTGGGCTGCAGTTTATGCCCGGCCTGCCGGGTGAGGACTGGCTGAGTTTGCTTAAGACCGTGCAGCGTGCCCTTGCTCTTTCTCCTGATTTTGTCCGCATTTATCCGGCGGTGGTTATTCAGGGCACCCCCCTGGCCGGACTTTATCAACGGGGCGCTTACCAGCCTCTTTCCCTGCCGCAGGCGACGGTGCGTTCTGCCTATATGAAACTTGCTTTTGAGCGCCGGGGCATTGCTGTTATCCGGGTTGGTTTGCAGGCTTCAGCAGAGCTTGACCGCGAGGGTACTGTACTGGCCGGGCCTTACCATCCTGCCTTTGGCGAGCTTGTGGATGCCCATATATTTTACCTAATGCTGGCCGGTTTTGTTGAACAGGGTATTGCCGGCTGTCAGGAGCATTTGCTTATACGCCATCATCCGCAGGACTGTTCTAAAGTTAGAGGACACTATAATAACAATATCGCTGGATTGCAGCAGGCCTATAATATTGCGAAAATTACCCTGCAGGCAGAGGCGCTCGTCCCCCGGGCCACCCTTTTGTTTACCTGTGGTGGACAAGACTATCTGCTTAACAAAAATATGATAAATTCGATTTAAAAATCATGTAAAAGAAGGAATTTTTAGGAAATAAGCAGAATACCTTTATAGCATAGGCCCTGAATTCAAAGGAGGAGAGCGAAAAATGGAAGTGCTGAAAGTATCTGCACAATCAAATCCTAAATCCGTAGCAGGCGCTCTGGCGGCAGTTTTGCGCGAACGAGGCAGCGCAGAGGTGCAGGCAGTAGGTGCAGGGGCGGTTAATCAGGCTATCAAGGCGATTGCGATTTCACGTGGTTTTGTCGCTCCCAATGGCATTGATTTGATTACCATACCGGCATTTGCGGAGATTACTATTGACGGGGAAGAACGTACCGCCATTAGATTCATTGTTGAACCCCGTTAATGATCTGACCTGATGTGAAGAAGCCTGTTGGCAGATGCGGCAGGCTTTTTTATATTTACTTGAATACTGTACCAGCCCGTGGTAAAATTTTGATTGACCTAATTATACAGGTAAGGGTGATGCTTGTGTTGCTGCGCAGACTAGAGGCCTATGGCTTCAAATCATTTGCCGAAAGAACAGAATTAGAGTTTGGCCGGGGAATAACAGCGATTGTCGGTCCAAACGGCAGCGGTAAAAGCAATATTTCCGATGCCATTCGCTGGGCGCTTGGCGAGCAGAGCCTGCGGACCCTGCGGGGCACCAGGCTGGAAGATGTCATTTTTGTAGGCAGTGCTAACCGCAGGCCGCTGGGGGTAGCAGAGGTGTCATTGATCTTTGACAACACCGACGGGCGGCTGCCGTTAGACTTCAGTGAGGTGACCATTACCAGACGTGTATTTAGATCAGGCGACAGCGAATATTATATTAACAAAACGCCCTGCCGCCTTAAGGATATCCATGATATTCTGGCCGACACCGGGCTGGGCCGTGAGTCAATGACGGTGATCGGGCAGAACAAAGTTGATGAAATTTTGAGCAGCAAGCCGGAGGAACGGCGGCTCTTATTTGAAGAGGCAGCCGGTATAACTAAGTATAAACAACGTAAGCGGGAAGCCTTGCGTAAGCTGGATGATACCGAACAAAATCTCATCCGGGTCAGTGATATTACCTCAGAGCTGGAAAGCCAGCTGGAGCCGTTAAAGGAAAGCGCAGCCAGGACCGGCACTTTTAATAAGCTGAATGCTGAACTGATCGCCTGTCAGGCTACAGTACTGCTGGAACGCTTGAGCAAGGCAGAACGGCTGGTAGCAAGCGCCAACCTGGAGCAGACCCACTTAACCGACAGCAGCATTGCCGCCCAAACCCGGTTAACATCAACGGAAACCGCAAAGGAATCGCTGGTGCTGCAGGCGGCTCAAACCGATGCGCAAATTGCCCATACTGATAAAGAGATCAGTGAGGTCGCAACGGAAATAGAACGGCTTGATAGCCGGAGTGGAATATTGAGTGAACGAATTGAGCAGGGCTGTAAGGCTAAATTGCGTCTTAACGAGGCTGCCATACGGCTTGGGGCTGAACAGGAAGCGGCAGGGGAAAAGCTGGCTGAACTGCAGAACAGCCTGGCGATTAAACAGCAGCAGCAGCTTGCTGTTCAACAAGAGATAGCCGCTCAAAACACCCGTAATGATCAGCTTATTGCCAGTATCAGACAGATCGAGCAGCAATTAGCCGCCGGTCAGGAAGTGACATTTGACCATTTGCAGCAGTCTGTTAATGAACGTAACAACCTGCATGTACAGGAGCGTGACTTGGCGGCCTTATCCGTCCGGGGCAATAAGCTCCAGGAAGAATACGCCGGGTACCGGCAGCAACAGTGTGAGGTTAATACCAGGAAAACGGAGCTTCAGCAAGAATTGCATTGTCTTGTTACCGCCCAGCAGGCATTAAAAAGACAGGCGGCGGCCTTAAGGCAGGAGATAATTCCTCTGGAGAATCGTTTTAAAGTAGAGGCCGCAAAAGAACAGCAGTTGCTCGGAACAGTGCAGGAAACCTCTTCCCGGCTCAGCGTCCTGACAAGCATGCAATATGAATTAGAAGGATTCGGCCGGGCAATAAAAGGGATACTAAAAAGCCGCCATTCCTGGCGGGATGGCATTTGTGGCGCGGTTGCCCAGCTAATAACCGTTCCCGATAAATATGTCAATGCCATTGAGGTGGCACTCGGCGGGGCTCAGCAGCACCTTGTCGCTGATACGGAGCAAACCGCCAAGCAGGCTATTGCTTTTTTAAAAATGCAGAATCTGGGCCGGGCAACGTTTTTACCTTTAAATACAATCAGATTAACCAGACCCAGAGAGGCTGAGCTGCTGGCAGCCGGTCAGTCAGGCGCCCTTGGTTTTGCTGCTGATGTGGTTGCGGTTGATGAGCGGTTCCGGCCTGTAATCAATTATCTTTTAGGGCGGATCATTATTGCCGGCACCATTGATGATGCGCTTGGCATTGCCCGGAACGGCGGTTTTTCGTTCCGGATTGTTACGCTTGATGGGGAAATAGTTAATCCCGGGGGATCGCTGACAGGCGGCAGTGTGGCCAGAAAAGAAGCCAGCTTTATGGCCAGAACTAATGAAATTGGTGTACTTAAGCAGAAACTGGCGGTTTTGCAGAATAAAAGGCTGAGTTGTGAACAGGAAAAAGCAGCTTTAGAGAGTGCGATTACGGGGATTAATTCCCAAATTACCGGGCTTGAGTCCCAAGCCGGTGAGGCCGAGCTTCGCCAGGCCGAGTTGACTATTTATATAGATAAGGCTGGTTCTGATGCCGGCAGATATGAGCTGGCCCTCAAAACACTAAGTGCTGAAATTGCTGAGTGCCAGCAGGAAAGCAGCCAGTGCCGGCAAAAAATTGAAGATAGTAAGGCGGCGATTGCCTTACTGGCAAACCGGGACAGCAGTCATAAAACCCAGGTTGCTGACTGGCAAAGCGAGCTAAGGGCAGTTAAAGCTGAGCAGCAGTCTGTAGCCGAAGAGCTAACAGATGCCAAGATTAGAGTGAGCGTTACTACCCAGGACATAGCCGTTACCGGTTCAGCCTGTGAACAATATAAGCAGACCCTTGCTGCCCTGGCGGCTGACCTTGCCCGCCTGCGGGCAGAAGAAAACCAGCTTCAGGCTGAGATCGGACAAGCCCAGGCCGAACTTGTTGCCTTGGCGGGCCGCAAAGAAAATATGCAGGCGGCCAAAGGCCGGTTGGCGGAAGTACGCCAGGTGCATTATGCCGCAAAACTGGAATTGCTGGTAAATAGCCAGCGATTAGATAAAGAGATAAAAGAGCTGCGCCGGCAAAGCAACGATTTACAGGCCCGCCTGCATGAAACAGAGCTGCTCATCACTAAATACAGCTATGAAGCAGCCACGTGTAATGAGCAGATCACCGGGCAAATGGCCTTAACGGTTGAAGCAGCCAGGGCCTTGAAAAAATCAGAGTCTATTGAACAATTATTGCAAATGATAACTCATCTTGAACGTCAAATTGCTGCCCTTGGACCGATTAATCCGGCAGCTATTGATGAACATAAACGGGTTCAGGAACGGTATAATTTCTTGCAGGAGCAGTCGAATGATTTGCTGCAGGCCAAGGAATATTTGACATCAGTCCTTAAAGATATTGACTCCACTATGTCGCGCCAGTTTAACACCGCGTTTACATTGATAAGCCAATATTTCGGTGAGGTGTTTGTTCGCTTGTTTGGTGGCGGCCGGGCCGAGCTTGTCTTGCTTGAGCCAGGCAATATCCTGGAGACCGGAATCGATATTATTGTGCAGCCGCCGGGCAAGAAATTGCAGAACCTGGCCCTGTTATCAGGCGGCGAGAGGGCACTTACCGTAATTGCCCTCTTATTTGCCATATTAACATACCGGCCGGCCCCGTTTTGTGTAGTGGATGAAATCGACGCAGCGCTTGATGAAGCCAATGTCCAGCGCTTTAGTGAATTTTTACGGGACTACGCGCAAAGTACCCAGTTTATTGTCGTGACTCACCGTAAGGGGACTATGGAAGCTGCCGGTGTCCTCCATGGTGTCACCATGGAGGAGTCGGGAATATCCCGGCTGATTTCAGTAAAGTTTATGGATAAAGTCGGGTAATAAGAATCGGAAATGGTTGGAGGACTGAAGGATGGGTTTCTTTAATAAATTAAAGGCAGGCCTGGAAAAAACCAGAAAGAGTTTTACTGAGAAAATCGAGCAGTTGGTGATTGGTTATGCCACCATCGATGATGAATTTCTTGATGATGTTGAGGCCGTATTGCTGTCGGCTGATGTGGGCGTACCTACTACTGCCACCTTGATGGCAGAAATCCGCAATGGTATTAAGAGTAAAGAGATTAATTCGCCTGATGACCTAAAACCCTTTTTACAAACAAAAATCAGTGCCATGCTGCTGGACAAAGCCGTAGCTGAACCGATTTCCCATAAACCGCCGGTGGTAATGCTGATTGTTGGTGTAAATGGTGTGGGCAAAACCACTACCATTGGTAAACTAGCCAGTTATTATCAGGAAGAGGGAAAAAAAGTTCTTATTGCCGCTGCCGATACCTTCCGGGCGGCGGCTATCGACCAGCTTGAGGTCTGGGGGCAGCGTACCGGTACAGAAGTGATTAAGCATGCCGAAGGCTCTGATCCTGCGGCTGTGGCTTTTGATGCCGTCCAGGCCGCAAAAGCCCGAAAAGTGGATATCATTATTATTGATACCGCCGGCCGCCTGCATACTAAATCAAACCTGATGGAAGAACTAAAAAAGATAAACAGGGTAATTGCCAAAGAAATTCCGGAGGCACCGCATGAAACCTTATTGGTACTTGACGCTACTACCGGGCAAAATGCGATAAACCAGGCCAAGCTGTTTGGCGATGCGGTGACATTATCAGGGGTAGTACTTACGAAATTAGACGGGACGGCCAAAGGCGGGGTTGTCATTGCTATTAATAATGAACTTAGTTTGCCTGTTAAATGGATAGGGGTGGGGGAAGGCGTAAATGATCTCCGGCCCTTTGCTGCTGCCGAGTTTGCCGGTGCCCTATTTGCCGACAAGTAATTTTACTTGACATGCCATTTTGTTTTCGCTATAATCAATGGTGTAAAGGAATTTACCTTGTCACTTAAGCAGGTGAATGTATGGATCGCATGTTGAATAAAGTGCTACGGGTGGGGCAGCTTTACGATTTTTATAACGCACTGTTAACTGATAAACAGCGGGAATGCCTAAATATGCATTATCTGCAGGACCTATCACTGGCTGAAATAGCGGATGAGTTCGGTGTATCCCGTCAGGCTGTTCATGACATCTTGCGACGGGCTGAACGCACCTTAGAGGAATACGAAAAAAAACTTGGTCTGGCTGCCCGTTACAGCGAGGAACGCAGGCTAATTGCTGCCGTTGTCAGCAGCTTGGGACAGCTACCGCCTACAATACGGAATCTGCCTGAATTGAGTCAGGCCCTGAGGCAGTTACATTCATTGCTGGAAGACACCCGGGAGGTGTGACATAATCATGGTTTTTGAGAGCTTGGCCGATAAACTTCAGCAAACTTTTAAAAAGCTGCGGGGCAGAGGTAAATTGTCGGAAACTGATGTTACCGATGCCCTCAAAGAGGTGCGGATGGCCCTCTTGGAGGCTGATGTCAACTTTAAAGTAGTAAAAGATTTAGTGGCTAAAATTAAAGAACGGGCCATTGGGCAAGAGGTGCTTGACAGCCTGACGCCTGCCCAACACGTCATAAAAATTGTCAACGAGGAACTTACCAACCTGATGGGGGGGACGCAAAGCCGTATTGCCATTGCCTCGCGGCCGCCAACGGTTATTATGCTGGTCGGTTTGCAGGGGGCAGGCAAGACCACAACAGCCGGTAAGCTGGCCCATCTGTTAAAGCGCCAGGGCAAACGGCCGCTCATGGTAGCAGCCGATATCTATCGCCCGGCGGCGATAAAGCAGCTGGAGGTTTTAGGCGAGAAGCTTGAAGTTCCAGTATTTACGCTCGGGCAGGAGAATCCGGTTAACATTGCTAAAAAAGCAGTTGACCAGGCGCTGATGATGGCCCGTGATATCGTGATTATTGATACTGCCGGCCGGCTGCATATTAATGAAGAGCTGATGAATGAGCTCAAGTCGATCAAGCAGACGGTTAAGCCCCATGAAATCCTGCTGGTGGTTGACGCTATGACCGGTCAGGATGCAGTGAATGTTGCCGAGTCTTTTAATAATGAGCTTGGGCTGGATGGTATTATTCTGACTAAGCTTGACGGTGATGCCCGTGGTGGTGCTGCCTTGTCAATCAAGGCCGTTACCGGTCAGCCGATCAAGTTTGCCGGTATGGGCGAAAAACTTGATGCTCTGGAACCATTTCATCCGGACCGTATGGCTTCGCGCATTTTGGGAATGGGTGATGTTCTCAGTTTTATTGAAAAGGCTGAGTCGGCCATAAATCTGGAAAAAGCCCAGGAAATGCAGAAGAAACTGAGGAAAGAAGCGTTTACTCTGGATGATTTCCTGGAACAGATTGAACAGGTCCGAAACTTGGGACCCCTTGATCAGATTCTCGGCATGATTCCCGGTATGGGTAAGCTGAAACAGCTGCAGGGGATGGATATGGATGATAAAGAAATAAAGCATATTATTGCGATTATCCGTTCAATGACGGCGAAGGAGCGGCGGGACCCGGCGATTATTAACGGCAGCCGGCGCAAGCGTATCGCGCTGGGCAGCGGTACCCGCGTTCAGGATGTTAACAGACTGCTTAAGCAGTTTGGTGAAGCCAAAAAGATGATGAAACGCATCCAGGAAATGCAGAAAAGCGGCAAAAAGCCAAGCTTTAAACTTCCGTTTATGCGTTAATACATTTTACACATAATTGGGGATATTTTGAGAAGGAGGTGACTATAATGGCAGTTAAAATCCGTTTAAAACGCATGGGCGCTAAGAAACGTCCTTTCTATCGCATAGTAGTGGCTGATTCCCGTTCGCCGCGGGACGGACGCTTTATTGAGAATCTGGGACATTACGACTCTACAACCGAACCGGGTGTAATCAAGATTGATGAAGACAAAGCCCTGGAATGGTTGCAAAAAGGTGCTCAACCTACTGATACTGTGAAAAACCTGCTCAGCAAAGCAGGTGTCCTGAAAAAATGGGATGAAGTAAAACGTACTAAGAAAGAAGCGTAGAGAAACGAGGCGTGATAACTACATGAAGGAACTAGTCGAAGTTATCGCCAAAGCATTAGTGAAAAACCCGGAACAAGTCAATGTGAATGAGACAACCGATAATTCGGGTACAGTCTATGAACTGCATGTGGCCCCGGAAGATATGGGGAAAATAATTGGCAAACAAGGCCGTATCGCCAAAGCCATTCGCACTGTAGTTAAAGCTGCCGCCACCCGGGAAAACAAACGAGTAATGGTGGAAATATTATAAATAAGCTATTAATCTGAACCAAAGGGGTGGAATAAATGGCTGGCATTGAGAGCTTGACAATTAAGTGTCCGGTGACCATTAAAGCTAAAGTAACAGAAGACCTCAAGGCGCATCTGGCGGCTGAAATTCAGGAAGCCATAAAAAAAGCCGACATAGAACTCCAGCAAATTGAGTTTCATGCCAAGCGGATGATGACTGAGCAGGCGAAACAAGACGCGCAGGGGCTTGTTGGCTTGCGGCAGCAGATTGATGCTGAACGTCAAAAACGCTTTGAATTTAAAAATCATATGTTGGAAAAACTAAAAGAGACAGCACAACTGGAAATTGGTGCGGAAATCGTTCAGGGTACTATGGATCGTGTCGTTGCCATAAGTCTTGGTGATGACCTGCATAAACTGATGGCGACCGAAATTTTGCTGGAAGACGGCAAAATCATTGCTTTCCGTAGTTAGTATGCCTGAAACTGATCTGATAACCATCGGTAAGATTGTTGCCCCGCACGGTGTGCGGGGTGATGTTCGTATATTCCCGCTTACTGATTTCCCTGACCGTTTCCATGCGCTGAAGACAGTATATGTCGAAAATGTGGGGCAAATGCAACTGGAGTCGGCCCGGCCGCATAAAAAGTTTATTTTACTTAAGTTTGCCGGTATCAACACGATGAATGAGGCCGGGAATTTAAGCGGTAAGCTGTTAAAAATCGGGCGGGAGGATCTGGTTCAACTGCCGGCAGGCCAGTATTATATTTTTGATATTATTGGTCTCAATGTGTTCAATGAAGAAGGCGAACTACTGGGGATCATAACCGATGTCCTGCAGCCTGGCAGCAATGACGTCTATGTCATTGAGACACAAGACAAGCAGGAGCTGCTGGTGCCTGCAATTAAAGAGGTAGTCAAACAGATTGATATTGCCGGTAAAAAAATGCTGGTAAAACTTCAGGAAGAAATGGATTAACGAGGCGTTATGCGTATTGATTTTATTTCGTTATTTCCCGAGATGTTTACCGGACCGCTCGGTCATAGTATTTTAAAGCGGGCTCAGGCCGGCGGGCTTATCTCTGTACAGGTGACCAACCCCCGGGATTTTACTTACGATAAACATCGTATTGTTGATGATTATCCCTTTGGGGGGGGATCAGGTATGGTTATGAAGCCTGAACCAATATTTCGTGCTGTGGAAAGTGTAGTTAATGCCAATAATACTCTAAATAAACGGGTAATATTAATGTGTCCGGGCGGTCAGGTTTTTGATCAGGCTAAAGCCCGGGAGCTGGCCGGCTATGAGCAGCTTGTCTTTGTTTGCGGCCATTATGAAGGCATTGATGCCCGGATTCGCCGGCATGTAGTTGATGAAGCCATTTCCATTGGTGATTATGTGCTGACAGGCGGTGAACTCCCGGCCATGGTGATTGCTGATGCTGTAGCCCGGATGATACCGGGTGTGCTTGGGGCCAATGATGGTGCTCAGCATGATTCGTTTTATAATGGTCTGCTGGAATATCCTCAATATACACGCCCGCGCGAGTTTAACGGCTGGGCGGTTCCCGATATTCTGCTTTCAGGCGACCATGCCAAAATTGAGACCTGGCGGCGTAAGGAATCGTTGCGGGCAACGCTGGAACGGCGGCCGGATTTGTTGGTTAACGCCGAGTTAAGTCCGCTTGACCGTAAGCTTTTGCAGGAAATAAGATCTGAATAGATCGGAGGCTGAATAGATCGGAGGCTGAATATGGCGGCGCCTGTATATTTAGGCTTAGTGCATTATCCCATTTATAATAAAAATAATGAGATAATTACAACTGCGATTACTAATTTTGATATTCATGATATCGCCCGTACTGCGCGGACGTATGATCTGCTGAAATATTTCATTATCCATCCGCTTGACAGTCAGAAAGCTTTAGCTGAGGAAATTATCAACTATTGGCAGGACGGTTATGGTGGACAGTATAATCCTGACCGTAAAGAGGCATTAAGCATAGTGGAAGTGATTCCGGACATTGCGGCGGCAGTCGAGTATATCACGGCCAGAGATGGTGCAAAGCCACTGATTGTGACTACCGATGCCCGTAAGTATGCCAATACGGTTTCCTACGGCCGGCTTCGCCGGGAAATAACTGATACCGGCAGGCCATGCCTGCTCTTATTTGGTACTGGCTGGGGCATGGAGAATTCAGTAATGGAGCAGTTTGATTATATACTGGAACCTATTTATGGACCGGGAAGCTACAATCATTTGCCTGTACGCGCAGCGGCAGCCATCATTCTTGACCGCTTGCTTGGTGAAACCTGGTGGGAAAATGATTAAATTACAAGCATTTTAGTTTGAGTTACCGGGTAATATGTGGTATACTATTTTTTGTGTAATACAGGCGGTCCTCTGCCCAGGGGTATGAACGTCTGATATAAGGAGGACATAAAGTGAATATTATTCAGATTTTGGAACAGGAACAACTCCGGCAGGATATTCCGTCTTTTAAGGCCGGCGACACCGTGCGCGTGCATGTAAAGGTTGTTGAGGGAACCCGTGAACGTATTCAGGTTTTCGAAGGTGTGGTAATCAAGCGCCAGGGTACCGGTGTACGCGAAACCTTTACGGTAAGACGTGTTTCCTACAACGTTGGCGTAGAGCGTACCTTTCCGGTACATTCGCCGCGTATTGACAAGATTGAAGTTATGCGTCGCGGCATTGTTCGCAGAGCCAAGCTTTATTATCTGCGCAACCTTACCGGTAAAGCCGCCCGTATCCGGGAAAAACGCTAAATGCAAGAGCGTTCAGGGACTGATTTCAGTCCCTTTTCTTCATATCTATTAGATAAATTAAAGGCATGCCAATACCGAAAGGAGGCGGGCTGTGAGCAGTACCAACTTGGGTGAAGAAATAAAAGACTGGATCATCTCTATTCTCATCGCCATAGTTCTGGCTTTTTTTATCCGGTATTTTATTGTGGAGCTGTATATGGTCGAAGGACCGTCCATGCGGCCGACACTGGTAAATGGCGAACGGCTTATTGTTAATAAATTTATTTACCGGTTTAAAACCCCCGAACGGGGCGAAGTGCTGGTATTCCGTTATCCCCGTGACCCCAGCCGCGATTTTATTAAACGTGTAATCGCCGTAGCCGGGGATACTGTCGAGATAAAAGATGGCAGGGTGTTTGTTAACGGACAGCTTTTAAATGAGTCTTATATCTTGGAACGCACCCGTGGTTCCTACCCGGCGGCCACAGTGCCCGAAGGGCACGTCTATGTAATGGGCGATAACCGTAATAACTCTGAGGACAGCCGCTTTAAAGATGTCGGCTTTGTGTCCCTCGAATTAATTAAAGGCAAAGCAGTTATGGTTTTTTGGCCGATTGACCACATAAAAACATTACCGTAGCTGTACACTATAGTATCCGGTTGCTTAGGTAAGGAGTTGACTTAATGCACATTCACTGGTTTCCCGGTCATATGGCCAAAGCGCAGCGGATGATCCGTGAACAGTTAAGTCTTATTGATGTTGTCATTGAGCTGTTAGACGCACGTATTCCAGTAAGCAGTGCGAATCCGGTTATAACCGAGCTTGTTGGCACAAAACCCAGGGTGGTGGCGCTCAATAAGTCAGACCTGGCGGAGCCGGCGCGTACGGCTGAGTGGCTGCAGCATTTCCGCGGCCGGGGATTTACCACCGCCCTGTTAGATGCTGCCAGTGGCAAGGGGTCTAAGGAATTGGTAAACAGGGTTGAGGCCGAAGCCGGTGAGAAGCTGGCCAGGCTGATGGCCAAAGGGATTAAGGGCCGGGCTGTCCGGGCTATGATTCTGGGTATCCCGAATGTGGGAAAATCTTCGCTCATTAACCGGCTGCTTGGTACCGCAACGGCGAAAACCGGTGACAAACCCGGCGTAACACGGGGACAGCAATGGCTTAAGGTGGGTAAGAATCTTGAGTTATTAGATACTCCCGGCGTTTTATGGCCCAGAATGGATGATCAGGAGGTCGCCTTTAAATTAGCCGTTACAGGTGCGATTAAAGATGATATCTATGATATGGAAAAGGTTATCCTGAAACTTTTATGCATTCTCAGAGAACAGTATGCTAACCGTCTATGTGAGCGGTATAAACTGAGTGAAGCCGGATTGCCGGCGGAAGCCGGTGAACTCCTGACTTTGATAGGGACTAAACGGGGTTGTCTGAAGGTCGGCGGGATTGTTGATCACGACAAAGTCAGAAGAATCATTCTGACTGACTTTCGTGCAGGCAAGCTTGGCCAGTTTACACTTGATCATCCTGATCAGCTGACTGCAGATTAATTTGATAAGACCGGTAACTGAACGGCATTTGTGCCCCGGTTATCCAATGAACGGCTAGTGATTTGCGGCCGTTCTATTATTTTTTCACTTGCACTGAGGCCCGGCGAACGCCGTGTTTGCTTGCCCTAAGCCAAGTTTTCTAAACTGGCAGGCAGGATTAGTTGAATCTATAGAGAATAAGTAAAGCAGCTTTAGCGGGGAGGGCGTAGCGTGGATACAAGACAGATGACCGTGGCCCAGATTACGACATTATTGTCGCAGCCTGATCTTTCACTACATATAACAAACAGCCTTAAAACCGATGTCCGCCTTTCGGTACAACGCCTTGTGGACAGGTGGGAAGCCCGTTGTCTGGCTGAACAACGGGAACGGAAGCGGGTTCAGGCCTTATATAAATACGAACATCAACTGCAGGCAACAGGGTATTCCCTGCTTGCCGGGATTGATGAAGCTGGCAGGGGGCCGCTGGCAGGTCCAGTACTTATTGCTGCAGTTATTTTACCGTTGGACTGCTATTTGCCAGGCTTAAATGATTCAAAAAAACTTACAGCTGCGCAGCGGGAGAAATTGTATCAGAATATTAAAGATGTGGCTCTCGCTGTCAATTCCTGTATAGTCGGTGTGCAAACAATTGATGCGATTAATATATATCAGGCCACGGTAAGAGGTATGTACAGTGCTGTTGCCGGGCTGTCGCCGGCACCACAGGCGGTACTTGTCGATGCCGTCCCGTTACCCCGTCTTACGGTTCCCTATAAAGCAATTATCGGTGGCGATCAGGTAAGTGCCTCAATTGCGGCGGCATCCATTATTGCCAAGGTAGAACGTGATCAGCTTATGAATGAGCTTGACTGCCAATATCCAATGTACGGCTTTGGCCGTCATAAAGGCTATGGCACTCAGGAACACATGGAAGCCCTTAAAGAATACGGACCATGCCCGCAGCACCGGCGGAGCTTTGCCCCGGTCAGGGAGGCTGAAGCCGCCGGCAGATAATAAGAGCTTGTGTCAATCTTCCACTTGCCGGAAAATATCCCGTCAGTATCCACAGGTTGGCAAGACACTAGTTAATATAATCTGGATAGTACTTAGTAGATAGAACATGAAAACGGTGGCATATAGCCACCGTTTTGATTTGGAAAGTGTATTATCAGGACGTTTACCTGGCACTGCCCCACCCACAATTTTTTCCATTAAGGAGTTGCTTTTTAAGGCTATACTCTATAGTGAATTCAAGGTTTTTCCTATCCCTTTCATTGTGGTGTAGGTTGAGCTTCAGATATTCGTTGCTCATAATATCACCTCCAATGATTAGATTACCCCAATAAAATAAATTGATAACTGCATTTAAATATTAGACGCGGTCTGCCTTTTCCCGCTCATCCTGCAATTGCTTTAAGGTATCCAGATAGGCCCCGTCGGCGGGCTCCGTTGGCGGTACAACCGGCTGAACCGGGTTTTCCCGGGCAGCTTTCCGGCTTTTTTTATCCACTCGTTATCACCTCCGCTATTAGCTTCCCCAGGTTAGCGGCGGACATGCTGTGGCAAAATCTGGAGAACAGGCAGTCAGTTATTCTTTAATCTGAAATTGTTGTCCCGGGGATGCCAGCCTTTTTTGCCAATAAATATATCTTTGCCTGGCATCTCACGGTCGTCTCTATATAGATCAAATTTCACTGTTTTCCCTTTTCTTATATTAAAGTTGATTTCGTCAAGCCCGCGGCCGGTAAAGCGAAACCGGATTGTGTTATGATCCCGGTCGACTTTAACAAAATCACCATTCTCCAGCTCTTTCTCCTGAATATTATAAAAACGACCATCGGTTTGAATCACACCGGTAAATACATGCCGGCCACGCAAATTAGTTGATTTTACATGAAACACATCATTACGGTCATGCCAGATCGATAAACTGGCAGTATTCATTAATTGTCCCAATGTTTGTTCCGGACGACCTTCAGAACGGTCACTCCAAGCAAAGGCAGTGCCGGATAATGTGACCATAAGACAGGTAATCACACAGAGAATTAGTTTTTTCAAGGCGAATCATCTCTCCTACGCATTCATTGCTACCATTATGTAACAAAAGTTTGACAAAACTATGACAATGAAAACAGGAAAACTTCAGTGTTCAGAGACTCTGATACTGTCTCTTAAATATTTTAGTACCTGCAGGCCGTCTGCGGTTAACACAGTTCCGGTACCATTACAGACAGGACAAGCCTTGTTAGCGATTTTTCCGCACCCGTTACAGGTTGAACATTCTTTTTCCAGCTGGAGATTGTTATCCATTTTGCAGCCCCTTTGCTTGTATTCTTATGTTTTATCGACATATTATAACAATTTCTAAATATAATTTCGGAAAATAGTTCAATTCCTCTATGAGAAAAATTACATACTATAGACTATCCTTTACCAGAAGGATTCTACAAATATTTGCTTAATATTACAGTAAGGAGGCGATATTATGGTATATAGCCGAAATTGGCTTTATAAAAGGTCAAAGGCGGTAAAACCGTGGCCTTTATGGTTTAGATTGGTATTTTGGACGCTCGTAGTCGGTGTAATAGTCGATTGGATATTGTAGACAGGTAAGTCCCCGGGACAATAGCCGGGGATTTTTTTTACCCCATTAGAATTTATAAAAATTCAGAAGCATGAGCTAAGGGCTAAGAAAAATCTTTACCCTAAAGGGCACAGGCGGCTTCTGCCGTCAGCCCCAGGGACCTGGCGTAAGCCAAGTTTGTCTATTATTTAGCAATAAACTGCGGCATAATTAGCGGACAGATACTGTTATACTCCGGATTACTTTCCCAATAGGGCCGGTGCAACCAAAGCCTTACAGGCCAGCCCTTTGTATTTAAAGAGTAATTATCAGTCTGTCCTGGCAGGATAATGGCTATATAACCAAGAATATAATTCACATAAATTGGGGCACTGTTTGTTACAGAGGAGATGATTGAGTGACTGAGCAGGAGCGTGACAAAGTACGGAAGGCAGTTGCTCTCACTTATGATGAAGATGAAAGACTGGCACCGAGGGTTGTGGCCAAAGGAACCGGTGCTGTTGCCGGGAGAATTCTAAATGCGGCTCAGGAACATGGGATTCCTGTTTATCAGAATAAAACACTGGCAAGTATGCTGATGGCTGTTGAGCTGGACCGGGAAATACCACCAGAACTGTATCAGGCAGTGGCAGAGGTATTGGCCTATATTTACCGTTTGGACCAGCGCCTGGGCAGCAAGCCGAGATAATGGCTGTGTGGAGGCGACTATGAACCATATTAGCATTGGTGATAAAGGGGAACAGTCGGCTGTAGTCTATTTAAGTAAATTGGGTTATAAAATTATTGCAACCAAATACCGCACTAAAACGGGTGAGATCGATATCATCGCCCAGGATCAGGACTATGTAGTTTTTGTCGAAGTAAAGACCCGGCGCTCAACCAGCTATGGACTGCCGGCCGAGGCTGTGAATCTTAGAAAGCAGCAAAAAATAATAAAGACGGCCCTCTGGTATTTGCATTACCGTGGTCTTAACAATATAGTCTGTCGGTTTGATATTCTGGAAGTATATTTGTTAAAGGGTACAATTCGTTATAATCATATTATAAATGCGTTTGGCAGCTAATATTTCATCTTTCTTAAAACCCGATAAGGGGACTCGCTTGCACGGACCGCGCATACCGGGACTATGTAAGGCGACGACAACGAAGCAGTGCGGGAAAAGATGCGCAAACTATCCTTGGTTTTGCGGGCGATGAAGTATTGGGCCGTTGTGGGGGTAAGCCGTGTTTGCACAAACTTATGGCTCAACTACATTAGGGTTAAACGGTGTTTTAATAACAGTCGAGGTTGATATTGCCAACGGCATTCCCGGCTTTGATATAGTGGGTTTGCCTGATGCTGCGGTGCGTGAGTCGCGGGAACGGGTCAGAGCAGCCATTAAAAACAGTGGCTTTGAGTTTCCCGGCCGGCGAATTACCGTAAATTTGGCACCGGCTGATATTAAAAAAGACAGTTCTGGCCTTGATCTACCGATTGCAATCGGCATTTTGGCGGCAAGCGGCCATATTAACCCCGGGAGTTGCCGCTGTCAGGTCTATGCCGGTGAGCTTTCTTTGGAAGGCCGGCTGCGGGGCATAGCAGGGCTTTTGTCAATAGCGGCTAATTGCCGGGGGTATAACATAGCCGAATTGGTCGTGGCCAGGGAAAATGCCCAGGAGGCACTGCTGGCCGGGGATTTGACAGTCTATGCGCCGCCAACTCTGACGGAGCTTGTTGCCCATCTTAGCGGTGAGAAATTGCTGGTTCCAGTCACTCCGGAACAGCCCGGATACCAGGCAAATGACGGTCTGGAAGATTTTGCCGATGTGCAAGGGCAGCTTGTTGCCAAGCGGGCCCTGGAGATTGCTGCCGCCGGCTTTCACAATGTGATGATGATTGGACCGCCGGGGGCGGGCAAAACCATGCTCGCTAGGCGCATTCCCTCGATTTTGCCGGCTATGACGCCGCAGGAGGCGCTGGAAGTAACAAAGATTTATAGTGTCGCCGGATTACTAAAAAATAATATGGGGTTAATCACCAACAGGCCATTCCGTAGTCCCCATCATACGGTGTCAACGGCCGGGCTGATCGGCGGTGGCAGTATGCCCAGGCCGGGGGAAGTTACACTAAGTCATAATGGCGTCCTGTTTTTGGATGAGTTGGCTGAGTTTCCGCGGGCCATACTGGAAGTTCTCCGGCAGCCGCTCGAAGATGGCGAGGTTACTATTGCCCGGGTTAATGCCACTTTGTCCTTTCCTGCCAAGCTGATGCTGATTACAGCATTAAACCCATGTCCGTGCGGCTTTAGCTCAGATCCAGCCCGGGATTGCTCGTGCACACCGGGAGATATACGCCGTTACCAGAAAAAAATATCGGGACCGCTTTTAGACCGGATTGATATATCCATTCATGTGCCACGCCTTGAGTATAATGATTTAGTAAAAGATATACCTCAGGAATCGTCGGCTGCGATTCGCCGGCGGGTAGCGGCGGCGAGGCTGATACAACATCAGCGTCTGCAACACTTTGGCTTCTATGCTAACGCGCAAATGCAGCATAAACATATAAAAAAAATATGTCACCTGACAGCAGAAGCGGCGAATTTGCTTAAACAGGCTTTTAGCCGGATGAATCTCAGTGCCCGTGGTTATGACCGGATTATTAAAGTGGCCCAGACAATCGCTGATTTGGATGAGGCTGGACAAATTGAAGCAAGACACATTGGGGAGGCCATTCAATTCCGCAATGAATTTAAAACTATTGCCAGTAAATAACCTGTAAACTCTTTTATGAGCGGCAAACTCGTTTGCCCAGCTTCTTTCCGGGCCTTAATAAAATAAGTGCCAGTTAAAGTATAATAATAGCCATAAGCAGGATGCAGGGTTGCATGTAGATTTGCAATTGGGGCAGATCATTCAATCATCTCCTTTCCGGATTGTCTGACCGGCCTACCAAATAATCCAGGCTGGCATTAAAGTAGTCAGCTAGGGCAACAGCCAGTTCAATACTAGGAGATTTCTTTCCACATTCTAAATTACTCAAACTGGCCTTGTGAATTTCAAAAGCATCGGCTACTTGCTGGGCTGGGATTTCCTGTAATTTCCTGAGTTCTCGAAGCCTAGAGCCAAATAGAGTTTTATCAAACATTTTTATAAAAACTCCTTTCAGTAAGCATTTTTATCTAGTGAATTTTCGCGAAAGGAAATGTAAATTCCTGTATTGCGCGGTGAATTTAGGTGGATTTTGGAAAAAGAATTCATTCGCTCTGACAGAAACTTGGTAAATCCCAAAAGCAAATTGAGCTCGAAACCGGTATTCCACAGAGGACTTTAACTAACTGGGAAAATGATAATCTGAGCCGGGAATATCTATGGCTATTAAACTCGCTACTTAAAAAGTTTGCCGTAGCTTTGTTTGGTGTGGCGGCATTGGAAGCTATCTAAATGGCGACAAATTGGCGACACTTTTTTGACTTTGGCTGTGATAAAATAGTAGCATGAGATATGAACGCAAGGAAGCCGCTCCGGCAAAGGGCGGCTTTGAGTATGCAAAGGAGCTGACAGCGGTTAAGGCTGTTTTTTTATAGGTTTTTTCTTAGCATGTAAACCGAGATGGTCTTTTAACGCAGACTGCAGTACTTTGGAGAAATTCACATTTTGTTTTTCTGCTATATCATTGAGATAGCGAGGAATAGTAAGGGTTTTCTTGACAGCACGATTGTCAAGCTCAGCCCGAATCGGCAGCATCCAGACTTCAATTAGGCCGATTACTTCGCCGCCTGCTAATTCGATGCTATCAATGGAGGACGGTGCGGGAATATCATCACCGTCGCGCTCCATTCCCCAGAGATGAAGTCCTAATGCTTCTTTAGCCATTTCATGAGCATGCTGGAGATTATCGCCTATTGATATACAACCGGGGAGATCGGGAAAAGAAACGCCGTATTTACCTTGTAGCGATTTCTCAAAGATTGCCGGATAAATATAAGAATCACGCACTACATAAACCTCCTTTGCAAGCAGTGCTATTAAATAAGCCCTGCTTGTTTTAGTATTGATTTTTCCGTTCTAGGCGTCAGGTCATCGTTTTTGCCATGAACAGGCACCGTAACCTTGCCTTTTTTAACAGGATGCTTAAACTGCCGATGTGAGCCTTCCTGTTCTACTTCATACCAGCCATCTTGTTTTAAGAGTTTAAGTATTTCTCTGACTTTCATCGGCATGACACGAATCCCCTCCTGCTAGTTTGAGTATATCATACGTGTTTAATACGTGTCAAAGCTGGATTGCACTAAAATAGGGATCTTGGAGTTGAACCATGCCGACAGTAAGATGTGAGGGCCATTGTCGGGGCCGAAAAAGCGCCAACTGCTTGATTGTGCCAGGAATGCCGATTTCATATATTGTCGGATGGCGGCCGGCCAGGATGGATTGCACCGGTCGGTGTGCGATTTGGGAGATTACGGGCTGGTGCCCGGCGGAGAATAAGATTGTTGGGCTGACTATAAGAATTTGCATAATAAGGAATTGTGGATTTTAGTTTTAGAGAGGGCTAAAACCCCCCGTTTTCCGTGGTAATCGAGCACGGTGTTAAATACGGGGTAAAATATTGAAAATATTTCCAGGAAATAGTATTAACTTTATTAATGTCCCGCTATTAAAAAAAAAGAGAAGTGGCTCAACCACTTCTCTTTAGCTATGCTTTATCGGTCCCGATTGGGAATGTCTTGTTGATTCTCGAATTGGGAATTCATTTGTTTCTTTTCATCGTGCTTTTTAGGTGATACAGGTTTTTTATTCTGGCTATCTTTAGGAGGAACCGGTTTTTTATCACCTGTATTGCATGGTTCATTGATTGGATGGTTTTTCTTACAATTTGGTTTGTGCTGATTGGGGTGGGGGTGATTATTTTGGTCCTGGGCTTGAACAAGCGGCGGTCTTTCCTGCAACTGCTCATTCGGGGAGGCAAAGGCGGACATGGTGCCAGCACTATACACCATCGCTAATCCTAATGCAAGAGACATAACAGTTTTATTTTTAGTAAACATATCTTCAACCTCTTTCTGAATGTTTTTTAGTACCTTGTTTGGTACGACTTTATCTTAGCAATTATTTCTTAAATTTTTCTTAAGTTTGAACCTTTATTTATTTTCCAATGATGTTACAAAATGGCAAGAGGCAGAATACCTTCTGCTGAATACTGGAATGATTGGCCGGCCCGGCTTCTGCAACGAATTGCGGCCCTGTGCGGTCCTTCGGGGTGGCGAGGCTTTTTTATGTTTTATGCCTCAAATGACAATTTATGACATAGAAATTACCTATAATTTATTTATAGTTTGTCCGAAGGGTAGTATTTTGCAGAACGAGGAGGTAAGAGTGTAGTGCGGAAAAGAGTACTGGTCTTATTAGCAGTAGCATTTTTGCTTGTTTCTATCATGGTAGGGGGTTGTGGCGAGGTAGAACAGGCAGCAATGCCTGTTTCACATGAAAAATATCCTGAGAGGCCTGTTAGCATGATTGTTCCCTTCAGTCCTGGTGGTGGTTTGGATCTGACGATACGTTCATTAGAAAAATTATGCTTTCAACCATTTAGGTCAGCCTTTAGTCATTCTTAATAGACCAGGGGCCTCTGGCGCTCTGGGCTGGAACGAACTGGCAGTAGCACCTGCCGATGGCTATACTGCAGGTGCTACTGCGGGTGAAACGCTATTATTGTCCCTTTACGGTTCAGGCCAATATAATTACATAACTGCGTTAAGCCCGATTGCGCAAATAGCATCAGTGCCTATGCTGCTGGCAGTCCAGGCAGACCAACCATATCAAACACTGAATGACTTAGTTGAGTATGCCAAGAAACACCCGGAACAATTAAAGTTCGGAAATGCAGGCACGGGTTCATTTTCGCATGTACTGTGTGAGATGCTAAATCATGATGCCGGCATTAAAATTGAGCAAGTTCCTTTTTCAGGCGGGGGTGAGACAATATCTGCATTATTAGGGGGGCATGTTCAGATTATATTTATTAACCCTGTATCCATTAAGGAGCATGTAAAAAAAGGTACAGTAAAAATCCTGGCCGTAACGAGTGCACACCGCCTGACTGATCCGGTATTTGCCCATGTACCAACCTTTAAAGAGCTCGGCATTGACATCACTATAGACAATTGGCATGGAATCGCAGTTCCCAAGGAAACGCCGGCTGCGGTTAAAAATAAGCTGGCAGAAAGGTTTAAGGCTATCATAAATGACCCTGCATTTAAGGAGAATATGGAGAGGGTCGGCAATCAGGTAGAATATTTGGGTCCCCAAGAATCAACAGACAAATGGATTGCTGATAGCCAAAAGCTACAGAAAACACTGCAAGAAAGCGGTATATTGGAGCAGATTAAAGCTCAGAAAAAATAATAACTTATCGATAATAATCGAATGCGCCGCTTCATCCTCCGGGGTGGGGCGGCTTTTTCGTTTTGTAAAAAAATGAAAATTATATTCCGGCATATTTGTTTGATTTTCTGTCGGGGCAAAAATAGAGCCTGATCATATTTCAGACTTTATTTCCAAAGCCTCAAATATTTTTTTAGTCACTAGACCAGTGGCCTCAAGTCCTTTATCGGCTTGAAATTGCTTTACCGCTTTATCTGTATTGGCTCCAAACAAACCATCAGCCCGGTCAGTTAAATAGCCTAGCTCTTTTAGCCTAAGTTGAAGGAGAACCACATCCTGGCCTGCCATATTCTGCTTAAGTGTCCGCGCAAATTTAATCTTGGAACCCTCAATTTTTACCGCTGTATTGATGGGAACCCATTCAAACAACTCCTCAACATCTTTATTGCGCATACGAATGCAGCCATGACTGGCAAAAGAGCCGATTGACCAGGGCTTATTGGTCCCATGAATACCATAAGTACCCCAAGGGACATTTAAGCCCAGCCAGCGTGAACCAAATCCTGTTCCCCAGTTATAATCTTTCCAGACAATAGTCCATTCACCGATGGGAGTCGGGGTCTCTTTTTTGCCCACAGCTATTCGGTACACCTTATACACAGAACCATCATTATATAATTCCAGCATACGGGATGCTACATTAATTTTCAAGCTGACATTGCCATTAGGAGGTATTGTTGGCTGATTAGGTAGTGCAGCCAGATCCACCTCATCCATATAGTCAACCACCCAAAAACTGACCAGCAAAGCTACAAAGATCAGTGAACTAACTCCCAGGTAAAAGTGTTTTTTTCGTAGAAATAAAAAAATATTCCACACACAACCACCCCCCTAGTAATTAATTGAGATATTTTAACTATATGGTAGCAAGTATCAAAACATGTCTATAATGTCGCTGCCGGGCTATAATTGACCCATAGCGTCCCTGGCGTGTGCCGGGATTTTTGCTGGATAACATTATCAGCGAAACCTCATTGGCAGGTCTAAAAAAAGCCCGCAAAAATAAATCTCAATCAAGGGGCGTAGCGTATAGGGAAATCTAAAAAAGCCGTGGCTAGCGATGATTGCCGGGGTCGCTAGCGGATACTTTGAGACAGAAGAAGAGGCTGCGGCGGCATATAACCGGGCAGCCCAGAAAGGTATGGAGATTGTTGAGTTAAAGGGCTAGTTAGCCGTAGGCTTGCGCAAAGCTTCGTAACTTATGGTTTATCTGTGGGCTCTTCATGTAGGGGTTTGCTGGCAGCAGGTTGCAAATCTGGTGCAATTTTGACGGCCGCATCGCTTTCCTGCCATATTTGATAAGCATAAAGAGCAAAAGCAATAATGGTGGACAAAAATAACATTTCTAGTCCGGAAATGTAAATATCAACAATACCTCGCTGAATAAACCATCGTAGTATAACAAAAGACAGAACCGTATCTATTATTAAATTAGTGGCAAGATATTTTAGAAAGTTTCTATAAGTAAACTTGAAAATCCAAATAATACCTATCAAATAAGTGCTATAAGAGAGCGGTGGTATATTTATTAGCGGAAATATATTTTCTTGCGGTACCCACCATCCTAAAGTTATTCCAACCTCCATGAAAATTATTGTAATAAGACTGCCCAATAATGCGACTGGCATATAACGTTGCAAATCCTCTTTTTTAAGAAATACAATAGATAGCCAAGGTAATATAATACTTGCCCATAACAATGTCTGGTTGTTCAAAGTTAATCATCTCCAATACTCATTTGCTATAAGTGTTTCTGTATTTTTAGTATTTAATGCATAGCGCCGGAAAATGACATGAAAGCCATAGTAGTTATTTTGCGCCTGGCCGCTAGTCAACATGTGCGCAAACTAGAGAACGGTGCCGCCGGATGCGAAAACAGTTTAATGGCTACTGACTGCTCTGGCGCTAAACTATTGCTGGCGGTAGACGCTGCGGGACAAGGACAGACGGAACCTGCGGAATACATAAGAAAAACTTGGTTGCTGCCGGCGTCCTAAAAGACTTGGCACAAGCCAAGTTTTTTTTGTTATCCATTTTTATGGGTTTATGTACGGATAAAGAAAGGGAGGGATTATTCGTATTTGTAAAGCATTAACTGATGCTTATAAATTCGCCATTGCCGAACAACATCTGCAAATACGCCAACCCAGAACATTACCTTTAATAAATGTATGATTCAGGACTGAAGGGCTGTTTTTTTATTGGCTTTTTGTGCTGATAGTGTTATAATAATATCCAAATTATGGAAATTAAAAGGACGGAGTTGTGATATTATGACTAGCGATAGGAAAGAATCATTAATAAGTAAATTAACGGCCCGCATACAAGAACAGCTGGTTATGAACGGGATTACCGATTTCCAGATTGCTGACGGTAACTTTCATTTTGCGAATGTTGATGATAAATCCAGAGCAAATGCAATTATCCGTGATTATTTAACTTATTTGCTTGATCATGAGGCAGAGTGTTTATTGTAGGATGCCGCCTGGCGGGGATGCTCAGGGGCCGCTTAATTCGTTTTATCATTACATAAAACGAATTAAATTGCCGAAGATTTACTTATAATGTTATTCATAATAGGTGCCGAAAAGCCATTTGAAATTCTGCTCAGGGCTCAATTGATTGCTTTGATGCATGCGTAAGCCCCGGCGTTATGCCGGGGCTTTGGTGTCCTGTAAGAAAGTACAACTTACCGCCTGGATAAAGGCAACATCGACGTCCGCCTGCGCTAAGGCACGGCGCAAGCCATGTTTTCTTTAGTCTACCAGAATTTATAAATAAATTCTGCGGACATAAGAACGACTATACCCTAAAGGGCACAGGCGGCTTCTGCCATCGTCCTAAAGGACTTGGCACAAGCCAAGTCTTTTCTTATCAGCAGTCTTTTTAATAATCATTTTTTTCCTTGGACAGGGGTTTTATTATTTGCGAAACTGTCTCAATCACCAGGAGCAGAACGCCAACGACTGAATAGGCCAGAAAAAATATTACTACTTTTAAGGGAAAGGAAGACATTACATTGAATTGGCCGTTGGCAGCTATGTAGGTGGAACAAATATACAAGGCAATAATAAGCATGAACGTTATGGCCAGCAGCGCGAGTGAAAACCTAAATCTAAGCGAATTTACGTTTTGAAGAATTTGCAGCAAAATTGAATTAGAGTTGACTGATACGGTAATAGATAAAGCAGCGAAAATAACCGCAAGCAGGCCGCCACTAACCTGGCCAAGAAAGTTTAGCGTCTCTTTAACATAACCGGCATAAACCGTTGCCGGTAGATACTGATTGAAGTAGAGCATAATTACGGCAAAGAGGAACTCGGCCGAAAGAAAAATACTGCGACAATACTCCCCCACAAGATATTTAAGTTGTTTAGCGCCTTTTTGGTTAATGATAATTTTCATGCATATGTACTCCCATAAGCTTTTACAGGAGTATTGACAAACAAGAACAGGATTATACGTCCAATTACAAATAGAAAATTAGCAATATGCACGGTGACAGAAAGGCCTGTTGTGCCGGCGGTCCTTACGGCAGGGAAGACTGCGGAGAATGGTAAGGTTATTTATTATATGTAATTTTGACTGTTGCCAACGCAGCGGGACGGTAGTAGTGGCTTGTAATAAAGACATTACCACCGTCCCGTGTCTTGTAGCCGGAAAACAGCAGTAACAAGAAGCCTGGATAAAAAATATATTAACAATAAGAGGAGGAAATAACTATGAATCAATATTTTTATGACCTGGCGAAGCAGGCTGCCGCAGTAGCCAATGAAGGCTTTGGTGACATTATCAAACCGGAATGGATTTATTGTCAATGGTGCCACGAGACAGGCGGCTTTACCTCCACATTGGCCAGTGAGTACTATAATCTCGGCGGTTTAACCCAGGTTACGCCCAATGACGCACCGCAACCGGATGGTCAGTACTACTATAAACAGTTTGCCAGCTATGAAGCCTATGCCGAGTATTTTGGCAAATATCTCCGGTACTACGAAGAAGATGGCCTGTACGCTGCTGCCAGCCTTGAGGACTATATTGCCGCCCTTAAGCATGGCGGTTATTTTGGGGATACGCTGGCAAACTATTTAGCCAGTGTTAAGGGGATTTATGCGGCAAATTTTGCTAGCTTCGACGTCCAGGCTGATTCGGCTGAACGGTGATAAGAAAGAAAAAAGACGCCGTCCAGCGATGGGCGGCGTTTTAATGGGAGAGGAGACAATACATGTTTAGTTTAACCAGGATAAAGGAGATGATTCTCAATGATAAAAAGACTATTATTAGCGGTGCTGTTTGCCTGCTTGCTGGTTTCGGTATCGGCTGGTACCTGTTCGGCCCAGTACAGCATGACCGAACAGGAATTGATCAGGTTAGAACAGATATTTCAGCAGCTGGACGAGAACAACAGGCAGCTGTTGAGCGAGTTGGACGAGTCGAAGACGGACTTGCAGACAGCGCGACTGAAGCTGGGAGAGTATCAGAAGGACTTGGCGGCGTTGCAGAATCAGTTGCAGGTATTGAGAGCCGAATTGACAGCAGCCAAACAAAACTTACTGACAGCGCAGGACTTATTAACGAAGGCCAACGAATCCTTGCAGACATACGAGCGCGAGGTACAATCAGAGATTAGGGGATTGAAGCTGCAGCGCGGGATACTGGTAGTGGGGCTAGGGTATGTAATGTTCCGGTAGTAAGGTAGAATTTTTCCTGGTAGTGATGATATAATAACATATATAATAATCTTGTCGTTAATGGGGTGCATTAATTATGATGGATTTTTTGTGGTGGGCCTGTAATACTGCAATTGGTATTGGTGCAGGATTTTATGTTCTTGATCTGCAGGGAGCTTTGTTTATGGCAATGGTAGGCGGGCTTGGCGGGATTTTTTTGTGGTTCGAGCGAGTGACTCACCGCTAGGCCGGCACATCTTTGCTGCCGCTTCATCTTCGGGATGGGGCGGCTTTTTTATTTTGTTCCGTCAGACTTCCTCAAGTGTAAAGCCAGGTCTAAGGGCTAAGTGAAGGCACAGGCGGTTTTTGCCGGCGCCCCCCAGGACTTGCCGGCAGTACTGGTTGGCGCGGATTTTTCTCGGGCGGGAAGCATTGCGCACAGCCGGTACTTTTTAGTTAGCGTTTTTGTACTGCTCTTAGTAAAAATGCAATATAACGATAAAGAGGTGGTGAAGATGCGGAGGGGCGTGATGCTGCGCGGTGCCTGGAGAATTGCCAGGACTTACTGGTTTTCGGAAGAGAAATGGTCGGCCTGGCTGCTACTGTCCAGCGTGATTGTGCTGAATCTGGTACTAGTGTACATTACAGTCCAGCTTAATCTCTGGCAAGGATCGTTTTATGATGCAATCCAGAATTTCAATTATGCCGGCTTTCTGAAAATAATGGAGCAATATGCTTTATTAGGGGTTTTATTCATTGTTGTCAAAGGGTATCAGATCTATGTACGGATGCTCCTGCACCTGCGTTGGCGGCGCTGGCTTACAGAACGGTACCTGTCAGCTTGGCTCAAAAAAAAATCGTACTACCGGCTGCAGTTAATGGCCAGGAATGCTACCGACAACCCTGACCAGCGGATTAGTGAAGACGTTGAATTGTTTGTCATGCTAACACTAAGATTATCGGTAGACTTTTTGCAGGATGTGGTGACAGTTTTTTCATTTGTTATCATATTGTGGAATTTATCAGGGGTTTTTTATCTACCGGTTGGCGGTCAGCAAATACCGATATACGGATATTTGGTATGGTTGGCGTTAGCATATGCCATTGTGGGTACCTACTGGACTCTCAAAGTAGGCCGCCCGCTCGTCCGGCTGGAATATGACCAGCAGCGGTATGAGGCTGATTTTCGGTTCAGCCTGGTCCGCGTGCGGGAGCATGCTGAAAGCATCGCTTTGTACGGTGGCGAAAATAATGAAAAGAAAAATTGTATGAACCGCTTTAATCAGATTGTAGTCAATTTTATGAAGATTATTGACGTCCGGAAAAAGCTGATGTGGCTAACAACCGGTTATTCAAAGATTTCAGTCATTTTTGCTGCCTTGATTGCATCACCACTCTATTTTCGCGGTCAGATCCATTTCGGTCAGATGTTTCAGATTATTGACGCCTATAACCATGTACAAGTCGGATTTTCCTTCATCATCGACAGCTTTACCCAGTTAGCTCAATGGCGGGCGGTTATTAACCGGCTAAATAATTTCCTTACCTTTCTGGAGGCCGTCCAAACCGAGGAAAGATCACACCCAGAAGTTGTTTCCCGGCAGCATCATACCGATTTTGGCTTAGAGGGGGTCAATGTTTTTCAGCCAAACGGCCAAAAACTGGTTCAGGATTTAACGCTAAAGCTTCCTGTCGGTCAGAGCCTGCTGATAACCGGCCCCTCCGGCTGCGGCAAGAGTACATTGCTCCGGACTTTGGCCGGGATATGGCCTTACGCCAGCGGCCGCATCCGGCTTCCTCGCAAGGCCAGGCTTATGTTTATACCACAGAAAGCCTATATGCCCATCAACACTTTGCGAGAGGTCCTGTTGTACCCTGGGCCGGCCCGGTCGTTAAATGACGCTGATCTGCAGGCCGTTCTAACCGCCTGCCGGCTCAGCCATTTAACCGGCAGGCTTGATGAGTGGATGGATTGGGGGCAGGCGCTGTCTTTGGGTGAGCAGCAGAGAATGGCTTTTGTGCGGGCGCTCCTGCAGAAGCCTGATTGGCTGTTTCTGGATGAGGCCACATCAGCGCTAGATGAAATTACCGAACAGACAGTGTACCGGCTGGCAGTTAAAGCACTGACAAAAACGACGATCATAAGCGTGGGCCATCGGCGTACACTCGTGAGTTATCACCAGAATCGCCTGCTTTTGGGCGGAGACGGCAGCTGGGAGCTTAGGACTGCTTCCCTGCGCAGCTAAGATTCCAGGCCGACTATTATTTAGACAAGACGCGGGCTGGTGGTACTGCTTATCGAAAGCCAGTACCACCAGCCCGCGTCTTTGTGAAGAGAAAGCAATAACGGCCAAGCACCGGCAGTTGGCTGGCATAGCGGCCACAGCCGGGTGCTTGTTATTTCAAGAGGAGTCCTGCATTTTGCTGGTTGGGGGTAAATATTAGGCAATCAGCTGGTGCCCGCTGGCGTATTATCTTTATATTAGTTAAGCATACTAGTGGCGGAGGTGTTTTTGCAAATGATAGGAAGTACAATTTGGTTTTTGATTATCGGGGCTGTGGCTGGCTGGGCCGCTGGAAAAATAATGCGTGGTCATGGTTTTGGAATATGGGTTGATGTTATTGTCGGCGTTGCCGGCGCGTTTATTGGTGGCTTTGCATTATCTTTATTAGGGTTTAACACTTATGGGATTATTGGGCAACTTATCACCAGCATAATCGGAGCGGTTATTCTTCTCTGGTTTATCCGTTTATTTAGCGGTAATCAGGCTAATACCTAAGCGGTAAAATTATCATAAAATATTGCTTACCGGCCGCTTCATCCTTCCTGATGAAGCGGATTTTTTACATGAGCAGATTTTATTACAGTAACAGATTTCCCTTGGGGAACATAGGCTATAATATACATCACGCCGCTATACATATACATAAGTTGTCTGCCCTTTGGTGGACTGTTTTTTATGTGTTTTTACTTTTTGCCGGATGTTAGAAAAAGTAATCAAGGGGGGATATTATTATGAAAGCCCGTTTATATGCTCGGGTTAGTAAAGAAAGGCAAGGTGCGTTCAGTATCGAAACCCAGCTCCAAAAATGTCGGAAGAAGGCTGATGAGCTGGGGATAGCCGATAGCGAAACATATATTGACAACGGATTTACTGTAGATGTTGACAGGCCCGGATTTAACAGAATGATTGCAGACTATCAGGATGGCGATATTATTATTGCCCTTAGTTCAGACCGCTTATGCGGCAGCTTCAGCCAAACCATGGATTTTAGAAGCCAATACAAACTTCAGCTCGTCCTTACCGAGGACGACGAATTAAGGCCGACAAATAATATTGTTCATGCCTATGCGGCAACCGAACCCACTACCGCCTCTGCAGCCAGCAAACAAAGTAATGAGGTTCGGCAAAAGTTTTTGGCTCACATTGCCGGATTAATCGATTTCTGGGATCAGGAGCCTAAATCAAGCCGGGCAAAGCTACAAGGCTTAGCGGTTTCAATATTGAGCGTTTTTGATGGCTGGGCCGGGGATTTACCGGGGTTTATCTTTGACCCGGAACCTGATAAGGAAAACTGCTCTGAGAATACGCCTGACAGTGCGGGCAGTCTGCATGATAAATAATTACTGCTAACCCTTGCTATGACGGAATGCCTAGTACCTTGGCACAGTTAGATGTTAGTTTTAGACAACGTAGATTTTTTCGCACTGCAAGGCGGAGGAACCGCGCAGATCGGCAATCTGTAAGGTGACGACAACGAAGCAGTGCGGGAAAAGATGCGTTGTATAACCTAATATTTGACTTTGTCAAGGTACTAGGTTGTCCACTGCGCTAGTACCGTGCAGCACAGCCCCTTTATATTATAAGAAAAGCGTCCTTGACCGGGCGCTTTTCTTATGCCCGGAAACATGAGAGTTGATCGGGCGTTGGCTAAACAAGTTACTCCTGAACGTATTGTAGTGGCCGCCGGTCTTTGCTGACGCTGCTATAGAAATGCCTTTTAAAGCAGCTTTCTTTTAACAAGATTCCCGAAAATAGTTAAGTGCATATAATAAAGTAACATAATATCTGGAGGTGTGGAAATGGCGAAAATAATTAAGTTAATCCGGGCTGATAAATCCGGGGTATATGCGCTGCCGGAGGGATGCGGATGGACCTTTGCTGTTGTGCAGTCTATTTCAGTTGACGGCAAACCGGTTAAAGAAGGCCGCTATGCTGTTGACGCTGATAATACGGCCGTTGATATTTATGATGCTAAGGATAATTCGGTTGTTACCGTGATTTTAAAATAAAAAAAACGCCGGCCAGTGATGGGCGGCGTCTTTAAATGGGAGGGGAATACTTGTGTTTAATATATACAAATGCCAGGCCCTTTATGCATTTGGCATAGTGTTACCGGCGGCTGTGGCCGGCTATTCAGCCTGGCAGCATTTCCACCAGCCGGAGCCGGTTACCCCTCAGCAGCGTGTCAATCCTAATCCTGTGGATACTGACGGGAGATTTTCCGTAACCCTGCGTTGTCGTCAAGCGGCATACGTCCGGTATTCCTCATGCCTCCGCCTGGTTTTACGAACAATCTCCGCGCCATTAGCCTACAGTTTTAAGGCTGATACGCTACTAAAAAAATAAGCCACCGGCACGCTTGTAAAAAACTGTGCCGGTGGCAATTACTCCTGTAAGGGAAGCATTAAGAGCCTCGTATAAATATAGTCTCGAGAGCCAGGCCGGGGCCTGCCGGAATCCTCATAAAGCAGACCACCTTTCTTTGGGATTGCATAATCTTATTATATATTTTCCCAATTAGAGAACAATACCCATAGATTGACACGCACTGCCGAATAAGTAACTCCCCCAAAAGCCCCAGCGGGAGTTTGACCTGAGCTAGAAAACCAGGCCGATTTTTTGCCTCTGACTTTTTAATGAAACATATAACACTGCCGGTACACCAATTGCATTAGCCGGCAAATCCGGCAGGGTACTATACCCTGCTGGAAGGTGCTCTGCATTGCGGCTGTCACGGGTTCTGAAATTCAGTGGAAAAAAACCCAGCAGTAGCTGCGGCGGGTCGCCGCTTGTAAGAGGTCTGCCTTGCTTTGGGCCGGCTTTATCCAGCGGGGTGGGGCAGATTTTTATTACGGTTCCCGGTAAAATTGATATTATGTATTAACAAATAATCAAAATTAAAGTATAATTAAAGTATAGAGAGGGGGTGCAAAGTGGACGTATAACTGGTTAACGTTCACGATCAATCATGACAAAATGGGGTAAACTGGTATTGCTATCTACGGCCATCTTGGCAGCAGGAATGGTGCTGCGCATGGCGTGGAATCTTGATAACATTCTTATCCTTCTGACAGGCATTTCCATTGGCGTCTGCTTTGCCGGGGCAGTGGTGTGGTGGAGGGATCGGAATTGGTAACGAAAAAACAAGGTGGTGCGCGTCCTGGCGCTGGCCGGCCTGTTAAGCAGCCAGGTGAAATAGTTCAGCGTAAACAACGGCAGCTTCGAGCCTTTGATGATGAATGGGCGATTATAAACCGGTTTGCGGACTTAGTAAAGCACTGGGATAAGGAAAAATGCAAATTGGCATTGGCTAAGCTGGTGAGTGACAGTACCAAGGGTAAGCCGTCCGGATAGGGTCGGCTTATCCTTTTATTACCACTTTACTGATAGTGTGCAACGGTGTGCCATGCTGCTTGACCGGCAGTTAACCGGGTTCAATCCTAAAGATGAGCATGTTATCTTTCCCGTCTCTTTTTTTTAAGTAGCAGGGGATGCAGATAATAATTTACTAGTAAAATTTGTCGAAACAGTGTATAATAATTATCATTAGCTGCGAGGTTGCACACCTGTGATCTCGCATTTATCTATTTTAGATTAGCGAGGTGCATATAGCATGGATAATGCCAAAAGACCAGACACAGGTTTAACAGAAGAAGAATTGCAGCAATTGCTGGCTGATCTGCCCAATATTATTAAAAAACTGGAAATCTGGCAATATGAGGCTAAGCACCTAAAACACTCCACCTGATTGATGACCCCATTATTTTTTTAGTTTGATGACGGCCGAAATGGCCAATGGCGGCGTCAGCCCCTCCTAGCAGACCCCTGTCAGTAGGCGTCGTCGGTGTTTCCTTGCCCTTTGCCATTTTGTCTCGCCCTAAAACTAAATTTAACATGGCCAAGGCACTCAATTATGATGATTTTTAAATAAGTTAAGCCCCCGGCGCCGGCCGGGGGCAGCTCTATTTCCTGCGATAAAAGGATATAATATTAATTCACAAATTACGGCGAACCTGTGTTTCTGGCAAACAGTTAAGTTTCCTTCCATTAAATTACTCCATTAAATTACTCCATATTTTTCTTAGTAATTACAAAGCATTATTACGTAAGGCAGGGAAACTTTAACAGGATGGAGAATGATTTAAAATAGCAGGATAGGATAATAAAGCTGAGTATTCAAGGAGGTGCCTAGTGTCTTGACCCCATTATCTTTTTAGTTTGATGACGGCCAAAATGGCCAATGGCGGCGTCAGCCCCTCCTAGCAGACCCCTGTCAGTAGGCGTCGTCGGTGCTTCCTTGCCCTTTACCACTTTGTCTCGCCCTAAAACTAAAATATAACAGGGCCAAGACACTAAGTGTGGTAAGCATGTTTTTAAGTAGGTTGTGTAGTGTTCGCTCACACCGATGTCTCGTTTGGCTTTTGCTCCAGCCGGCGTGATACGGGGTGATTACGTTGCTGCTAGAAAATTTAACAATATTTCCAGCAAATCACCGGCTATTATTTGTTGTTATATTCAAGCCGGTTAGAGATAATAAACAGTAGTATTTTTATTAAACAGGGAGGGTTTTTATATGAATAAAACAATATGGGTCATTATCGTGATCGTTGGCGCATTATTGGTAAGTGCTGTTTTCAATTATAATACATTGGTTAGTATTAACGAGAATGTTAATGGTAAATGGAGTCAAATTGAAAATCAGCTGCAGCGGCGGGCTGATTTAATACCGAACTTAGTTACTACAGTAAAGGGCTATGCTGCCCATGAACAGCAGGCAATCCAGGCCGTTGCTGATGCGCGGGCCAAGCTGGCCGGGGCCGAGGGACCGGCAGGCAAGGCCCAGGCAGACAATGAGTTGAACTCGGCCCTTAGCAGACTGCTGGTGGTGGTGGAAAACTATCCTAATCTTAAGGCCGATCAAAATTTCCGGGCGCTTATGGACGAACTTAGCGGCACAGAGAACCGGATTGCCGTAGCCCGTAAAGATTACAATGATGCCGTGCAGGGCTATAATGTTAAAATACGCTCGCTGCCGACCAGTTTGTTTGCCGGCATGATGGGCTTTGGGCCCAAGGAATATTTTCAAGCCGCCGCAGGCGCGGAACAAGTTCCCCAAGTAAATTTCTAATGGCCGAACAGGGGGTAATTTATGAATAAAAGGTTGGCCTGGCTTGTTTTAGTAGTATACCTATTACTAATTTCCCTGGCTGCGGCCCAACCCCTGATCCCGCCGGCGCCGACGCACAGTATTTATGTCCAGGACCATGCCGGCGTATTGAATTCAGATACTAAAAATAAAATTAACACTTTGGGCGGCCAACTGGCAGATAGAACTAAGGCGCAAATTGTCGTGCTGACAGTTAAAAGCCTGGAGGGAGCAGCAGTAGAGGAATATGCGCTGGAGGTTCTGCGCCGGTGGGGTATTGGGGATAAACAATTAAATAACGGGGTACTGGTGCTTGTGGCTGTCGATGACCGGCAAGCGCGAATTGAAGTGGGGTACGGCCTGGAAGGAGTGTTAAACGACGCCAAAACCGGGGCGGTGCAGGATGACTATATGCTTCCTTATTTCGCCGCCAATGATTATAATCAGGGGATTTGGAATGGTTATCAGGCCTTGGTCAGCATCGCAGCCCAAGAGTATCAACTTGATATCAATACTGACGCTGAAGCCGCTAAAGTACGTTCGGCAGCAGCCAATCCGTCCTGGTGGGATACCCTGCCCTGGTGGGGGCAGCTGGCGGTAGGAGCAGGGGTAATGGCCCTGTTTGTTTTTGACTGGCTGTTTCTCGGCGGCAGTATTACTTACCTCATTCTTTCACTGTTAAGGTTCCGCGGCGGTGGCGGCGGTGGCGGCTACGGCGGCGGCTCGGGCGGCGGCGGCGGTTCCAGCCGTAAATGGTAAGGGTAAGGCAATTGCGGGCGTAAAGGAAGGGATTTAGATGGCAGAGGTTTCCCTATTGAACTGTTTTACGATGGTTGCAAAGTATATTCCCCAGTTAGTTAACGGCAAAGTTGGCATGGTGGTGAGTGACCGGGAAAAATGGTTGGTATCTTACTCGATTCCTGAACTCGAAGGCCAGGTGGTTGTTGGCGAAGCACTCAAACCGGGCTCGGCTGCCTACCAGGCAATGCAGCAGCGGCAACGGGTAGTTGTGGCCGTGAGCAGTGAGGTTTACGGTATTCCTTATATTGCCGTCAGCCTGCCGGTAATTAACGAGCAAGGGGAAGTCATTGGCGCTGTTGCTGTTCACGAATCAATGGAACGTCAAGACCTGCTGGCAACGGCGGCCAGGCAGTTGTCCAGTTCAGCTACCCAGATGGCCTCTTCCATCCAGTCTATCCTGGCGCAGGCTGAAGAACTGGCAGCCAGCGGTCGCATTCTTAAAGATATGTCAGTGGCTGCCAATAAAGAGGTGGCCGCTACGGATTCTGTTGTGGGTTTTATTAAAAATGTTGCCAGCCAAACTAATCTTTTAGGCCTGAATGCTGCCATTGAGGCCGCCAGGGTGGGGGAAATGGGCCGGGGGTTTGGCGTCGTAGCGGAAGAAGTCCGTAAGCTGGCCACCAATAGTGCCGGTTCGGCAACCCAGATTACCACAATCCTGAATAATATTAAAAACTCAATTGCGAAAATTGGCATTGAAATAAATCAGATTGATGCAGTTACCGAGCATCAGGCCAATACTATTCAAGACCTTACGGCTCACAGCCAGACGCTTATGGCCATGTCGGAGCAGCTGGCCAGTCTGGCCGCCAACATAAATAATGAACAAAAAGGGGCGTCGCGCTAAGCGGGCCCCAAAGAAACCAGGCGACGGCCGCCGGCCGTCGCCGGGGGCGTCGCTCTGGTAAAAAGCAGGCAATACCTGTCTGCGGGAAACCTTCAGCCCTGCTGCTGCAGGCAGGCAATAAACTGCCGGCGGATATGGCGGCTGTCCCGCAACCCCTGTTTATAGGCAATTTCCGCCGCCTGTCCGGACTCCAGCGCCGTGAGCGCCTCGAAATCCATGACCAAACCGGTCATCGCCGGCTGCTCGGCTTTCAGGGCCCGGGCCAGTACCAGCAGCCGGTCCAGGGCGGCGCTGACCTCCGCGGCCGTTTTACTGTAGCCGGCGTCGGTAGTGCCGGCCAGGTTGAGGATATGGTCCACCCTGGTAAACACGTACTGGTCAAAGGCCTGGGTTAACATCCTGTTCAGCATAACCCCCGCCTCCTGGCCGGCCCCGGGCCGGCGTCTGGCGCCTGCGGCCCGGCCGGTCCAGCGGCGGCAGCCGGCAGCGGTGTCACGGCAGTTGGCAATATGGCCTGTTGGCAGGAGCCGGGTCTCTTTTTTGTCAATCAATTTTATCCCCCCATACTTAGGCCGGGGCAGAGGCTGCAGGCCCTGCCGCCAGCTGTTTGCAGGGGGAAATTAAAAAGCATGCGCAGGTTGTTACCCTACACATGCGTTGTGCTTCGATGCTTGCTAATCCTCAATCCCAATAAGCCGGACATACCCGGCCTGGACAGCAGGCGGTCAAACCGGCAAGTCACTGGTTGCCCGGCTGCTGACGATTGGTTAGTTGAGGGAGGCTGAATGGTTTGCTGCGTCCAGTCGCACTCACAGCCCGGCGCCGGCGGCAACATCCCTTATACCCGCGTTCCCTTTCCCACCGCTTGTCGGCGGCGGAAGCCCGGTGTATAATAGAAATGTCGTCGTGGACAGCTTGCTGTTACGTGTAGGTGTTCGTGCACCTTGCGCGGGCCTGGAAGTGCTGGTTACACTTTCAGGTCACGGCGACTTTTTAATTCCCACCTATTTCTAATTATAGCTTGTTTCCGGAGAATTGCAAGTAAAGTTGTGCTTTTCTCCCGGTTCTTTGCGGTAAAAGGCGGGTCGCTGGGTGTGTTTTCAAAAAACGGCATTGGCGCAACCGGATTAGGAAAAATCCGGCGCTAAGCGTTGTTTGCTATAAAAGCCGCCCTGGATATTGCCGAGATAAATGCTGAATTTCTAAAATTTGCATAATAATCTTTATTCTACATAATTTTATGATACAATAAAATTATATTTTGTCGCAATAGGGGAGGGCGCTAATGCAATACAATATGCGGGTAATTGAGATAAAAAATCAAGACCAGGCGAAGGCCGAGCTGTACAAGATTCAATGTGATCCTGGCGGTGCGGCTATTATGTCTAATAAGGCCGTATATAAGACGATTAAAGTGGAAAAAGTGTTAAGTAAAGCTGCGCTTATTCTAAAACAGACATTTCTTTCTAAAGGCGGCGAGGCCTCAGTCTCCAGGGGCGCGGCCGATTTTAGCGATCAATACACAGATGTACTCTTAAGCGGGAGTTTAAAACACTATAAACAATGTATCCCCCAGCTTAAGGTTCAGCCCTGGGGGCTGAAAAAACTGGCCCAGGAGCTGGAGGCTGTCATTGCCGCCAGCGAAGCCTTCCCGCGGCGCGACTATCAGCTTGGCCAGCACAGGCTGGCGATTACGCCGGAGAAAACACTGGTTATGGGAATTTTAAATTTTACACCAGATTCTTTTTCGGACGGAGGGCAGTTTAATACTATTGATGCCGCCCTGAAGCATGCCGAACAAATGGTTAAAGACGGGGCCGATATTATCGACATCGGTGCTGAATCTACCAGACCCTACGGATCAGAGAAAATATCGGCGCAGGCAGAGCTGGACCGGTTAATGCCTGTCCTGGAAAAGGTACTGGCTGTTGCCGGTGTGCCTGTGTCTATTGATACTTATAAAGCCAGTGTGGCCCGGGAGGCCCTTAGAGCCGGCGCCCATATGATCAATGATATCTGGGGTCTGCAGTCTGACCCCGAAATGGCTAAGGTGATTGCGGCAGCCGGGGTGCCGGTGGTAGTTATGCATAATCAGGAAGGGACAGTGTATCAGCGGGATATTATGGCCCATATTCTTGAATTTTTGCGGCACAGTGTTGAAATCGGCCAGGCTGCAGGTATCAGCGCTGAACAATTTATTATCGATCCGGGCATTGGGTTTGGCAAAACGCCGGCGGCTAATTTAGTGGTAATGGCGCGCCTGGAGGAGCTAAAATCGATGGGATGCCCTATATTGTTAGGCACTTCCCGCAAACGATTCATTGGCGATATTTTAAAGGCGCTGCCTGATGACCGGGTAGAAGGAACAGGCGCTACTGTCGCTTGGGGAATTACCAAAGGGGCCAATATTGTCCGGGTACATGATGTAAAGGCGATAGCCCGCATTGCCCGGATGACAGATGTGATAACAAATGCTAAATATCAGTAGGGGGTAGCTAGCGGTGAGCCATAGAGTTACTTTAAAAAATATGGTGTTTTACGGTTTTCACGGGGTGTATGAATTTGAACGGGAATTAGGGCAGCGCTTTTATGTTGATCTGGACATGAAAGCCGATTTAAGCCAGGCCGGTAAAAGCGACCGGCTGGAAGAGACTGTAGATTATGTTACAATTTATAATCAAACCAGAGAAATCGTAGAGAATCAGAGGTTTCAACTGCTGGAAGCCCTGTCTTACCGGATTGCCGGGGAGGTTTTACGGCTGCATCCATTAGTAGAGGAAGTAATTGTACGGATTCGCAAACCCTCGGTACCCATTGCTGCCGCCCTGGAGTATGTTGAAGTTGAAGCTGTGCGGAGACAGGGTGAATGATTATTTTAGGATTGGGCTCTAATATCAGCGTTGGCAATATTACCAGAGAAGAAAACATTGCTACTGCCATCAGGCTCCTGCAGGCTCATCCGGGCATTGGGCTTGAACGGGTATCTTCATTGTATGAGACGGAACCGGTCGGGCTTAAGGAGCAGCCCAATTTTCTCAATGCGGTTATTGCCATTACCACTGATTTGCCGCCGGTGGAACTGCTGGCGGTCTGCCTTGACACTGAACGGCAGATGGGCCGGGTGCGGGCGGTGCGGTGGGGGCCGCGAAATATTGACATTGATCTTCTGCTGTATCATAATGTAGAAATGGCTACTGACACTCTGGCGTTACCTCATCCCCGGCTGCCTGACAGGAAATTTGTGTTAATTCCTTTGGCCGAGATTGCCGGGGACTGTGCAGTATATAAAGGAAAAACAGTACAGGCCTTGCTGGCGGCAACCGGCGATGACAGCCAGGTTAACCGTTATGGTACAATAAAAACTTCTTGGCAGGCGAATGCGATTGGTTAAACCGCGGGTTTTATTTATGAGTGCCCCGATTGGGGCCGGGCATTTTAAAGCAGCCCAGTCTGTGAGTCAGCTGCTTAGGTTACACCATTCGTGCCATACGGAACTGTGCAGTATATTTGATTTCTGTCATCCGTTTATCGGCCGGACAGTACTTAAGGGTTATTTACAAATACTTGCTACTTTTCCTCAAGCCTATGGCGCAATGTATGGCTGGGGCAATCAGAGCCGGCTGGCATTGCTGGGCCGGGAGCTGGTCAGCCAGCTGTTTGCCCGGCGTATGGTGGCTTATATTAAACAGTTTCAACCCTCAGTCATCGTCTGTACCCATGCCACTCCGGCCGGCCTTGTCGCCTGGCTCAAAAAGAAAGGCCTGATTACGGTACCGGCGGCGGCAATTATTACTGACTTTGTGGCCCACCGGCTCTGGGTCTATCCGGAATTTGAGCATTATTTTGTGGCTCACCCGGCTATGGCCGACTATTTAAGTCAGCAGGGAATCCTCCCCCAGTCGATCGTTGTAACAGGCATACCTGTCAGTGAATGTTTCAGCCAGCCAGGTAACAAAGAGCAAATACTGGCTGAGCTTAAACTTAGTCCGGGCCGCAAAACAATCCTGATTATGGGGGGCGGGGCCGGGGTGCTGCCAATGGCTGAAATCCTTGCAGTATGCGACCAACTTGACAGGCCTGTGCAGATTATTGCGGTAGCAGGCAAAAATCAGTTGTTATACCGGCGCCTGGCGCAAATGCAAGCAACGAGCAGGCAGCCGGTCAGGGTCTTCGGCTTTGTGGATAATGTACACGAACTGATGCGTGCCGCCGATGTATTGATCTCTAAACCCGGGGGCATGAGTTCGGCCGAGGCTCTTACCATGGGGGTACCCCTTGTTATTTATCGCCCTATACCTGGTCAGGAAGAAGCAAATACCCGGTATTTGCTTAATCACCGGGCCGCACTCAGGGCCGATTCTTTGACCGCACTGGCAACGATACTGACTAGATTATTTACCACTGACGATGATTTTATCACTTTGCGCCGGCGGGCAGTTTTACTTGGCCGGCCTTATGCAGCTAAAAATATTGCCGATTTTATTGCCGAATGCCACTTAAAAGGTTAAAAATATAAAAATATTGTTAAAAAATGCTTTTATAGGACTCTAGGCTCTTGACCTATGGATTTTATCCCAGGTATAATTGCTAGTAATTATGATTTACCAAGTACAGGGTCTTTAATAGGAGCTGAAAGTGGAGGAACTGAATATGGAGCAGTATTACTTGGCTGCCTTACAGAAGGTTCCGGGTATTGGCAGTTCACGCATTAAGGCCTTGGTTGATTATTTTGGTAGCGCCCGGCAGGCTTGGTTGGCTGACCAGGGCGATTTATTTTTATCAAGGTGTGTGGATAACACCGTTTGTAATAATTTACTCGCCCACCGGGACAAGCTAGATGTACATAACCTGGCCGAGCTATTATTCAAAAAAAGAATATTCCTCTGCAGCTTAACAAATGACAACTATCCGGTTTTATTGCGTAACACCTTTAATCCGCCCTATGTTCTGTATTATCGGGGGATTTTACCTAACCATGATAAGCTTGTGGCTATTGTCGGCGCGCGCAAAGCTTCGCCCTATGGCAGGAATGCCGCCGGCATGCTGGCGGCGGCGCTGGCAACCGCCCAGGTTGGAATTGTCAGCGGCGCCGCCAGAGGTATTGACACAACTGCTCACCAGGGAGCACTGGAGCAAGGGTATACAATTGCCGTGCTTGGCTGTGGGGTGGATATTTCTTATCCACCGGAAAACGCCAGACTGCTGGCACGTATTGCTGAGACCGGTGCCATAATTTCCGAGTATGCCCCGGGTGTTATGGCCCAGGCCCGGCATTTTCCTGCCCGCAACCGTATTATCAGCGGGTTGTCCCGGGGCGTTATTGTCGTGGAAGCCGCTGAGAGGAGTGGGGCCCTTATCACCGCTGATTTTGCGTTAGAAGAAGGACGGGATGTATTTGCTGTGCCTGGCAGTATTTTTGCCGGCGGCAGCAAAGGGACTAACAGACTTATCAAACAGGGAGCCAAGCTGGTAGACGGGGCTGGTGATGTTCTGGAGGAATATGGCTGGGAAGCAGACCCGCTTAAGCCGGCCGGCGTGATATTAGCCAAGGATGAACAGGCTGTGTATAGTTTACTGAATTATGAGGAGCCTATAGGAATTGAAGAAATTGTTACAAAACTGAATGTACTGCCGGCAACGGCTGCATATATATTATTGCAACTCACATTACGGGGTTTGACGGTCGAACATAGCGGTCAATGCTATACTTGTGCCGCCAGGGAGGGAAATAAGTGAGCAAAGCTCTAGTTGTGGTAGAATCCCCGGCCAAAGCCAAAACAATAGAAAAGTTTTTAGGTAAAAACTATACAGTCAAAGCTTCTATGGGACACTTGCGTGATTTGCCTAAAAGCCAGTTTGGTGTTAATATTGAGCAGGGCTTTGAGCCTAAATACATTAACATCAGAGGCAAGGGCGATCTTATTAAAAGCCTGAAAGAAGCAGCAAAAAATGCCGATACAGTATATCTGGCGACAGACCCTGACCGTGAAGGGGAAGCCATTGCCTGGCATTTAGCGCACATCCTTAATATTCCGGAGCATAGTACCTGCCGGATTGAATTTAATGAAATTACCAAACCGGCCATTCAGCAGGCTGTTAAAAAGCCGCGCCCCATCAACCTGCCCCGGGTTTATGCGCAACAGACCAGGCGGATACTTGACAGAATTGTGGGTTACAAGCTGAGTCCCCTTTTATGGCGCAAAGTCCGCAAAGGCCTTAGTGCCGGCCGGGTTCAGTCGGTTGCTGTCAGGCTAATTTGCGACAGGGAGAAAGAGATTCAGGCCTTTGTGCCGGAAGAGTATTGGACGATAACCGCTAAACTCAAAGAAAAGAATAATGCCAAAGGTTTTGATGCTGAACTAGTTGCCGTTGACGGTACCAAGCCGTCGGTTACTAATGAGCTGCAGGCGGCTGGTATTGTCGATGATTTAAAAAAAGCTGAATATGTGGTCAGTGATGTTAAAAAGCGGGAAAGAAAGCGTAATCCCTATCCGCCGTTTACCACCAGCACCCTCCAGCAGGAGGCGGCCCGCAAACTGGGCTTTACATCCCGGAAAACGATGATGGTTGCTCAGCAATTATATGAAGGCCTGGATATTGGCCGTGCCGGTCAAGTCGGTCTTATTACTTATATGCGGACTGATTCAACCCGGGTAGCCGACACCGCTCAGCAAGAGGCAAGAACCTATGTTGAGCAGAAATTTGGTTTGGATTATCTGCCGGCCAAAGCGCCGGTGTATGCCAATAAAAAATCCCAGGATGCCCATGAGGCGGTCAGGCCCACTACCCTGGAGCTGGCTCCGGCTGCGATTGATAAAAATCTCAGCAAAGATCAACTAAAATTGTATACGCTTATTTGGGAAAGATTTATTGCCAGCCAGATGACTGCCGCCGTCTATGACACTCTGACCATAGAGATTACTGCCGGCCGGTATAAGCTGAAAGCTACGGGTTCGCAGCTTAAGTTCCCCGGTTTTTTAGCAGCGTTCAGCGGGATGATTGGTAAGGGCAAGGAAATAGAACAAACAGCCGACAGCGATCTGGATCATGAGACTACTTTGCCTGTTCTCACCCCGGGGCAGATCGTTAAATTAAGTAAAATTGACCCCAAGCAGCATTTTACCGAACCGCCGCCCCGCTATACCGAGGCATCACTGGTTAAAATGCTGGAGGAAAAAGGGATTGGCCGGCCTAGTACGTACGCTCCGACAATAGAGACGATTGTTGACCGGGGGTATGTGGAGCGGGTTGAGAAAAGATTTTTTCCCACCGAGCTGGGTTTTGTAGTACTTGATCTGTTGAAGCAGTATTTTGATAAAATTGTTGATGCTGAATTTACGGCCGGTATGGAAGATAAATTAGATGATATTGCTGAAGGCGATGCATCCTGGTTAAGTGTTTTAGAACAATTTTATGGCCCTTTTGCCAAAGATCTAAGTTTTGCCGAAGAAGCAATCGGGCAGGTTGAACTGCCTGTTGAAGTATCTGATATTCCCTGTGAGAATTGTGGGCGGATGATGGTTGTTAAGCAGGGACGGTATGGGAATTTCCTGGCCTGCCCGGGTTTTCCAGCCTGCCGCAACACTAAACCTATTTTAAAAGACACCGGCGTAAAGTGCCCGAAATGCAAGGGGGCTATTGTTGAACGCCGGACCAAACGGCGCCGGGTTTTTTATGGTTGTGAAAACTATCCGGAATGCGATTTTAATACCTGGGATATGCCGTTAAAGGAGAATTGCCAGGTGTGCGGCGCCTTTATGGTGCGGCACAGATATAAGAATGGCGGTGTTGCCGCCGTGTGCAGCAACGAAGCCTGCTCAACCCGGCAATCACCTGAGCATAAAGCGGTGCCTGAAAAAACAGGCGATGATGAGAAACAGGCCAAAGCCAAGAAGCCTGCTGCTAACCGGAGGAAAAAAAGTGGCTAAAGTTACAGTAATCGGCGCTGGCCTGGCCGGCAGTGAAACTACCTGGCAGCTGGCTGAAGCCGGTATTGATGTGGATTTATACGAAATGCGTCCCCAGGTTATGACCCCGGCCCATCATACCGGACAGTTTGCTGAATTGGTCTGCAGCAACTCCCTGCGCGCGGCGGCGATAGAAAACGCGGTTGGCCTGCTGAAAGAAGAAATGAGAAGGCTTAACTCCCTGGTTATGCGGGCTGCCGATACGAATCGTGTGCCGGCCGGGGGGGCACTGGCTGTTGATCGCAGTGGTTTCAGTCAGATGATTACCGAGACCCTTGCCAATCATCCCCGGGTTACGGTTATCCACGCTGAACTGACACAAATTCCGGCGGCCCGGCCGGTGGTTATTGCTACCGGGCCGTTGACAGCACCGGTTTTGGCCAGTGAGATTGGCCGCCTGACCGGCAGTGATTATTTGTATTTTTACGATGCGGCGGCGCCGATTGTAACCGCCGATTCGCTGGATAGGGCTATTATTTACCGTGCTTCCCGCTATGGTAAAGGGGATGATGATTATCTGAACTGCCCGCTGACTAAGGCGCAATATGAACGCTTTTGGCAGGAGCTGACCCGGGCCGGGGTTGCGCCTGGCCGGGAGTTTGAAAAGATGGTTGTCTTCGAAGGCTGTATGCCCATAGAAGCTATGGCTGCCAGGGGCATTGACACGATGCGGTTTGGGCCGATGAAGCCTGTCGGTTTGCGACAGCCTGAGACCGGAGAAATGCCTTATGCTGTCGTGCAGCTCCGTCAGGATAATTTTGCCGCATCGTTATATAATATTGTTGGTTTTCAGACACATCTTACATGGCCGGAACAAAACCGGGTATTCCGTCTTATTCCCGGCCTGGAAAATGCTGAATTTGTCCGGTACGGGGTGATGCACCGGAATACATTTATTAATTCACCAATCATCCTGGAACCGACCTTGCAGATGAAGGCGGACCGGCACATATTATTTGCCGGTCAGATTACCGGTGTTGAGGGCTATGTGGAATCAGCCGCCAGCGGCCTGGTTGCAGGGGTAAATGCCGCCAGGATAGTGCGTGGCCTTGAGCCGCTGGTGTTTCCGCCCGCAACAGCTCATGGCGCCCTGTGCCGTTATATTACGCAGGCCGAGCCGGCTGGTTTTCAGCCTATGAATATAAATTTTGGTCTGTTGCCGCCGCTGGGGCATAAGATTAAAGATAAGAAGCTGAAAAATAAAGCCATTGCTGAAAGAGCATTGCAGGTTATGGAGAACTTATTTGAATAATTTGACAATAATCTTGCGGAATTGCTGCAGGTATGTTAGTATAATAGTAATTTCCGCAAGACCAGAGTTAGGTAACAGGCGAAAGATTGAGTGACAGACATGTTTAAAAGTGAAGAATTGGACTACATATACCAACTGCTGGACCAGTTTATGCTTTACCTAAAAATTGAAAAAAACGCATCCCGGCACACTATTCACAATTACCGGCGTGATATTTTGCAGTTTATGGATTTTGTGTCTAGACAAGAGGCTGAGGAGGCTCTGCTTATTAAGATTACTCCGGTTTTAATTCGTAGTTATTTGGCTTATCTAAAATCTGAGCAGTATGCCAAAGCGACCATTATGCGACGAATTGCGGCGCTTAGGTCGTTTTTCCGGTTTTTATGCCGGGAAAATATTTTATCTGAAAATGTCTTTACTACTGTCAGAACACCTAAGCTGGAAAAAAAACTGCCGGTTTTTCTTGACCCTAAGGAAATCAACGAATTGCTTTCCTTGCCGGACAACAGCCTCTTGGGTCTTAGGGACAGAGCCGTATTGGAAGTTCTCTACGCAACCGGGGCCCGGGTTAGTGAACTTGCCGGGATTAACCTGCCGGATATTGATTTTGCCGGCCGCACAATCATTGTTGCCGGTAAGGGGGCCAAGGAAAGGCTGGTCCTTATGGGCCGGAGTGCGGCCCGGATTCTGGAAAGTTATCTGATCAGTTCGCGCAGCAAACTGTGTGCTAAGCCTGGTGAATATGGCCGGCAACAAGAGAAAACCCATCAGCGCCTGTTTGTCAATAACCGGGGTGGGCCCCTCACCGACAGGAGTATACGACGCATTGTTGAGCGATATGTTGAGGCGTTGGCAATTGCGAAAAATGTTACTCCTCACAGTATTCGGCATACTTTTGCCACTCATCTTTTAAATAATGGTGCTGACCTGCGGTCAGTACAAGAGCTGTTAGGGCATGTTAATTTATCCACAACTCAGCTTTATACCCATGTAAGTACCGAAAGGCTCAAAGCGAGTTATAAAAAATCTCATCCACGGGCCTAAATTTCCTCGGAGGTGATACTTATGTTCCATGCTACAACGATTGTTGCGGTTCGCTATCAGGGGAAAACTGCCATAGCCGGTGACGGGCAGGTAACTTTTGGTCAAAACACGGTAATGAAGCATAATGCTAAAAAAGTCCGCCGGCTTTACCATGGTAAAGTATTAGCCGGGTTTGCCGGCTCGGTAGCTGATGCCTTTACTTTATTTGAGAAGTTTGAAGGCAAGCTGGAAGAGTATAATGGCAATATGATGAGAGCAGCGGTTGAACTTGCTAAAGAATGGCGTTCTGACCGGGTTTTAAGGCGGCTGGAAGCGCTTTTGATTGTGGTTGATGCTGCTCACCTGCTTATTATTTCCGGCAATGGTGAGGTTATTGAACCAGATGATGGTGTCACTGCTATTGGCTCCGGGGGCCCTTACGCCCTGGCCGCTGCCAGAGCACTGGTGCAGCATTCTGCTTTGCCGGCCGAGGCTATTGCCCGGACTGCCCTGGAGATTGCCGCTAATATTTGTGTATACACAAATGATCATATTACAGTAGAAGAGTTATAGTTACAAGGGGGGATGATTTTGCTGGAACTTACACCCAAAGAGGTAGTTAATGAATTAAACAAGTATATTATCGGTCAGCACCAAGCGAAAAAATCAGTGGCCGTGGCTTTGAGAAATCGTTGGCGCAGCAAGAGATTGCCAGCAGAGCTTCAGGAAGAGATTATCCCTAAGAATATTCTAATGATTGGCCCTACCGGTGTCGGCAAAACAGAAATTGCCAGACGTCTGGCCAAACTTGTGCATGCTCCTTTTGTTAAAGTCGAAGCAACTAAATTTACTGAAGTAGGTTATGTTGGGCGTGATGTCGAATCGATGGTGCGTGATCTGGTGGAAACATCCATCCGGATAGTTAAACAACATAAGATAATTGAAGTAAATGATAAGGCAAAGGTGCTGGCGGATGAGCGTATCCTTGATCATTTTGTGCCGCCGGCAAAAAAAGAATCTGCCCGTAATCCCTTTGAAATGCTGTTTGCCGGCGGCATGGGCACCAACCAGGATAAACCGCCGGAACCGGAAGAGTCGCCGGCCTTTAATACCGGCCGTGAATGGTGGCGGAAACGCCTCAGCAGCGGCGAGCTGGAAGACGAACTCATAGAGATTACGGTCGAAGATGCTGCGCCGCCGGCAATGGGTATGTTTGCCGGCACCGGGATCGAGGAAATGGGCATGAATATCCAGGATATGCTTGGTAATCTGCTGCCCAAGAAACAAAAGAAACGTAAAGTAACGATTGCCAGCGCCCGTAAAATTTTTATCCAGGAAGAAGCGCAAAAGCTGATTGACATGGATGAGGTTACGGCCAGTGCAGTTAGTCTTGCTGAGGATTCCGGCATTATTTTTCTCGATGAGATTGATAAGATTGCCGGCCGGGGGCAAAGCTCCGGTCCTGATGTTTCGCGGGAAGGGGTTCAGCGTGATATATTGCCGATTGTGGAAGGTTCGACTGTTGTAACTAAATACGGACCCGTAAAAACAGATCATATCTTATTTATTGCTGCCGGTGCTTTCCATGTTTCCAAACCATCTGATTTAATACCTGAATTGCAGGGACGCTTCCCAATTCGGGTTGAACTGACTAGTTTGTCAAAAGAAGATTTGCGTCAAATATTGACTGAGCCGGCGAATGCATTAATCAAGCAATATATCAGTCTCCTGGAGACTGAAGGTATAAAAATCGAGTTTACAGAGGACGCTATTGATGAACTGGCAGACATCGCTTGCAAGGTAAATATCCAGACAGAAAACATCGGCGCCCGCCGGTTACATACTATCCTGGAGAAGTTGTTGGAGGATCTGGCTTTTGATGCTCCTGACACCGTTGAAAAGCTGATTATTATTAACCGTGAGTATGTAAAAGCGAAACTAGACCATATCGTTGTTAATCAGGATCTTAGTCACTATATTTTATAGTTATTTGTCTTATTATGAAAGGTAGGGGAATATCATGTCGTCATTGTTGGAACGCACACGAACAATCAATAAATTGCTTCAGAAATCGGAAAATGTTGAATATAGCGAGGTCGCCACAGTCCTCAGCACAGTTATGGCTGCTAATGTTTATATTGTCAATAAAGATGGCTCGGTGTTGGGATTTGCTTTGATTGATGATTTTGAGTGTGATCTTATGCGGGATAAAGTACTGCAAATGGGTAAATTTCCTGAACGCTATGTAAACTGGCTGCTGAAGATTGATCTGACATCGCCGAATCTTAGATTAGAAGGCGGCTTGTGCACTTTTAGTGATGGCACAAGTTGTATGTTTAACGACAAATTTACAACTATTGTCCCCATTCATGGGGTGGGTGACCGCATTGGCACCCTGATTGTTGCCAAATTCAGTGCTGAGTTTACTGATGATGATTTAGTACTGGCGGAATATGGCGCTACGGTTGTCGGTATGGAAATGCTCAGAGACCGCAGCGAAAAAATTGAAGAGGAAGCCAGAAAAAAGGCGACTGTGCAAGTTGCATTAGGCACTTTATCCTACTCCGAACTGGAAGCGGTAATGCACATTTTAAGTGAGCTTGAAGGGAATGAAGGGCTGCTGGTGGCCAGTAAAATCGCTGACCGGGTCGGCATTACCCGCTCTGTTATTGTCAATGCCCTGCGAAAGTTTGAAAGTGCCGGGGTCATTGAATCCAAGTCGCTTGGCATGAAAGGGACTTACATCAAGGTGCTGAATGAGCGGTTATTGGAAGAATTGAAAAAATTAAAGAAATAATCTGTATGTTTATCCAGCTGTATTCAATACAGCTGGATTTTTTTTGCTGAATTCAGGCGGGCCTAGAGTTTATAGTTCCGAGTACCTAAACCCTGTATGCCCCCTAGGACTTTTGGCCCTATTTACAAAAACTTAAGGAGATTTTTAGAGGATTTCTACGTATTATGTAGAAATATGCAGTAAGATCAAAGTGCACAAATATTGTTTAGTAAAAAGTGGGATGGATGTAAAATTAACAGGAGGGCGAGCAATGCTTAACTCACTTTTAAAATCAACTCAGGTTTCGGTACTGGAAAAAGCGTTGGATGCAGCCTCACTTCGCCATAAAGTAATCAGTAACAATATTGCGAATGTAAATACCCCGAAATTCAAAAAAAGCGAAGTGAGCTTTGAAGATCAGCTGGCATTGGCACTGAAGCCTCATAATACGTCAATTGCCCGGACTCACGAACGTCATCTGCCTCTAAGGTCAGGGCTAAAAAACGTTGAACCGACTGTTAACACAATTACGACAACTACGCTTCGCAGTGACGGCAATAATGTGGATATTGACAGTGAGATGGCCAGCCTGTCGAAAAACTCCATTTATTACGATGCCGTTGCGCAACAACTGAATAAATATTTTTCAGGCATTAAGTCTGCGATTAATGAAGGGAGACGCTGATTATGGGAATGTTCCGGGCTATTGATGCGGCTGCTTCAGGCATGACGGCGGAACGGCTGCGCATGGATGTTATCTCTAATAATATAGCCAATGCCAACACGACCCGTACGGCGGAAGGCGGTGCCTACCACCGGCAAATGGTGGTGTTTGAACCCCGGTCCGGCCAGGCTTCGTTTGGCCAGATCCTTTCCCGTCAAATCGATGCCGGCAACGGTGTGCGGGTAACCGGCATTATTAAAGACAATGCTCCGCTTAAGCTTATGTATGAGCCCAATCATCCGGATGCTAACCCTGAGGGCTATGTCGAGATGCCTAATGTGAATATTGTCACGGAAATGGTCGATATGATTACCGCGTCGAGAGCTTATGAGGCGAACGTAGCTGCAGTCAATGCCGCTAAAAGCATGGCTGCCAAGGCTTTGGATATCGGAAGGTAGGAGAATAACATGCAAATTGAAGCTTTGAAATTAATGCCTGTGAAAGGTACACTGCCGGCAATAAAGGCGCCAGACAGCCCCCAACAGCCGGAAAAAGCTTTCGGTGAATATCTGCAAGAGGCGTTAACCAGCGTTAATGAACTGCAGGGTGAAGCCCGGCAGGCGCGGGTGAACCTTGCTGCCGGCAAGATTCAGGATGTGGCCGAGGTTACGATTGCTGCTGAAAAGGCATCAATTGCCTTACAGCTTACAATGCAAGTACGCAATAAAATTGTCGACGCCTATCAGGAAGTAATGAGGATGCAGGTGTAATGCCGAACTGAAAAAAATCAGCATTACCAAGAGTACCTTTTATAATAATTTAGTTAAATATTGACTTTTCCTTAACTGAAAGGGTGGAGACATGGCGGACTTGAAAGAACAGTCTCTGCGCCTTTGGCAAAATATGAATAATAAACACAGGTACATTATTCTTGGTACAGCCGCGTGCTTATTTTTAGCTATTCTGTCTTGGAGCTACTGGTGGGGCGGCCGCCCTGATAATGTGCCTTTATTTACTACTCTTGAGGCCGAAGATGCAGGTAAAGTTACTGCGAAGTTAAAAGAAATGAAAGTTCCTTATGAAGTTCAGACAGGCAGTAATGGCACTGTGGTTTTAGTGCCATCCAAAGATGTACATACGCTCCGGCTTGATTTGGCCAGTCAGGGTTTGCCGAGAGGGAACAAAGGCTTTGAACTATTTGAACAGAATAAGTTTGGGACCACGGAGTTCCAGAATAAGGTTCAGTTATTGCAAGCCATCCAGGGCGAGCTTACCCGGACGATTGAACAAATGGAAGAAGTGGAAAAAGCCAGAGTCCATATTGTGATGTCGGAAGACAGCCTGTATAAGAAAAGCGAGAAGCCGGCCACAGCTTCCATTATGCTTAAGCTTAAACCCTCGACCCAGTTGTCGCCGCAACAGATTAAAGGTATTGTCAACCTGGTGGGGCACAGTGTGCAGGGGCTGAAACCGGAGAATATTACAGTTGTCGATCATCTGGCCCGGGTGTTAAATGAACAGTCCGAAGAAGCGCATATGGCTGGCACGACGACTCTGACCCAATTTGAAATGACCAAGAAAGTACAGGACGATTTGCAAAAAAACGTGCAATCCCTGCTTGACCAAACCTTAGGTGTTGGGAAAGCGGCGGCCAGGGTCAATGTTGAGCTTAATTTTGACCAGCGTACGTTAGACAGGCAGATATTTGAACCGGTTGTTGATGATAAAGGCATAATCCGCAGCTCCCAGGAAATGAGCGAAAATTATACCGGCAGCGCCGGGGGTCCGGGCGGTGTGCCTGGCACAACATCCAATATTCCCGGCTATGTAACCAGCAATAACTCTCAATCTGATTATGAGAAAAAAGAGGTAATCCGTAATTTCGAGATCAATGAAACCAAAGAAAAAGTGGTTAGTACACCAGGCTCTATTAAACGGCTAACGGTGGCTGTACTCGTGGATGCCGCTGTGCCCAGAGACCAGCAGGACAGTCTGAGCAAAACAGTAGCCAGTGCCATCGGTATTAATCCGGCCCGCGGCGACAGCATCGCTGTGGAAAGCATTCAATTTAGCACCGAACTGGCGGATAAACAGCGGCAAGATGAAGAAGCACTTGCCAGACAACAGCAACAGGCACTTATGCTTAAAGTAGGACTGCTCATTATTGCCATTATTGCTATACTTTATTTGTTGCGCAGGTATACTCAGCGGCGTCAGCAAGAAGAATTTGTCGAGGCGCTTGATGTTCAGCCTCAGCCTATTGCTGATGCCGAAGAACAGGCAGCTGTAAAAGAGTTGACTGCCCAGGAAAAAGAACGGGCAGAACAGCGCAGTACTGTTGAAAAATATGCCAAATCGCGGCCTGAAGATGTTGCTCAGCTGATCAAGACCTGGTTGGCGGAAGAATAGTGGGAGGGGTCAAGGACATGTACCAGTCAAATGAATTGACAGGCAAACAAAAAGCAGCAATCTTACTAATCGCTTTAGGTCCTGACATCTCAGCCCAGGTATTAAAACACATGCGTGAAGATGAGATCGAAAAATTAACGCTGGAAATTGCCAATCAACGCAAATTGTCGCAGGAACAAAAAGATAAAGTGCTGACTGAATTTCATCAGATGTGTTTAGCTAAGGAATACATTAGCAATGGTGGTTTGGATTATGCCCGTGAAGTACTGGAAAAGGCATTGGGCGCAGAAAAAGCGGTATCAATCATAAACCGGCTGACCACTAGCCTGCAGATACGCCCTTTCGATTTTGCCCGCAAAACAGACCCCAGCCAGCTGCTTAACTTCATCCAAAATGAACACCCGCAAACCATTGCCTTAATTATGGCCTATCTTCAGCCTGAACAATCAGCAGCGATTGTGTCGGCCCTCGCGCCGGAACGGCAGGTGGATGTTGCCAGACGTATTGCGACCATGGACCGTACATCGCCGGATGTTATCCGCGATGTGGAAAGAATCCTGGAACGCAAGCTGTCGTCGCTGGTGACGCAGGACTTTACCGCTGCCGGTGGTGTGGATTCAATTGTGGAGATTCTTAACCGGGTTGACAGGACTACGGAACGTACCATCATTGAGAATATGGAAGTGCAGAATCCCGAGCTGGCCGAGGAAATCAAAAAACGGATGTTCGTATTCGAAGATATTGTGCTGCTTGACGACAGATCCCTTCAGCTTGTACTCCGGGAGATTGATAACAAAGACCTGGCCTTGGCTCTCAAAGCCACCTCCGGCGAAGTAGCCAATAAAATTTATAAAAACATTTCCAAGCGGGCGGCGGAGATGCTCCGGGAAGAAATTGAGTATATGGGGCCGGTGCGCATAAGAGATGTTGAGGAAGCTCAGCAAAAGATTGTTAATAATATTCGTCGTCTTGAAGAATCGGGTGAAATTGTGGTTTCCCGTGGCAAAGGAGACGAGATCATTGTCTAGAATATTAAAAAGTGTATTCTTTGAAAGAACGGCGCCGGTAATTATCAAATACCGGCCGCCGGTACCCGAACCGGTGTGCGAGGTGGAGGCGGAGCCGGAACCTGTAATCCCGGAAATCTGCCTGGAGGAGGTGCAGGCCGCCGCTGACAATATCCTCGCTCAGGCGCAGGCTGCAGCGGCCCGGTGTCTGGCTGATGCTCAGACCCAGGCCCGGGAACTGGCCTGTGCGGCCCGGGAAGAAGGTCATGCTCAGGGCTACCAGGCCGGTTTGGCGGAAGGGCAGCAGGCGGCGCTGGCGGAAATGCAGCAAACCTTGCAACAGGCCGTGGAAAAAGCCGACCGAACTGTAAAGCTGGCTGAGCAGGAAGCACAGCATATGATTATTGATGCCGAGCGGCAAATTGTTGAGCTTGCCCTGGCTGTAGCCGGCAAAGTAATCGCCCGGGAGCTTGCAGAAAACCCGGCAACGATACTGCCGATAGTAAAAGAGGCTCTGGCTAAGGTCCGCGATCAGGACCACATTGTTATCCGCGTTAACCCTGGCGACTATGAGATGGTATTAATGGCTAAACATGATTTGCAGCTTATGGTAGGCAGGGAACATGCGGTTAGCGTCAGCGCCGACCAGATAGTCGCGGCCGGCGGCTGTGTTATTGATACCGCTCAGGGCACTGTTGATGCGAAGCTGGATACAAAACTGGAAATGGTATTTAAAGCCATTCAGGAAACACTGCCATGAGCACCGTGTTTGATCCTGCCAGATATCTGTCGGCTATACATAACGCTGATACTATGAAACTCAATGGTAAGATTACGCAAATTATAGGCTTGGTTATTGAGTCGCAGGGGCCTAATGCCAACCTGGGAGAATTGTGCTATATTCATCCGCGCAATCAGGGGGAGCCGATTCCGGCCGAGGTTGTGGGGTTTAGAGAAAACCGGGTCCTCCTGATGCCTGTCGGTGAGCTGCAGGGGATTGGGCCTGGGTGCGAAGTAGTATCTGCACACCGGCTGCTCAGGGTCAATGTTGGCCGGCAGCTTTTGGGCCGCGTGCTTGACGGTCTCGGTAATCCGATTGACGGTAAGGGACCGCTGATTAGCAGTACCCAGTACCCGCTGCACGCTATGCCGCCACCGCCATTAAACCGCCGGCGGATTATGGACAAGCTGGCGGTGGGTGTGCGTTCGATTGACAGTGTTTTAACCCTGGGGCGTGGGCAGCGGGTAGGTATAATGGCCGGCAGCGGTGTTGGCAAAAGCACTTTGCTGGGGATGATCGCCCGCAACACAGAAGCGGATATTAGTGTCATTGCCCTTATTGGCGAACGGGGCCGGGAAGTGCGGGAGTTTATTGAGCGTGATTTAGGCGAAGAGGGGTTAAAACGGGCGGTTGTTGTTGTGGCTACCTCTGATCAGCCGGCGCTGGTCAGGCTCAAAGGGGCGATGACCGCAACGGCAATCGCTGAATATTTCCGGGATCAGGGTATGGATGTCATGCTGATGATGGATTCAGTAACCCGGTTTGCTATGGCTCAGCGGGAAATCGGTCTGACAGTGGGTGAGCCGCCGGCTACCAGGGGGTACACACCGTCGGTGTTTGCCATGTTGCCTAAACTGCTGGAACGCTCAGGGACAGGGGACCGGGGATCAATAACCGGAATCTATACAGTGCTTGTTGACGGGGATGATATGAATGAACCGATTGCCGATGCTGTTCGCAGCATCTTAGACGGACACATCGTTTTATCCAGGAACCTGGCGGCACAAAACCATTATCCCGCGATTGATGTGTTAAGCAGTGTCAGCCGGGTTATGCTGGAGATTGCCGAGCGCGAGCATGTGCAGTGCGCCCAGCGGCTGCGAAGCCTGCTGGCCACCTATCGTGAGGCCGAGGATCTGATCAACATTGGGGCCTATGCCCGCGGCAGCAATGCCAATATTGATAAAGCAATCGAGGTTATTGCCGGTATAACAGGTTTCCTCCAGCAGGATGTGCATGAAAATACACCGGTGGCGGAAACCATTGAACGACTCAAGAAACTTGTTGCGTAAATTCGTTAAGGTGGCCGGACATGAAAAAATTCCGCTTCCGTCTTGAGACGTTGCTGAAATTCAGGCAGATGCAAGAAGATCAGGCTCAGGTCAGGCTGGCTGAGGCTACGGAGTCCTGGCAGCAGGAGCAGGCACAGTTAGCTGGGCTGCACGATAATCTTGCGGCTAATCTTGCGTTATTTAGCCAGCAACAATCGACCGGCAGCTTGCCGGTCGAGACTCTTAAGATATTTAGTGATTATACCGATAAAATTAACAGGATGATCAGTGATCAGCAAATACAGGTAGCGAAAGCAGCCAGCCGGCGGCAGGAATGCCTGTCAGTACTGGAACGGGCAATTCAGCAGCGGCAGCTGGTGAGCAACCTGCGCGAGAAATGCCTAGACCGATATAAGGAAGAATTACTGCAAGACGAGCAAAAGATTCTCGACGAGCTGGGAACACAGGCATTTGGGCGTAACCGGGGGAGGGGAATACAGTGATACAAGGGGTAAATCAGGTGCGGCAGCGGATCATAGAGCTTGAGCGGCGTTTTTTACCGGCAGGTCTGGAAAACAGCGCCGCCGGTGATTTTGCCGGCGCCCTGGCCACCGCTGCTGCCGGCCAGCTGCAAGACCGGCCGGCAGCTGGCCCGGGTGTAAATCAGGGTGATGTTGCCAGGATGATTCAGCTTGCCGCTGCTAAATATGGTGTTGATCCTAAATTGGCCATGGCTGTAGCCGAGGCTGAATCAGGATTAGCCACTGAGGCTGTTTCCCCTGCCGGTGCCACCGGGGTGATGCAGCTAATGCCGGCTACGGCCCGTTCGCTGGGGGTTCGTAATATTAACGACCCCCGTGAGAATATTGACGGTGGTGTCCGCTATCTCAAACAGATGCTGACTATGTTTGCCGGTGATGTTACCAAGGCAGTCGCTGCTTACAATGCCGGACCACAGGCAGTAAAGAACTATAATGGTGTTCCTCCGTACAGTGAGACACGCGACTATGTGACCAGGGTATTATCGCTGGCTAAGTAGAGGAGCCTTGACTAATTATGGCTGAAAAACAAAAAAAAACTGTTGTAGATCCGAAACAACCGCAGCCGGCTGGTTCAGGCCTAGGGCTTAAAGTGCTGGTTATTCTCGTAACCTTGTTAATTTTAGTCACACTCGCTTTTGCTGCCGGTGTTTACTTAAAGCTTATTGATGTTGAAAAACTGGCCAGGGATATGAAGCTGGACCAATACCCGGTGATTGGCAATTATTTGCCAAAAACCAATTTTGAAGCGGTGGAGCTTGCGGAAGAGGATATACCTGTTCAGCAGGAGGAGGTCCCGGTTAACCCTGAGCAGAGCCAGCAACCGGCCAGTCTTTTCCCGGTGCCTCAGGTCATTAACCCCAACCTGATTACGCCGGAAGATCTGGAAAAGCAGGATAAGCTCAGGCAGCAGGAAGAAAACAAGCGCATCGCCAGGCTCTCCCGGCTGTATGGCAGTATGAAACCGGATGAAGCCACTGCGATTATGCAGGAACTTGATGATGCTACTGTCCTGGCGATTTTCAGTAAAATGGAGGAAGATCAGGTAGCCAAAATACTGGCCCGCTTTGATTCTAAACGCGCTGCCAGTCTTACGCAGGACATGCTTAGAGGCAAGGCCCAGCTGTCTAACCTTTAACCTAAAGAAAAGCTGTGAAAGGAGGTGAAAAAATGAATACAGCGCAGAATATGCTGCCTGTCCAGCCGTCGGCAACGCCGGCCGCATCAGGCAAAAACACTGCCGCCAGATCCGGCAGTCAGCAAAAGTCTTTTAGTGATACCCTTAGCGGGTCGGTCGCTAAATCAGACAAAGCGCCGGCCGCGGCCCGGGATCAGGCAACCGCCAATGAGGCTAAGCAGGCCGGCAACTCTATGCTGCCTGGCGGCATACCAAACCCTGCTAAAAAAGCCGGCAATACAGCTAACAGCCAAACGCCGGCAAAACCTGCCGGGGAGCCGGCCGACCGCGAGCAGGCTGACCTGACGCAGCTTGGCCAGAGTGCGGTGGCTGTAGACAATACCGGTCTGCTTTCCCAGATCCTCTTAGCCGCTGTTGGCGCCTATCAGCTGCCTGCAGCCGGTGCCGAGCCTGCGCTCGCGCCAGAAGCGGCAGACGCCGCCGCCGGTGCAGCCGGCGTCGGTCAGGAAACGGCTGCAGAGCCGTCGGTTCCGGAATTGCCGGCACAACCGGCCAGGCAAGCAATGGTGACTGCCGCTGCCGCAGAAGCTGAGGGGGCGGGGGTTAACTTAAGCAAGCAGAGCCTGGACTCCAGGCCGGCCGGCGCGCAGTCCGGCCAGGCACAGCTCCCGGTTAACCCGGATATTGCAGGACCGGCCCCAGGACCGGCAACAGCGGCCGCGACAGACCGGGCACAGACCGCAGGGCTGCAGACCGCATTCGCCGTCCACGGTAAAGAGGCAGTGAGGGCAACAGAGCAACCAGCTGCAGAGGTAGTTACCGACGCGGAGCAACAACCGGCGCTGCCCGTTGCCGCAGCGGCTTCACCGGCGAGAAGTTCCCGGCAGAATGCCGGTGAGGGACAACAAGAAGACCTGACCGATTCCGCTTTGTTTGAACAGGCGCTCGCCACAAAAAATGCTAATGCCAATCTGAAGGAAGCCACGCCCTCTATTTTCCTGCAGGGGCTGGAAACCGCCTTGCTGTCTAAAAATGATGCCCTGGCCGGCAAGGTTGCTGATGGTAAACTGCCAACCGGCCCGGCGACAGATATGTATCAGGTTGTCGACCAGATTGTTGAGCAATCCCGGGTTGTTGCCAAGCTGCAAAATACAGCCATGGTCATAAAACTGAAACCGGAGCATCTGGGTGAGCTTACCCTGAAAGTAGTTGTCGAGAACGGGGCGATTAATGCCAGTTTCCATTCCAACAACCCCGAAGTGCGCAGCATTATTGAGGCATCCCTGCCCCAGCTTAAACAGGAGCTGGTCAATAACGGCCTTAAAGTGGAAAACGTGGGTGTTTATGCCGGCTTAAGCCAGTTTTTGCCCAATCATGACCAGGAGCGCAATTCGCGCCAGCAATTTGCTAAGCTTACTAACAAAAAAAATGCCGGCGAGTTTGTCGAGGCGATTGTGGCGGAGACGGAAGCCGGAAAAATGAATGGCACCGGTGGCCTGGCCGGTGTTGATTACCGTATTTAAAGGAGGTTTCTTACATGGATGTATATGGTGTTGGCAGCAAAACCACAACCAACAGTGCCGATGCTACCCGCAAGAAAAACGACGATCTTGGCAAAAATGATTTTCTGAAGCTGCTGACCGTGCAGCTTAGGTATCAGGACCCGATGAACCCCATGGAGGATAAGGAGTTCATCGCCCAGATGGCCCAGTTTTCCAGCCTGGAGCAGATGCAAAATATGAATTCCTCAATGGCTATGTCGCAGGCCAGCGGGTTAATCGGCATGCAGGTAAACTGGCTTGACGGCAATGCGGAGGAGTGGACGGGGATCGTTCAGTCTGTGCGGTTGATTGAAGGGCAGCCTAAGCTGATTATCGGCGATATGGCTCTGGACCTGAGTCAGGTAGTCTCTGTGCAAGTACCTAAAAGTGCCGCCGAATAATGGCCGACAACCGAATTTATAACCCTTATCAGCCGCTCAATCCCGCAGCTTCACCCAGTAACACCGTCGCATCACCCGGTGGAAAAACCCAAAACAAAATAACTGCCGGCCCTAGTTTCAACCAGATTCTGGAACAGGAAATCGCCGGTGTGAAATTCTCCCAGCATGCTCTGCAGCGTTTGCACAGCCGCAAGATACAGCTTGACGGCAGTCAGCTTAGCAAGCTCAGCCAGGCGGTGGATAAAGCAGCGCAAAAAGGCGCGAAAGAGTCTTTGATTCTCATGAGTGATAATCTGGCGTTTGTTGTCAGTGTCAAGAACAAAACGGTGATTACCGCGATTGACGGCGCCAGCATTAAGGACAACGTATTTACCAATATTGACAGTGCCGTAATTATTTGAGGGCTGGACCTCTTAAGGAAGCCCGCCGGCTGCCGACTGATTGAAGCAGCCTTGGCCATATTACTATTTGGGAGGTTATGTTTACTATGATGCGTTCGTTATTTGCCGGGGTATCCGGTCTGAAAAACCATCAGACCCGTATGGATGTAATCGGCAACAATATTGCCAACGTTAATACCGTCGGTTTTAAAGCCAGCCGGGTAACATTTCAGGATATGTTAAGCCAGACGATCAAGGGGGCTTCGTCGGCCACCGCCAATAAGGGCGGCACCAACCCGATGCAGATTGGGATGGGCATGAGCCTGGCCAGTATTGATACTATCTTTACCGACGGCAGCCCGCAGCCGACCGGCAAGCAGACCGACTTGTCCATTTCCGGTCAGGGGTTTTTCGTGTTGAGTGACGGCCAGAACCAGGTATATACCCGGGCCGGCGCCTTTGATTTTGACACGGCCGGCAATTTTATCGTACCCGGCAGCGGCTATAAGGTCATGGGCTGGAAAGCCGATGCCAGCGGGGTCATTGACAGCAAGCAGGATGCCGCCGCCATCCAGATCCCGGTGGGTGCTTCCATGCCCGCCCAGGTCTCCAGCAAGATCATCTATACAAACAACTTGATGGCTGGTGCCAAAGCGATTGGCACACCGGCTGAGCAGGCGGCTGCCGATGCGGCCAAAGTGGCTGCTGATGCTGCTAAAGTTATCGCCGATAATAATAAAGTTGCCGCTGATGCCGCTAAAACTGCTGCTGATAATGAAAAAACCATTGCTGATGCGGCCAAAACCGCTATCGATGTGGCTAAAACCGCTATGACGGCTGCGAAAGAGGCGGCCGATGCTTTAGCTGCAGGGACAGGAAGCGAAGCAGCAGTTGTTGCGGCCGTAACCACCGCTGTCAGCGCTGCCCAGGCCGCAGTAACGGCGGCGTCGCCGGCAACATTAAGTTTGGCAACAATGGCAAAAGATGATGCCGATGCACTAAAAGCTGCAACAGATGCGCTGGTCGCAGGCGACGCAACGGCAGATGAGGTGGCTGATGCTGCCGGGACTGCCAACGCATCTATAATCACAGCGGCTAACCTTGCGGCAAGTGAAGCGAGTACCGCTGACATTAACGCCACTACTGTCGCCACTGCCGCCACCGCCGCTGCCGCTACTGCCGCCGCTGCGGCCACTGCCGCGACTGAGGCCGCACAGGCTGTTTTAGACGCATATGGCACTTCTTCGTCAGTGCCAACATCAATTACGGTATATGACGTACAGGGAAATCCCTACAGTGTAAAAGGTACTTTTATGAAGACCGGTGAGAATACCTGGAGCTTTACCCCTAACGGCACCGTTGTTAATGATTCCGGGGTAATTGTCGCCAATGTTACGACTACACCCTCCACGATCACATTTAAGGCCGACGGCACCTATGATCAGACAAGCACCGTCAACACAATGACCATTGATCCTGCCGGCGGACCCTATGCCGGGGCCGGGGCTTTCACGATAACCCCCGATTTTTCCGCCCTGACCCAGTATGGCGCGGAAGAATCGACAGCCAAGGCCACCGGCCGGGACGGGTATGCCGCGGGCACCCTGACGTCGGTGACGGTTGATCAGACCGGCGTTATTATCGGCAACTTTACCAATGGTGAGACCCAGACGCTCGCCCAGGTGGCGCTGGCGGTATTTAATAATCCCGCCGGCCTCAATAAAGTGGGCGACAGTATGTTTTCCCAGTCCAACAACTCCGGCGAGCCCCAGATTGGCTCCAGTGAAACCGGCGGCCGGGGCAAATTTACCCCCGGATCATTAGAGATGTCTAATGTTGACCTGGCCCAGGAGTTCAGTGAGATGATTGTTACCCAGCGTGGTTTCCAGGCCAATTCCAAGATTATTACTACCTCTGATGAAATGCTGCAGGAATTAGCCAACCTCAAGCGTTAAAGTAATGTAAGGCAGCGGGGGGGAGCACCTCCCCTCTGCTGCCTGTTTTTTCCTGATAATTAGTAGTTAGGGGGGGACAGGTGTGATAAAGGTAACCAAATTAAAATCTCAGGGCTGTGATTTTGTGGTCAATGCCGAACTGATTGAAACGATTGAAGAAACCCCGGATACAATGATAACCCTGACCAGCGGCAAAAAGCTGATTGTGGAAGAGTCAATGGATGAAATTGTCCGTAAGGTAATGGAGTATCGCCGCTCCTTATTCAGAAACACGCGCTAGTCAGGGCAAGGTCGATTTAAAGATGAATACCCTGCTGCGATTAATAAATACGCTGTAATGGAGGTGTGCCAGTGGCTGAAGAGGAAAAACCAAAAAAAATGTCGATGATGGTTATTATCATACTCATTGTGGTTGGCTTAATTTTAGCCGGTGGTATTTCGTACTTGATTGCTACCAGAGTTGTGGCCGACAAAACAACAGACAAAATTACTCAGCGTGAGCCTGGACAGTTTATCAAACTCGGCGATGCCAAAGAAGGCCTGATTCTTAATATTGGCGGGGTCAATAGTGGCCGCTACCTTAAAATTGGGCTGATTGTCGAGTTAAGACCTGATAAGAATGCGGCTTCCCAGGAAGGGAAATTGCCTTCTCCGGAAGAGATTAGGATATTGGATACGGCTGTTTATGTCCTAAGAACGCAAAAAATTGAAGATTTCGATCCGCTTAAACAAGATCAGTTAAAAGAGATGTTGAAAAATGAAATTAACAAGACCCTTGGTGAAGACCGCGTTTATGATATCTATATAACCAATTTTGTTTTGCAGTAGATTCATAACAATAATTTTAGTATAATAAAAATGCCTATCAGGTAAACTATATTCCTTTTTGATGCGAAAGGAGGGAAGCGATTGGCAGGGCCAGATGTTTTATCGCAAGCCGAGATTGATGAATTACTGTCAGCTTTGTCTACCGGTGTTGTAACGGCAGAGGAAATAAAAACCGAGCAAAAGCAGCGTAAAATTAAAACTTACGATTTTAAGCGCCCGGATAAGTTCTCTAAGGATCAAATACGCACGATCTATATGTTGCATGAAAACTTTGCCCGGCTGATTAATACCTATCTTTCGGCCCATCTGCGGACACTGATTCACATTGATGTTGCTTCTGTAGACCAGCTGACATATGAAGAATTTATCCGTTCCATGCCGAATCCCAGCGTGATCAGTATCTTTCAGATGCGTCCGCTTAAGGGAAATGCAATTTTAGAGATAAATCCCAATATCGTGCTGGCCATTATCGACAGATTGTTTGGCGGACCAGGCCTGCCGCCGGCCAAGTCGCGATCTTTGACAGATATTGAAGAAGCGATTATCCGACGGGTAATTAATAAGGCGATGGAGAGTATGCAGGAAGCCTGGAAACAGGTAGTTGCCGTTGAACCCCGGATGGAGGCGCTGGAGACTAATCCCCAGTTTACTCAGATTGTGCCGCCTAATGATATGGTGGTGCTCATCACTCTTCAGGCCAAAATCGGTCAGGCCGAAGGGTTAATGAATATCTGCATCCCCTATCTGGTGCTGGAACCAATCATGTCTAAGCTGACTACCAGCTTTTGGGTCTCTGCCTCGGCCGCCAGGCAGGCGTCGCCGGAATCGATCAGTGTTTTGCAGCGGAAGCTGGAAAAAACCCTGATCCCGGCGATTGTTGAACTGGGGCGGGCTACGGTTACTGTTCACGAATTATTGGATTTAGGTGTTGGCGATGTGCTGCAGCTGGAAACAAAAGCAGAGAACGAACTAAGTGTAATTATTGGCAACCGGGAGAAGTTCAAATGCAAGCCCGGGATCGTTGGTCATAAAAATGCGGTGCAAATTACGCAAGTAATTTCCCAAGGAGATGATAATGATGAGTGACGGATTTCTGTCCCAGGAAGAAATAGACGCATTGCTACGAGGCGAACCAGTCGCAGCCTCGCCATCTCCGGCTGGGTCTGACTTGTCAGATATTGAAAAAGACGCGTTAGGTGAGATTGGCAATATATCCATGGGCACTGCCGCAACCACGCTGTCGGTGCTGTTAGGCAGACGGGTGTCAATTACTACGCCCAAGGTATCCATTTCGAATCTTAATGAAATAAAACGTCAGTATCCGCTGCCGTATCTGGTGATTGAGGTTGGCTATACCCATGGCCTGTTAGGGACTAATATCCTGGCCATGCGTGAGCAGGATGCCCTGATCATTGCTGATTTAATGATGGGTGGAGACGGCTCTAACCCGCCGTCTGAGCTGAATGAACTGTATATGAGTGCTGTCAGTGAAGCGATGAATCAAATGATGGGCTCAACGGCAACCTCCATATCCACTATCTTTAAAAAGAAAGTCGATATAGCGCCACCCAAGGTTAATTTGCTGGATTTTGCCTTAGACCCCAATGTTACTAGCATTATTTCCGGTGATGAAGCGCTGGTGCGGGTGTCATTCCGGATGGAAGTGGAGGATCTGATCGACAGTGAGCTTATGCAGATCATGCCGCTTAATGTTGCCAAGGAAATGGTGGAAAATCTGATGAGTGCTGTGCAGGCCGCCGCGACCCCGCCGCCACCGCCGGCAGCGCCGCCCCAACCTGCAGCTCCCACACCGGCGGCGCCGGCTTACGCTCAGCCGGCCCCGCCGCCCCAACCGCAGCCTGTTCAGAATGTTGCTGTGCAGCCGGTCCAGTTTGCCCCTTTGAAACCGGCCGGGATGTCTGGTACTGACACGAATATTAATCTTATTATGGATGTACCACTGCAGATTACTGTTGAACTGGGACGAACCCGCAAACTGATCCGCGACATCCTGGAATTGACGCCAGGTTCGGTTGTCGAGCTTGACAAACTTGCCGGTGAGCCTGTGGATATTCTGGTTAATGGTAAACTAATTGCCAAAGGCGAAGTTGTCGTTATTGATGAAAACTTTGGCGTCCGGATCACCGATATTGTCAGTCCGATAGAGCGGGCGCATAATCTTCAATAACAACCCTGAATTTATTTGAGATAGGAGAGGTAAGTGAACATGGCGATTAGAGTTTTAATTGTGGATGATGCTGCATTTATGAGGATGATGATTAAAGACATCTTATCGAAAAACGGTTACGATATAGTAGGGGAAGCCGAGAACGGGCTTAAAGCCGTGGAGAAATATCAGGAACTTAAACCTGATTTGACTACTATGGACATAACGATGCCCGAAATGGATGGAATCACAGCCGTAAAAGAGATTAAAAAGGTTGACCCGGCAGCAAAGGTTATTATGTGCAGCGCGATGGGGCAACAGGCCATGGTGATTGAAGCCATTCAATCCGGGGCGCGTGACTTTATCGTGAAACCATTCCAGCCTGACCGTGTTCTTGAAGCTGTACGCAAGGCAGTTGGTTAGCAGTTTTTTAATGTGTACATATCGGCGTTACATCAGGTGTATCCTTATCATTTGCGGCATTGTAATATTTTGTGCGAATTATGGGCTGGCCGCTGGAGAACCGTCTGAGTATCTTAAGTATCAGGAGCCGCCGCCGCCAGCATCTTCTTGGTTTACCGCCAGTGGTTATGTTTTTTCCCTATTGCTGACTTTTCTCTTAGTGCTTGGCCTCGCCTATTTCACATCCCGTTTCTTAGGGCAAAAAATGAATGGATCTGCCGGGTTCAACAACCAGGGGACAATTCATTCGACCCTTGTTTTAGGCCCCAATCGTGCTGTTTATGTGGTGGAGACAGCAGGTAAGTTTATGGTATTAGGCGTTACTGAACAGAGTATTTCCCTGCTCCGGGAGATTACTGACCCGGAGGATATTGAACAGCTTAAAGCCCGGGCAGCCCTCGCTGTACCGTCTGAGCAGTTCGCAGATGTTTTTCAGCGCCAGCTGCTGGCCCTTAAACAAATAAATAAGAAATTTCCCGCTGTTTTTGGTTTAGACACTCAGGAAATAAACGAGAAGGAGCATGAGAACGTTAGAGGAAGAGGTAAATAGAGTGTCAAATTATAGTAACTATTTTAAGGTCTGGAGCAAGTATATTTGCCTGCTGGCTATTGTGTACCCCGTTTTTTTACCGGCAATAGCCGTGGCAGCACCCTTGATTCCTATTCCCAATTTTACGTTTGGGGTGGAACAAGCGACTACTCCCCAGGAGACGGCTCTCAGCCTGCAGATTCTGCTGACATTAACAGTGCTGGCCCTTGCACCTTCTATCCTGGTCATGATGACCTCCTTCACCAGAATCATTGTTGTTTTGTCTTTTTTACGCAGCGCCATGGGCACGCAGCAAATGCCGCCGAATCAAGTCCTGGTTGGCCTCGCCTTATTCTTAACTTTTTTTACCATGTCACCCTATTTTGCGCAGGTAAACACAAGTGCCTTGCAGCCTATGCTGGCCGGCACGATTGATCAGGAAACCGCTCTGGATGAGGCAATTAAGCCGATGCGGGAATTTATGTTTAAACAAACCCGCGAGAATGATCTGGCCTTATTTGTTAATTTATCAGAAATGCCGCGGCCTAATTCACCGGAGGATGTTCCGACCTCAGTCGTCATTCCGGCTTTTATTATTAGTGAACTTAAGACTGCCTTTCAAATTGGCTTTTTAATCTATATTCCTTTTATTGTCATTGATATGGTTGTGGCCAGCACCCTGATGGCCATGGGCATGATGATGGTGCCGCCGGTTATGATATCACTGCCGTTTAAAGTTTTATTGTTCATACTGGTCGATGGCTGGCATTTAATTGTCCGGTCACTGGTTACCAGTTTTAGCTGAAGGAGGGGGCGCTTATGTCGGGCGATATGGCCATCCAGATTGGGCGCGATGCGTTATCTATGGTTATGCTGGTTGCAGCCCCCATGCTGGGTCTAGGTCTGCTAGTTGGTATTCTGGTCAGTGTTTTTCAGGCGACGACCCAAATCCAGGAACAGTCACTGGCCTTTATTCCTAAAATCATTGCTGTTTTTGTTGCCATTTTGGTTTTTGGACCGTGGATGCTTAGCTTGGTAGTCGGGTATGCGCGGGAGGTATTTTTAAGTATTCCCAATATAATACGTTAGCTACAAAGGAGGCCGGAATCCTATAGATAGGTGGTCGAAAACATTTGGATTTGTTTGGATTATTGCAAGACCGGCTAGGGCTGTTTCTCCTGATTTTCGCCCGTATTAGCGGCATATTTTCCTCAGCGCCAATATTTGGCGCCCGCAATGTGCCGCTTATAGCCAAAGCAGGGTTGGCGTTAGTGATCGCTTATATTTTACTGCCATTGTTAATTCGACCGGAGTTTACTGCTCCCGAGGCTTTTTTGCTCTATGTGGGGTTGGTTACTGGTGAGTTTCTGATTGGCTTAATGCTGGGGTTTGCCTGTTCTTTTATTTTCTACGGCATACAAATGGCCGGCGCGCTGTTAGATACTCAGATTGGATTTGGGATGGTTAATGTTATAGACCCTCAGTTTGGACAACAGGTACCCCTTATTGGCAATTTCAAGTATATTTTAGCTTTGCTGGTATTCTTAGCGACGAATGGACATCATCTTTTTCTGGCTGCCTTATTTCAAAGTTTCCGGCTGATACCGGTGAGTTTTGGGGTTTTCCGGCCGGAATTGGCTGATATTGCCGTCGACATGGTGGCCGGGGCTTTTATCATCGCTCTTAAAATCAGTTTACCTGTGCTGGTATCGTTGCTGCTGACCGATGTTGCCCTGGGAATTCTCGCCCGTACTATGCCGCAAATGAATATTTTCGTTGTTGGTGTGCCGGGCAAAATTATTGTCGGCATTTTTGTACTATCTTTGGCATTACCCTTTTATATTGGCTTTCTGGAGGTCGTTTTTAATGGCACTTTCCGTGATATTTACCGCCTCCTGGCTGTCTTTGCGCCAGCTTAGCCCGCCCCGGTATAAACTGGCCACTTTTGATTTACAGTTGTTTAATGGCGAAAAAACTGAGGAAGCTACCCCGAAGCGGAAAGAAGAGTCTAAAAAGAAGGGGCAGGTAGCGAAAAGCAGCGATATGAGCGCGGTGTTTGTCATGATGGCTGCTTTCTATGCGATGAATTTGCTGGGAACCGGTATTTATGCCGAGTTAGCCGGCTGCATGACCGGGATTTTTTCTAGTTTGACATCAACAGATTTTACGATTAATTCTGTTCATATATTATTTCTGGGTCTTAGCCTTGTTTTTCTAAAAACGGTTGTACCGATCCTCTTAGTCATTTTAATCATATCAATCGCTGTTAACTATATGCAGGTCGGTTTCATTTTCTCAACTGAGGTTTTAATGCCCAACTTCAGTAAAATTAATCCGTTATCCGGTTTAAAGCGCCTGTTTTCTAAGCGGTCGCTGGTAGAACTGCTGAAAGCCCTCTTCAAGGTGGCCATCATCGGTTATTTTATTTACCGGTTTGCTGTTCTCCAGACAGCAGATATCCCGAAATTGATTAATATGGAGTTAATTGACTCTCTTAAACTTGCCGGATCACTGATCATTAACTTAGCCTTTCAGATCATTGGCGTTATGTTGATATTAGCAGCTTTTGATTATTTTTATCAATGGTGGGAGCATAACCAAAACCTGAAAATGTCAAAGCAGGAAATCAAAGAGGAATTCAAGCAAACTGAGGGAAATCCCCAAATTAAAGGCAAAATCAAAGAAAAACAACGGGCGATAGCGATGCGGCGAATGATGCAGGAAATACCTAAGGCCGACGTTGTGGTCACTAATCCCACCCACTTGGCTATTGCCTTAAAGTATGATAAAAACATGGCGGCCCCGGTAGTTGTTGCCAAAGGTCAGGATTTTCTGGCTGAACGCATTAAGCAGATAGCGCGGGACAATAAAGTTGCCGTAGTGGAAAACAAACCATTAGCCCGGGCGCTTTATCCTGTTGTCGAAGTTGGTAATGTAATCCCGCCGGAGTTATATCAGGCAGTTGCTGAAGTGTTAGCTTATGTATATCGGTTAAAAAAACGCCTTTCCTAATATAAGGAGCGATTGATAATGGCTGCTCAACAATCCACGCTGTTTGCGGGTCTGGAAAAATACAGTGATATTATGGTATCGGTAGCTATCATTACCATTGTGGTCATGATGATTATTCCCCTGCCGACACTGCTGCTTGACCTGCTTTTAACACTGAATATCACCTTAGCCTTAATCATTGTCATGGTGGCTATCTACAATGTAGAGCCACTGGAGTTTTCCGTATTTCCCTCACTCCTGTTAATTACAACCCTGTTCCGGCTGGCACTTAATGTATCTTCAACCCGTCTTATTTTGCTGGATGGTCATGCCGGCGAGGTGATTGCCGCTTTTGGTAACTTTGTAGTGGGTGGCAACCCAGTCGTCGGTTTTATCGTCTTCGTAATTTTGATTATCATTCAGTTTATTGTTATCACTAAGGGCGCTGAGCGGGTCGCCGAGGTTGCGGCCCGGTTTACCCTTGATGCCATGCCCGGCAAACAAATGAGTATAGACGCGGACCTTAACGCCGGACTTATCAGTGACAAGGAGGCCCGCGACCGCCGTAAAAATATTCAGCGGGAAGCGGATTTTTACGGGGCCATGGACGGGGCCAGCAAATTTGTTAAAGGGGATGCCATTGCCGCCATTATTATTATTATCATTAATATTGTCGGTGGGTTCATTATTGGCATGGTCCAGCGGGATATGGATGTTTTGCATGCACTGCAGACCTATACTTTATTAACCGTTGGTGAGGGCCTGGTTAACCAGATCCCGGCCCTGTTAATATCCACTGCCACCGGCATTGTTGTAACCCGGGCCGCTTCGGAGGCTAATCTGGGTAAGGACCTGACCAGGCAAATTATCAATAATCCCCGGGTGTTTTTTATCGCCGCCGGTGTTTTGGGATTATTGGGCATTATTCCCGGCCTGCCGGGAATTCCGTTCTTTGCGCTGAGTCTTATTACCGGCAGCATTGGCTATGCCCTTATCAGGACCCAGCAGACTGAAGTGCAAAAGGAAATATCCCAGCAGGAAGCGAAAGAAAAAGAGGAAGTAAGAAAACCGGAAAACATTATTTCTTTGCTGCAGGTTGACCCGATGGAGCTGGAAATTGGCTATAGCCTGATTCCGTTAGTGGATGTCAGTCAAGGCGGTGATTTGCTGGACCGGGTAGTCATGATTCGCCGCCAGTGTGCTTTGGAGCTGGGCCTGATTGTGCCAACTATTCGCATACGTGACAATATTCAGCTCAAACCGAATATCTATGTGATAAAATTAAAAGGGATTGAGATTGCCAGGGGGGAGTTAATGCTTGATCATTTCCTGGCGATGGATTCAGGGGCAGCTTTTGAGCCGGTCCCGGGCATTGAAACTGTTGAACCTGCTTTTGGCTTACCGGCCCTCTGGATTCAGGAAGCCTACCGCGAGCAGGCGGAACTGGCCGGTTATACTGTCGTTGATCCGGTTTCCGTACTGGCAACACATCTTACTGAAATTATCAAATCCTATGCAGCCGAAATTTTGGGCCGCCAGGAAGTACAAACATTAATTGAATCAGTGAAACAAAACAATACGGCTGTTGTTGAAGAATTGACGCCAAATCTCTTATCCCTGGGCGAGATTCAAAAAGTACTTGCCAACTTATTACGCGAGAAAGTTTCTATCCGGGATTTGGTAACGATTTTTGAAACCCTGGCCGATTATGCGCAATTATCGAAAGACACAGAGATGCTGACTGAATATGTCCGGCATGGCCTGGCCCGGCAAATATCCAAGCAATATGTAAACAATAATGTGTTAACCTGCCTGACGGTCGATCCCCAGCTGGAAAATATGATCATTAACTCTGTGCAGCGTACCGAGCAGGGCTCCTATGTGGCCCTGGAACCACAAACAACGCAAGCCCTCATTACGGCCCTTACGAATGAACTGCCGAAGCTTACCAATATGGGCTATCAACCGGTGGTACTTACAAGTCCGGGGGCTAGATTATATTTGCGGAAATTAACAGAACGTGTGGCACCCAATCTAACGATTTTATCCTATGCCGAATTAAATGCGAAAATCGAGGTGCAGGCGCTGGGGATGGTGAGGTTGTAGTTTGAAGGTTAAATTATTTACAGCACACAATATGGCGGAAGCCATGGTTCAAGTCAAGCAGGACCTGGGCAGGGATGCGGTGATTCTGCATACCCGCCGTTTTCGGAAAGGTGGAATTCTGGGTTTTTTCGGTAAAGAAATGGTAGAAGTAATGGCGGCATTAGATTCGCCGGCAGCAGCCCCTGTTCCGGGAAAAAGAATCCCGATCGCTGCGCCGCCGGCTGCCGATGACACGCAGGTAACTGCTTTGCAGCTGGAAATGTCCACGCTGAGAAAGATGATGGAACAAATGTTATGCCAGTTACCAAGAACAGGGAACAGCTCATCGCCATTGCTGGACTTATTAATAAAAAATGATATTGAACCGCTTATTGCTGCCAATCTGGTAAAAGGTTTACCTGATGATCAATCGATTGCCGGCAGTGAGCAGGATATTGTCCGTAAACTGTTAATTGATCGAATTATCAATTGCCTGCAAAAAACAGATGGTATTAAAGTCTCGTCGACAGGCTGCAAAACAGTGGCTTTGATTGGTCCGACCGGTGTTGGCAAAACGACGACAGTTGCAAAGCTGGCGGCAAATTTTGCCTTAAAGGAAGGGTATAAGGTCGCGTTAATCACAGCCGACACTTACCGTATTGCCGCCGTTGAGCAACTGAAAATTTATGGTGATATTATCGGTATTCCGATCGACATTGTCTATTCACCGGATGAGCTTAAAGCCGCCCTCTACCGGCACAGCGACAAGAATCTTGTTTTAATTGATACCGCCGGCCGCAGTCCCAGCAATCACTATCAGCTGGCCGAGCTGCAAGCCTTGTTAGCCGTTGATCCGTATATTGAGACACACCTTGTGATCAGCACCTCCACTAAGTATAAAGATGCATTAGAGATAGTAAATAAGTTTTCCGTTTGCTCCCCGCAGAAGTTTTTATTTACCAAAGTCGATGAAGCCAGTAATATTGGTACAATCCTTAATTTGTTGTACCATTTCCCCACCACAGTATCTTATATGACTACCGGACAGAGTGTTCCTGATGATATTGAGCTGGCTAGTTCTACTAAATTAGCAAATATGATTTTGAGGGATTAAAATGAGTGATCAAGCCGAAAGATTACGTCAAATGACACAAAACTCTTCGATCCCGAAAAGTCCTATTATCAAGCAAGGACCGAAGAGCCGGGTAATTACAGTTACCAGCGGCAAAGGTGGTGTGGGCAAAACCAACTTTACCGTAAATTTAGCCCTGGCTTTAGCGGCGTTTGGGCAAAAGGTCCTGGTGATTGATGCTGATTTTGGGATGGCTAATGTGGAGGTTGTCCTGGGATGCTCTTCTTCTTATAATGTTCTCAATTTATTGGAAGACGGACTCAGTCTTACTGATGTTGTCACAGAAGGGCCACGGGGCATAAAATTTATGGCCGGCGGCTCAGGGATGTACCATTTAGCTAATATGAGTGATATTCATTTACAGCATATTGTGTCACAAATATCTTTATTTGACAATTGGGCCGATATCGTCCTGATTGACACCGGCGCCGGCCTTAGCCGGAATGTCTTAAATTTTGTCATCGCTGCCGATGAGGTTATTATCATTACGACCCCGGAGCCAACGGCAATTACCGATGCCTATGCGATGATGAAAGCCTACGGGGCGCAGCAGGGCATTGCACCGCTGCGGTTAGTTGTTAATCGTATTCTGGATCTTGATGAAGGTCAGATGGTTGTTGATAAATTAATGCGCGTATCGCAGAGATTTCTGCAGGTATCGGTCAATAACCTCGGCTATGTGTATGAGGACCGCAATATGGTTAAAGCTGTTAAAAACCAAGTGCCGCTGTTGCTTACCTTTCCAGATTCCATCTCATCCCGGTGTATTGCCAATATTGCCCAGCGCCTGCTTTCTGTTTCTGGTGAAGCCCCTCAACGCCCGCGGGGCATGAAAGGATTTTTCCGTAAATTTTTAGAATTTATAGGGTAGTTCCTCAAAAGTGAGGAGGAGGTTCCAATTAGTATTAAAACTGAAGAGCTTTTTAAAATTAATCAGCGTATTGAAGTTTTCATACCCGGCCGCAGCGGGCTTGTCGAGCAATATCGCAGCCGAATAGAGGATATTACTGAAGATCATCTGGTGATTGCGATGCCAATGACTAAAAGTATGCCAGTTATGCTGCCGCGCGGTGAAGTGTTTTTTGGCCGCGTGGTGGCGAATTTTGCCGCTTTTGAATTTACCAGTTCACTTCTTGCCAGACAAATACAGCCTCTGCCTGTGTGGGTTATTGCTGTTCCCTACAATATTAAAAAGATACAGCAAAGAGCCTTTGTCAGGGTTGATGCGGCTTTACCTGTACAGATTACCGAGCTGGTTGAGGGTGAAGAAATCGCAGACACAAAAGTCAGTGCCGTTACCAAAGATATTAGCGGCGGCGGCCTGCAAATAGCTACCAGTCATCTTTGGCCTATTGGTACTGAATTAATGGTAAATGTCGATTTCCCCGGCGCCGGGCCGGTTTTGCTAAGAAGCAAGGTGATGAGAATCCAGCAGCCGCAGCCTGACCGGACAATATTCTGGATAGGGATCAAATTCCTGGAAATTAATGAAAAAGACCGGGGCAATATTATTAAATTTATCTTTAAGAAGCAGCTTGAGCAACGCCGCAAAGGCTTAGAGTGACTTTAGGTAGGTGGTGAGGTTTATTGATAAAGGTACTGGTTGTTGACGATTCAGTATTTATGCGCAAGCTGTTGAGTGATTTATTTGCCGGCGAACCGGATTTCATCGTTGTCGATACTGCCCGCAACGGTAAAGATGCGCTTGAGAAAGTCAAGCGCCTTAAACCTGACTTAATTACCATGGATGTCGAGATGCCGGTTATGGACGGCATTACGGCATTACAGTCTGTTATGAAAGAGTGTCCGACACCGGTGGTTATGATTAGCAGTCTGACTAAAACCGGTGCTGAAGCTACCCTGCAGGCCCTGGAGTTAGGTGCGGTCGAGTTTGTAGCCAAAACTGCCGGCCCCATTTCCAATATCACAGGCATCAGGGCTGAGATATTGAGCAAATGCCGGGCAGCGGTGAAGGTTAATATGGCTCGACTCACAAAACTGCCGCTGCTGACGGCCGGTGTGTTCTCTAAGGTTCCCCTGACTACCGGCGGAGCCGGTGATGAACACATTGTTGCGATTGGCACATCCACAGGCGGACCGCGGGCTTTACAGGAAGTGATCACCAAACTGCCCGGCAATATTCCCTGCGGCGTTGTTATTGTTCAGCATATGCCGCCGGGCTTTACCCGGTCATTGGCTGAACGCCTGAATTCATTGTCGGCTGTTACTGTTAAAGAGGCCGAGCAAAATGATATGATTCGTCCGGGACTGGTGTTGATTGCACCGGGCGATTATCATATGCTGGTAGAACGAGAAGGGGGGAAGGCTGTTGTTAAACTCAATCAAAACCCCCCGCTTGGCGGGCACCGGCCGGCAGTAGACCCGCTGATGGAATCAGTGGCCCGTATTTTTGGCAGCAAGGCAATTGGTGTTATTTTGACCGGTATGGGGCATGACGGCGCTAAAGGCATCCAGGCGATCAAGCGTCAGAACGGTCAGACTATTGCTGAAGATCAATCAACGGCAGTTGTATTTGGCATGCCGAAGTCGGCGATTGAAATGGGCGTAGTTGACAAAATAACGCCTATCACTGGTGTAACCGCTGAAATTCTTAAAGCTTTAACCAAGTAATTTTTACATAATGAAATACGGGGGTGTAATAGATGGACATCAGTCAATATATGGGTATGTTTTTAGAAGAGTCGCGTGAGCACCTGCAGACACTAAATAATTGCTTGCTTGATCTCGAAAACGATCCGGGAAGCTTGGCGGTGCTTGACGAAATCTTTAGAAGTGCCCATACCATAAAAGGTATGTCGGCCACGATGGGCTTTACAACGATTGCCGAACTTACACATGAGATGGAGAATGTTCTTGATTTGCTGCGCAAAGGAACAGTACCGGCCAATGACGATGTTACTGATACTCTGTTCAAATGCGTAGACACACTGGAACAGTTGGTCGAGAATGTCGCTTCAAACTCAGATAAACCAATTGAAATCAAACCACTTACCGCTAAGCTGGCCGCCATCGCCAGAGGTGATTTTTCCGCAGCTCCCAATAAACAGGCAGCCCCGTCTATGACCGGCTTGTCAGAAGCAGAGGCTGTATCAGCAGAGCCTATTAAATTTGATGCTACCGAAATACATGTTGTTAAAGCGGCCAAGCAACAGGGCATGGAGTGCTATGATGTTCAGATAGAACTGCGGGAAGGCTGCCTGCTTAAATCTGCCCGGGCTTATATGGTCATGAATGCTTTAGAGGAGCTGGGGGAAGTCATCAAAAGCATTCCGGCGGTTGAGGATTTGGAAAGAGAGAACTTTGATTACAGTTTTCAGGTTGTTATTGTAACCGGGGTGGATTCTGAAAGAATCGAGCAGGCAGTAACCAGTATTTCAGAGGTTGAAAAGGTTTGCGTTGCTTCATCGGTCATTGCGGCTAACCAGGAAATGGCACCGCATGCTGTTGCCCAGCCGGAACGCACGCTAACAAACAAAAATGATAAGCAGCCGCTTAAAGACCGGGGAGAAAAGCCGGCAGTTAATGATGCCAATAGTAATGTGGCTGATAAAAAACTCAAAAGCGGCCAGTCTGTCCGGGTGGATATTGATAAGCTGGATAGTTTGCTCAATCTTGTAGGTGAGCTGGTTATAAATAAAACCAGGCTGGAGCAAATTGGCATAACCCACCGTCTGGCTGAGTTGGTTGAGACTATTGAACAAATGGATAGGGTGACCACCGACCTGCAAGCGGTAGTAATGAAGGTCAGGATGGTTCCGGTTGGCCAGGTTTTCAACCGTTTTCCCCGGATGGTCCGGGATTTGTCGCGTGAACTGAACAAAGAAGTTAATCTCATCATTCAAGGTGAAGAAACTGAACTTGACCGTACCGTTATTGATGAAATCGGCGATCCTTTGGTCCATCTGTTACGCAACTCCATTGATCATGGCATTGAGCAGCCTGCGGAAAGACAGGCTAAAGGCAAAAACCCTATCGGTGAAATCAGGCTGATTGCCCGGCATGAAGGCAATAATGTTATTATTATGGTCGAGGATGACGGCAAAGGCATTAATGCTGATATTATTAAACAGAAAGCGCTGGAAAAGAATCTTATTACTCAGGCTGAAGCCGATAAAATGGAACAGTCGGAGGCAATCCGGCTGGTGTTCTTACCGGGGTTCTCCACCGCTGACGCCGTTACCGATGTTTCGGGACGGGGTGTCGGGATGGATGCCGTTAAAACCAAGATTGAATCGCTGGGCGGTATGGTGGATGTTGAGACCAAAATTAATGAAGGCAGTAAGTTTAAGATTCGTTTGCCATTGACTCTGGCCATTATTCAGGCGTTATTGGTTAAAGTGTGTGATGAAATTTATGCGATTCCCCTTGGTTCCATTGACAGCACGATTAACATTACGCCGGAGAACATAAAAACGATTCAGAGTCAGGAGGTTATCCTGCTCAGAGGGCAGATTATTCCGATCGTGCGGCTGTCTAAAGTGCTTAACTCGCCTGACACCTGTGTTCATAATCAGGATGAATTATTTGTTGTAATCGTCCATATGGGCGAGAATCGTGCCGGCATTATTGTGGATACACTGATCGGCCAGCAGGAAATAGTCATCAAATCGATGGGGAAATTGCTGGCTGGCATTAAAGTGATTGCCGGTGCTACGATTTTAGGCAATGGTCAGGTAGCACTTATCCTGGATGTCGGTGCTTTAAAGCAATAGCGGGAGGGAAAAAAGATGTCTGAAGTAACATATTCCGGCAATGAGGTACAGCTGGTTGTATTTAAACTGGGGCGCGAAGAGTACGGCGTCAGCATTCTGCAAGTCCAGGAAATTAAGCGGATGACCGACATAACCCGGGTGCCCCATTCACCTGAGTATATAAAAGGCGTAATTAATTTGCGCGGCAGTGTATTGCCGGTTATTGACCTCAAGAAGAGGTTAAATCTGCCGCCTATGGACTACACCGATGATACCCGCATTATTATTGTAAAGGTTGAGGATATCATCATTGGCATGATTGTCGATGCCGTATCAGAAGTAACGACGATTGATCAAATGAGCATTGAACCGCCGCAAACAGTAGTAGGCGGCATTGCTGCCGACTATTTAACCGGGGTCGGCAAAATGGAAGACCGGCTGTTAATATTGTTAAATGTTGAGGCAATTATCGGCATTGGCCAGGAAGTTAAGGCTGGTTAATATTTAGTTACTGATGTTAAAGGGGTGGAGAGATTGTCTGAAGATATACTGAAACTTTCACCATTGCAGTTAGATGCACTGCGGGAGATTGGTAATGTCGGCGCCGGCAATGCAGCAACAGCCTTATCTCAGCTCATTAATCAAAAAATTGATATGACAGTGCCTGAGGTGTCAATTTTACCTTTGGGTGAAGTGCCTGAGGTTGTGGGCGGTCCTGATGCAATGGTTGCCGGTGTTTATCTTAGGGTTTTTGGTCCGGCGCCCGGAAGTATTTTATTTCTCCTTCCCCGCGAAAGTGCTTTTTACCTGGTTGACATGCTGATGGGACGCAATCAGGGGGAGACTCAGCTTCTTAACTCCATGGATGAATCGGCTTTAATGGAGATTGGCAATATTTTGGCAGGCGCCTATCTGAACGCTTTGTCCTATTTTACCAAGCTGACCTTACTGCCTTCGATTCCGGCCTTAGCTATTGATATGGCTGGCGCCATCTTAAGCGTCATTTTGATTCAGCTGGGACAAATGGGCGACCATGCGTTAGTCATCGAGACTGAGTTCACTACCGATAATGATGGTGTGAAAGGTCACTTTTTCCTTATTCCTGACCCAGGCTCCCTCAATACAATTTTGACGGCAATCGGGGTGAAGGAATAATGGCTGAACTGATAAAAGTTGGCATGGCTGATTATAAGGTCGGGCGGAACCCTGACAGTTTAATCAGCTATGGCTTAGGGTCCTGTGTGGGTATTGCTTTATTTGATCCTACCGCCAAGGTTGGTGGTTTGGCACATATTATGCTGCCTGACAGCACGCAAGCCCGCTCGGCCGATAACCTGGCAAAATTTGCCGACACGGCGTTGCCGGTAATGCTTAATGAGATTATTAAACTGGGCGGTCTCAAATCACGTATTACCGCCAAAATTGCCGGCGGTTCCCAAATGTTTACCTTTACTAATACCACTGATATCATGAGAGTCGGCGAGCGCAATGCCGATGCAGTTCGGGCCGTGCTTAAAAAGCTGGAAATCAGGGTTATAGCCGAAGATACTGGAGGAAACTATGGACGCACTGTCGAATTAAGATTAGACAACGGTGTCTTTCGGGTTAAAACAATTGACAAAGGTGAGAAACAATTATAGTTTTGGAGGAAGGACTTATGCCGCTAAATATACGGATTGGCTTATATATGGCGCTGATTACCGGTATGTTAACCATATTGGTTGGTGCTATGAGTGGTGTTACGCCAGTGGTTATTTTATACCGGACATTAGTTTCTTTAGTCCTTTTTGCCGTATTAGGATATAGTTCGGTTCAATTTGCCGAGCGTTATTTCCGGGATAAACTCAATGAAACAGGAACGAAAGGCAAGCACCTTGATGTAGTAAGTCCTGATGAGCATGGGGACAAGATACCGGCGCCTGAATTTAAGCCCCTGAATCCTGAACAGCTGGAAAATATTACACTAACGCAAAAGTAGGATGGAGAGGTAAGCGCTAATGCCAGGTAATGACGCTGAACAGAAGGCTGCCAGCATACTCAAGCTTTGGCGGGACTATCATACTAACCGGAATCCGGAGAGCAGAGAAAAGCTGATTGAAAATTATCTGCCGCTGGTTAAACTGGTGGCGGGGCGGGTTGCAGTCAGTTTACCCCAGCATGTAGATAAGGATGATCTAATTAGCAACGGTTTTTTCGGACTTATGGAATCGATTGAGCGTTTTGATCCTGACCGTGGGGTTAAATTCGAGACGTATGCCGTGGTACGTGTCCGGGGGGCCATTTTGGATTCTCTCCGGGCCCAGGACTGGATACCGGCGACAATCCGGCAAAAAGCCAGGCAATATGAACAAACTGTGGCGAAACTGGAGCATGGGCTCGGTCGTTCCGCCCACGATGAAGAAATTGCGGCGGCAATGAAGATTTCCCTTAGTGAACTTTATACGCTCATCAATCATTTGAATATCAGCACACTTATTCCGTTGGAAGAGTTTGCCAGAACAGAGACAGCTTCCCAGCATATCCCCAATCCTTCCCAGCAGCTAGAGGAAGAGGAAGTACGGTTTATGCTGGCTAAAAGTATAGATAAATTGCCGGAAAAAGAACGTTTAGTTGTCAGTTTGTATTATTATAACGGCCTGACATTAAAAGAAATCAGCCTAATATTAAAATTATCCGAAGCGCGTATTTCGCAGCTTCATACTAAAGCTATTTTCAGGCTGCGTGGCGCTTTATCAAGATTAAAGTCAAGCCTTTTGTGAGCTTAATGGTTTAATCAGATGACAGTAATTCAGATGGGGGGGTATGTATGAGTTCAGATGAACACTTTTTAGAGCAGCTAGAGGCTAACATGAGTTCACTTGACGGATATTTTAATATTACGGAAGATGAGCAGGGTGTCCATTTATCTGTTTATCCCCCGCAAGGTGCAGGCCAGCCGGTAAAAGTTCCACAAATTGTTGAGAATTTTAGAGGGCGCGGGATTAGTAAAATCGATAACGCCTTGCTGATACGTGTTGTCAAAGAAGCCCTGGGAACCCCTGTAAAGATTGCAGACAAGCCGGTTGAGGTCGAAGCTGATATACAAACTCTGGTGGCCCGTGATCGAATGGAAGCTCAGTTACAGGTAACCCTGCCCAAAGGGTGCCGGCCGGTGACCCCTGAGGATATTATGAATAGGATTAAGACGGCCGGCATCGTTTACGGCATTGATCCTGAGGCGATCAATGCAGCTCTGGCCCGCCCCGGCAGCACTGTGGTATGTGCAAAAGGGTTGCGGCCTGTTGATGGGGCTAATGCCTATATTACATACCATGTCGACCTGGAAAGCAAAGGACGGCCTGTTGAACTGGAAGACGGCCGGGTGGATTTTAAAAATTTAAATATGTTTACTACTGTTCCCAAAGATGAGTTGCTGGCAGAAAAAATTCCGCCTACACCAGGGGCTGCCGGTAGGGATATCTTAGGGAATGAAGTTCCGGCTAAACCAGGCAGAGACGTGCTGTTGCCAATCGGGAAAAACGTGTATGCGGTCGACGGTCTGAAAGTACATGCCGGCCAAGCCGGCCAACTTGTTGTTATTAATAACAAAATAAATGTAATACCGGTTATAGAGGTCAAGGGTGATGTTGACTTATCTACAGGCAATATTGAATTTGTCGGCAATGTTATTATCCAAGGTTCGGTTCAAACCGGCTTTTCTGTGAAGGCTGAAGGTAATGTCGAGATTGCCGGCAATGTCAGCGGCGGGATTATTGAAGGAAAAAATATTATTGTCCGGATGGGAATTCAGGGCATGCACCGGGGTTATATAAAAGCTACGGAAAATATCGTGGCCAAGTATATTGAGAATGCCATAGTGTCTGCAGGCAAAGATGTTATTGTCAGCGATGTTGTCTTACATAGCAAGGTAAGTGCTGCCAAGCGGGTTGTCGTCGAAGAACGCCGTGGTCTGATCGTTGGCGGACAGATAGTGGCCGGTGAGGAAATCAGAGCAAAAACGGTGGGTACCGGTTCAGCGACCAATACGGATATTGAGGTCGGTGTAAACCCGCAAATGCGGGAAGAATACCAACAGATCCGCAAAGAAGTCAGAAAAGTCGAATTTAATCTTGAACAGACGCAGAAGGCCCTTACTATTCTGAAAGCCATGAATCAAAATTCACTGCCGCCGGATAAGCGGGAAATGCTGCTGAAACTGACTAAAGCCCAGTTCCATTTAATTGGGCAACTGGAGGCTATGCGCAATAGAACTGCGGCAATAGAACTTGTATTCGAAGAGATGCGCTACGGCCACATAAAAGTTGCCGATACTGTTTATCCGGGGGTAAAACTGGTTGTCGGCACATTGGTAAAACCGGTGCGGGATCCCATTAAATTTGCTACCTTTTATGCGGAAGACGGCGAAATAAAAACAGGTTCCTATAAGTAGCGCAAATCTACCAATCAAAGTAGATTTATGATTGGATGGTGATGGCAGTGAGCATTAGATCGATTGATATGCAGGTGCTTATTCCAAGAGCAACAGAAGTCCAAAAACACCAGAATACAATTGCTCAACAAGGTACATTACAGCAACAGCAGATGGCTGAACAAATGCAAAAAACGGCAGAAGTAAGGCAGCATCAGGTTCAGGATATAGAAAAAAGCCAGAGCGGCCGAGTGAACCGTGATGAGACAAAGGACGAGCGTTCCTCGAGTAGCTATCCGCGCCAGGAACCTGCTGCGAATCAAGTGGAAACAGACGAAAAAGAGAATCCGGTTAGTGGTCAAGATCCTGTCCTTGGTCATATTATTGATATAAAAACGTAACTGCGAGGTGCTATTTTGCTTACTGGCGTGATTATTTCCCTGCTTGCCCTGGTACTTTTAGCTTTTTTCCTGATCTATAAAAAGCAAATGCTTATAAAAATGTTTACTTTTAACATATCTGCTCATGCCAATGAGTTTTCTCAGCAACTCGAGCAAACGGCCGACATAGCCGTTAAGCGGCTGGAGGATGAGGCGATGCAGCTTGAATTGTTGTTGGAGGAAGCCGAAGCTAAAATGGCCATGCTTAACAGGCAGGTTGAAGAAGCCAACAAAACCATTCAGCAATTAAACGGATTAGGCCGTAAACAGGTCCCGGCTGCCATCGAACAGAATCAGATTATTCCCGCTGCCGGTATTAATGGTATAACGGGGACGGCTGAGCAGCCGGAAACAGTCAGTGCTTTTGCTAAGACAGTGACAGCTGATAGCAAGCCAATGCCCCCCGAGCCGGTGAATCATGAACGGCACCGGATTATTATGGCAATGGCCGATCAGGGTTATAATGTAACCGAGATTGCAAAGGCTACCGGTAGCGGGAAAGGCGAAATAATGCTGTTGTTGCAGTTGCATAAAAAATAAGCATTATGGGCAACATATCCTAGCAAATAAAGATTTTTTACAGGCAGGCTGTCAGCCTGCCTGCCGCTTAGCCTGAGGTCCAGAGAGCAGTCAAACAAATATTTTTAGAATATATGACTTGTTATCAGCAATTAGGTATGCTATACTAATTTTTGGTGTTATCACACACGCAATCTAATTTTGCTACTGTGCCAAATCTGGTGAAAGCAAAAAATGCGGATTGCGGCGGTAAATTAACAGGAGGTGCAAGTTTATGTCAGTAATCTCTATGAAGCAGCTTTTGGAAGCCGGTGTTCATTTCGGACATCAAACCAGAAGGTGGAACCCTAAAATGGCCCCGTACATATTTACGGAGCGCAATGGTATTTACATTATTGACCTGCAGAAAACAGTAAAAAAGGTAGAGGAAGCGTATAATTTTGTCCGTGATCTGGCTGCCCAGGGACAAACTATGCTGTTTGTTGGTACTAAGAAACAAGCTCAGGAAGCGGTAAAAGAAGAAGCTATCAGATGTGAAATGTTTTATGTGAATGAAAGATGGCTTGGTGGTATGCTGACTAATTTCCAGACTATTCAAAAACGCATCAACAGATTGCGTGAACTTGAAGATATGGAAGCAAAAGGCATGTTCGAAGTATTGCCCAAGAAAGAAGTCATTACTTTGCGCCATGAGATGGAACGGCTGCAAAAATTTCTTGGCGGCATAAAAAACATGCACAAACTTCCCGGTGCTCTCTTTATTATTGATCCCCGGAAAGAGCGGATCGCTGTGGCTGAGGCCCGCAATCTGGGAATTCCTATCGTCGGTATTGTCGATACCAATTGTGACCCTGATGAAATTGATTATATTATTCCAGGCAATGATGATGCCATCCGGGCTGTCAAGCTACTTACCGCAAAAGTTGCCGATGCCATATTAGAAGGCCGCCAAGGCGAGCAGATGGCAGAGTAATTATTATTTGCAGATTAAAGGTAAGGGGATTTTGCCCTCTTACCTTTAATAATCGTTAGGAGGATTAAAATGATAACGGCTGAAATGGTTAAAGAATTACGGGAACGGACTGGCGCCGGTATGATGGATTGTAAAAAAGCGCTGACTGAAACGAATGGTGATATGGAAAAGGCTGTTGATTTTTTGCGTGAAAAGGGATTAGCTGCTGCTGCCAAAAAAGCCAGCCGGGTTGCCTCCGAAGGGCTTGTTGAAGCTTATATACACGGAGCAGGACGTATTGGTGTTTTGCTTGAAGTTAACTGTGAGACGGATTTTGTGGCTAAGACTGATGGCTTTAAAGCATTAGTACGGGATATTGCTATGCAAATAGCAGCTGCTAACCCCACTTATGTTACCCGTCAGGAAGTACCGGAAGAAATACTCAACCATGAACGGGAAATCCTGCGGGCTCAGGCTCTTAATGAGGGTAAACCGGCGCATATTGTGGAAAAAATGATTGAAGGCCGTCTGGAGAAATTCTATAAAGATGCCTGCTTGCTGGAACAGCCGTTCATCAAGGATCCGGACAAAACGATAACTCAGCTGATCACTGCCAGCGTGGCTAAAATTGGCGAGAATATTTCAGTTCGCCGCTTTACCAGATATCATCTGGGTGAGGGGATTGAGAAAAAAGCCAATGACTTTGCAGCGGAGGTAATGGCTGCGGTTAAGAAATAAAGAGAACACTTAGTGTTCTCTTTTTTCTAAAGAAAATACGCCCTGCCCCGGGTAAATTTTCTGATAGAAGAAAAAAATATTGTTCCAAATAAAGGATTTATTCTCTATTTGTAGAAATGTTATTAAAGGAGGTCCCTCTATTGGCTGCAGGTAAATATAAACGCATTGTCTTAAAATTAAGTGGTGAGGCCCTGGCCGGGAATCAAGGCTATGGGATAGATCCGGTTGTGGTTGATGCTATTGCCAGAGAGATCAAAGAAGTTAAAGCAAGTCAGCTGGATGTGGCTGTTGTTGTTGGCGGTGGGAATATTTGGCGTGGTCTTGCCGGCAGTGCCAAAGGCATGGACCGGGCCACTGCCGATTATATGGGTATGCTGGCTACGGTTATGAACGCGCTGGCTTTGCAGGATGCACTTGAACATTGTGGTGTAGATTCCAGAGTACAAAGTGCCATTAACATGCAGCAGGTAGCTGAACCATATATCCGGCGCCGGGCGATACGCCATATGGAAAAAGGACGCGTAGTTATTTTTGCTGCCGGTACGGGTAACCCTTATTTTTCTACCGATACGACTGCTGCCCTCAGAGCAGCGGAAATTGAAGCAGATGTCATTTTAATGGCCAAAAAGAATGCCGACGGGGTATACGATTCTGATCCCCGGCATAATCCTAATGCTAAAAAGTTTAAAGAGCTTGAATATATTGAGGTGTTGCAGCGCGGTTTAGGTGTTATGGACTCGACGGCTACCTCACTCTGTATGGATAATAAAATACCGATTGTAGTATTTAGTATCGATAAACCAGGCAATATATTAACAGCGGCATTAGGCAAAGATATTGGAACTATCGTTGGGGGAGAAAAGAAATGATAGTCAAAGAGATTTATGCTGCCCATGAAGATAAAATGAAAAAAGCGTTGGAAAATCTGCGGCGGGAATATGGTAGCCTGCGGGCCGGGAGAGCAACACCGTCCCTATTGGAAAAGGTGCTGGTTGACTATTATGGTACACCGACACCTGTAAACCAGGTAGCAAATATTTCGGTGCCTGAACCCCGCATGATTATTATTCAGCCATGGGAAAAAACGATGATTAATGCGATTGATAAGGCGATCCAAAAGTCAGATTTGGGGTTGATGCCTAATAGTGATGGTGTAGTTATCAGGTTGTCTATTCCCCAGCTTACGCAGGAGCGGCGGACAGAGATCGTTAAGGTAATTCATAAAAAAGCGGAAGAAGCCCGAGTCGCTATTCGTAATCTCCGGCGTGATGCCAATGAAGGTATTAAAAAATCTGAAAAAGACAAGAGCGTTTCGGAAGACGAAGTCAAGAAGGCTCAGGATGATATTCAGAAGCTGACAGATAAATATATTAAAGAAGTAGAGCTGATTATGTCCGCAAAAGAAAAAGAAATAATGGAAGTGTAACAGTGTGGATACAGTTGCGCAACCGCTAATTAAGGTTATCGAAAAACTGGAACAAGCTAAACTTTCCTATACCGTTACCGTTACTAAACCGGCACGCACGACGTTCCAGCTGCAAGATGATCTTTTTGTTATTAGGCAGCAATTAGATGATACTGGTATTTATAAGTTAACGGTTGCTGCAAAAATGGGAAAGGAGGTGTTTTAAAGAATGGCCTACAAAATTACAGATGAATGCGTTGCATGTGGTTCCTGTGCTGCAACTTGTCCGGTTGAAGCCATCAAAGAGGGTGAGCCGGTTTACACCATCACTGATGAATGTGTTGAGTGTGGCGCTTGTGCAGCAGTTTGCCCAACTGGTGCAATTATAGCTCCGGAATAATTTAAATCCCCCTCGGAAGAGGGGGTTTAAATTTGGTATTCGTTGGCTAGATTTACTAGATTTCGGGGATAATTCTGATATTGATTACAGTTAATAGTTTGGCGGAGGGGCTTAGCGTGTGGAAGAAATGGTTTAGTCGAAGTGAGCCCGGGGAACATAATAATTATGATAAAATTAATCATGAGAAACTCCCCCGGCATATAGCAATCATTATGGATGGCAATGGACGATGGGCGCAAAGAAAAGGACTTCCCCGTGCTTTGGGTCACCGGGCCGGGGCTGAAGCCCTGCGGGGAATTGTCAAGGCAGCTGCCGAAATGGGGATACAGGCCCTTACGGCGTATGCATTTTCCACCGAAAACTGGCGCCGTCCGGCTGATGAAGTACAGTTGCTCATGAGCCTGCTGGCAGATTACCTTGATAATGAAATTAATGAACTTCACCAGAATAATGTACAAATTCGCTTTATCGGCAACATTGACGGACTGGCACCAGGCCTGCAGAAGAAAATAGAAAAAGCTCAGGCGCAAACTGCTCACAATACCGGCTTAATTTTAAATCTTGCCGTAAACTACGGCGCACGGGCGGAGCTCTTGCGGGCTGTTAAAATAATTGCTGAAAAAGCAGTACATAAAGAACTGGCCTTACAAGATATCAATGAATCAATTATTGAAGAAAATTTATATACTGCCGGCCTGCCGGCACCGGATTTATTAATCAGGCCCAGTGGTGATTATCGTATTAGCAATTTTTTATTATGGCAAATGGCGTACACTGAATTTTGGTTTACCGATATTAACTGGCCGGACTTCAAACCAGTTCACTTAGTACAGGCTGTATATGAATTTCAGCAGCGGGAACGCCGGTTTGGCGGCATTAAAAATACAAAAAAACGGTAGGTGCCTACATTGCTTGGTAAGCGTATTGTAACAGCAGTTATTGGAATTCCAATAACTGTATATATTATTAATTACGGGACATGGATATTTGCTGCCGCGGCAGCATTACTGGCACTGGTTGCCTGGCATGAGTTCTTTAAAATGATGGCGGTTAAGAATATAAAGGTTCACTATCTTACTGGATTTCTGGGTGTGCTTTTAGTTTTAGGCTGTGCCTGGCTTGGCAATGCCCAGGAGTTCATTATGGTAATTTTGCTGCTTGTCTTAGTGCCAATGGTCAAAACTGTATTATGCCATAAAAATTATGGGCTTGTCGAAGCTGCTGTTACCCTGCTGGGGACGTTATATGTAAGCTTGCCATTTTCGCATTTGCTATTGCTGCGGTTTACTGAGCCCAATCAATACATACCCACAGCATTAGGCAGCTTAGCGGCGGGAGCAGCTTATCTATGGTTAGCCTTTGTCGGGACATGGGCCAGTGATACACTGGCTTATTTTGTCGGTTCTACCCTGGGACGCCATAAATTATGTCCGGCCATCAGTCCGGGGAAGACTTATGAAGGGGCAGCCGGGGGTTTAGTTGGCAGTATTATGGGAATAACTGCCATGGGAATGCTGTTTGGCTTGCCTGCTATACATACTTTTGTATTAGGCCTGCTAGTAGGTATTGCCGCTCCGCTGGGGGACCTTACGGAATCTGCCTTGAAACGCTTTGCCGGCGTTAAGGATTCAGGCCGGCTTTTGCCAGGCCACGGGGGCGTTCTTGATCGTTTTGATGCCATTATGTTTGCTACACCGGTAGTATATTATTATGTTAAGGTTTTTATTATCGTTTAGAATTACAGACAGGAGATCTTCTTTATGCTACATGTCGCAGTTTTAGGAAGTACCGGGTCAATAGGGACCCAGACACTGGATGTTATTGCCGCTAATCCGGATAAATATAAAGTTACGGTGCTGGCTGCTTATAAAAGTAATAAGTTACTGGCTGAACAAATAGAATATTTTAAACCGCAAGTGGCCGTTTTGATTGATAAGCAGGCGGCCGACCGGCTGGCTGCCGGTTATCACGGGCCAACAAAAATTTTAACCGGTGAAGAAGGCCTGCTGGAAGCAGCTACTTTTCCGCACACAGATACGGTGCTGACAGCGCTTGTAGGTTTTGCCGGCCTGGGACCAACGATAGCCGCAATCAAAGCCGGAAAAAATATTGCCTTGGCCAACAAGGAGACCTTAGTTGCTGCCGGCGAAATTGTTATGCCGCTGGCTAAGCAGTACAATGTCAGTGTTTATCCTGTGGATAGTGAACATAGTGCCGTCTTTCAATGCCTGCAGGGTGAGAATAAAAGCCAGGTCTCCCGTCTTATTCTGACGGCATCAGGCGGACCGTTCCGGGGGCGGACTGTCCCGGAAATGGAAAATGTGACTGTAGCTGACTGTTTACACCACCCCAACTGGTCTATGGGGCGCAAGATTACTGTTGATTCAGCCACATTAGCCAATAAAGGCCTGGAAGTTATTGAAGCAAAATGGTTATTTGATGTAGCGTATAACCAGATTGAGGTTTGCGTTCATCCGCAAAGTATCATTCATTCGATGGTTGAGTTTGTTGATGGCAGTGTCCTGGCCCAAATGGGTATGCCTGATATGCGGCTGCCAATCCAGTATGCATTATCCTATCCGGAGCGTATGCCGTCAAGTTATCCGCGCCTGGACTTTACAGCCCTGTCGGCCTTGACGTTTGAGAAGCCGGATATTATTAATTTTCCGGCCTTGGCGTTAGCCTATAACGCCGGCAAAAGCGGGGGGACAGTGCCCTGTGTTTTCAATGCCGCCAATGAAGTGGCTGTAGTTGCTTTCTTAAATGGCGAAATTAGTTTTCTTGATATCCCCAAGGTTATAGGCTATACTATTGAAAGCCATATAAATGTCCTTAATATCGATTTGAACCAGATTTATCTGGCAGATACCTGGGCCCGCGTCCGTGCGCAGGAGGTAGTGGCAGACCTCAGAAAACGGTAACATATTTGAAGGGTTGGTGAAAGTTTGTCTACACTGGTAGCGACTATTTTCGTTTTTGGTTTACTGATTTTATTTCACGAGCTGGGTCACTTTATTACCGCTAAAAGTGTTGGTATGAGAGTTGATGAGTTTGCTATTGGCTTTGGACCAAAGCTGATAAGCCGGAAAATCGGCGAAACAGTCTACTCCATACGTATTATACCCCTTGGGGGCTTTAACAAAATTGCCGGTATGGATCCTGATGAAGAGCAGGATGAGCGCTCCTTCAGCGCTAAACCGATTTGGGCCAGGATGCTGGTCATTGTGGCCGGTTCAGCCATGAATTTTGTGCTGCCTATTATTTTGTTGTTTATTGTATTTGTGAGTGCCGGCGTTGATACTCCATCGAATCAGCCCTTAATCGGTGCTATTTTTCCGGAAAAACCGGCAGCCATGGCCGGCTTGCAGCCAGGTGACCGGGTAACTGCCGTTAATGGGGCCCCGATAGATTCGTGGCGTCAATTTGTCAGCGTTATCCAGGGTAGTGCCGGAGCGAAGCTTACCATTACTTATGCACGCGGTTCTGAGACAGGAAAAACTGCCATACTCACGCCGGAATATGATGAAAAGGGGAAACGGGGCATCATTGGCGTGACGCCGCATATTGATAAATACCAGCCCGGACTTGCAGAATCGGCAGGCCTGGCGGCTAAACAAACCTTCGTCGTTGCGCAGGCTATGCTTATCGGCATTGGCGAAATGGTTACAGGCAAGACTGCCGCCGATGTTGCCGGTCCGATTGGTGTTGCCCAAATGGCTGGCGAGGTGGCGCAGCTTGGGGTTATCCCGTTATTGCAATTTGCCGCTTTTTTAAGCATCAATTTGGGGTTAATTAATCTTCTGCCTGTGCCGGTATTGGACGGCGGGCATGTGGTAACCCTGGCGGTGGAAGGCGTGCGCGGCAAACCTCTTAATAGAAATCAAATGCAGTTTATTCAAATGATTGGTTTTGCTTTACTGATACTGCTGTTCGTTGTGGCAACTTTTAAGGATATATCGCGATTAAAATTGTTTTAAGCTGGTGAGAGTGTATGCAACGCAACCAAACACGTTCTCTGCAATTGGGCAGAGTTGTTATCGGCGGTTCTGCCCCGATTACGGTACAATCCATGACCAATACCCGTACCGACAATGTAACCGGCACTGTTGCCCAGATTAGGCGGCTGCTTGATGCCGGCTGCGATATCGTGCGGGTGGCCGTGCCCGATATGGCCGCGGCCCTGGCAATAGAGCAAATAAAACTGGCTGTTGATGTCCCGCTTGTTGCCGATATTCACTTTGATTACCGTCTGGCGCTTGCCGCGATTGAACGGGGGGTTGATGCGCTGCGCTTAAATCCTGGTAATATTGGCAATCCCGAGCATATAGCAATGGTTGTCGAGGCAGCTAAAAAACAGCGTATTCCCATCCGTGTCGGCGTTAATGCCGGTTCTCTCAGCAAAGAAATGCTGGCCAAATATGGCGGGCGGCCAACGGCTCAGGCCATGGTGGAGAGTGCTCTCAGCCATATACATATTTTGGAGAAGCATGACTTTTTTGCTATTAAAATATCGTTGAAAGCTCATGCTGTGCCACTTACACTCAGCGCTTATCAGCTTATGTCAGAGACTACAGATTACCCCCTGCACTTAGGTATAACGGAAGCAGGAACAGTGCGTTCCGGTGCGGTAAAGTCGGCCGTGGGGATCGGGGCGTTGCTGGCCCAGGGGATTGGTGATACAATCCGGGTGTCCCTTACCGGCGACCCGGTGGAAGAAGTCCGGGTAGCTAATGAAATTCTAAAATCGCTGGGTCTTAAACAGGCGGGCCCCACCCTGGTATCCTGCCCAACCTGTGGCCGGTGCCAGCTTGATCTTATACCTATTGCTGAAATCGTGGAAGATAAGCTTAAATTTGTAACTAAGCCGATTACAGTCGCTGTAATGGGCTGTATTGTCAACGGTCCGGGTGAAGCCAAGGAGGCTGATGTTGGCATTGCCGGCGGCAAAGGCGAAGGATTGTTGTTCAGTAAAGGTAAAATCATCCGCAAGATACCGGAAGCTGAACTTGTAAGTGCATTGTTTGCTGAGATTGATAAGCTTATTAAGGAGGAGATTTAGTCTATGCGTGTTTCCCGACTATTTGCACCAACTTTAAGAGAAACCCCGGCGGAAGCCGAAATTATAAGTCATCAGCTGATGCTGCGGGCCGGTTTTATTCGTAAGGCAGCCGGTGGTATTTATTCCTATTTGCCGCTGGCCTGGCGGGTACTTAAGAAAATTGAGACAATTGTGCGCGAAGAAATGGATGCCAAAGGTGGTCAGGAACTGGCGATGCCGGTCATTCAGCCGGCTGAAATGTGGCAGGAAACTGGCCGCTGGAGCGTTTATGGTGAGGAAATGTTTCGCCTCAAAGACCGGCATAACCGTAACTTCTGCTTAGGACCAACCCATGAAGAAATGATTACAACTCTGGTGCGGGGTGAGGTCCGCTCTTACCGTCAGCTGCCCCTGCTGCTGTATCAGATTCAAAATAAGTATCGGGACGAGATCAGACCCCGGTTTGGCCTGATGCGCGGCCGTGAGTTCATCATGAAAGATTTGTACTCCTTTGACCGCGATGAAGCAGGCCTTGACCAAAGCTATAAGAAAATGTACGATGCCTATACCCGGATATTTACCCGTTGCGGCCTGACATTCCGGGCGGTAGAAGCCGATTCAGGCGCTATCGGCGGCAGCGGTTCCCATGAATTTATGGTGCTGGCTGAATCCGGAGAAGCGGCTATTAGCTACTGTGGCAGTTGTGATTATGCTGCTAATGTCGAAAAAGCAGAACTCCAGCCGGTACAGGCTCAGGCTGAAGAATGCCTGCCCCTGACCGAAAAAGCTACACCAGGCACTAAGTCCATTGCTGATGTTAGCCAATACCTGGGCGTTGGCCCGGAAAGAACGATAAAGACGCTGGCTTACCGTACCGATACCGGCAGTGTTGTTCTGGCGCTGGTCCGGGGAGATCATGAGGTTAATGAAATTAAACTGCTGAACCAGGTTGGCTGTCTACAGCTTGATATGGCCAACGATGAGGCGATAGCCGGTATTTTACAGAGCCACGCCGGTTATATAGGACCGGTAGGTCTTGACGGCAGCGAGAATGTCATTATTGTTGCCGATGCCACAGTTATGAATATGTACAATGCTGTATGCGGTGCCAACAAACGTGATCTGCATTATAGTAATGTGAACCCCAGCCGTGATTTTAAGCCGGCAATTATTGCCGATATCCGCCTGATTCAGGCCAATGATCCCTGTCCGCGTTGCGGTGAGCCGGTAAAAACAGCGCGGGGGATTGAGGTTGGGCAGGTATTCAAATTGTTTACTAAATACAGTACCGCCCTGCAAGCGACCTTTATCGGTGAAGATGGTAAAGAACGGCCTATCGTTATGGGGTGTTATGGGGTGGGCGTCAGCCGGACCATGGCAGCTGCTGTTGAACAAAATTATGATCAGCATGGAATTATCTGGCCGGTACCGATTGCTCCTTATCAGGCAGTGGTTATTCCTGTCAGTAGTAAGGATGAAGCCCAGACGGCCTGGGCGGAAAAAATATATGGCGAGTTGTGCGCTCAAGGTGTGGAAGCTTTGCTTGACGACCGTAACGAACGGCCTGGTGTTAAGTTCAAGGATGCAGATCTTATTGGCTATCCACTGAAAGTTACAATTGGTCCCAAAACCATCAGTGAAAATCTAATTGAGGTTAAAGTGCGGCGTACAGGTGAGACACTTTATTTTAGCCCGGAGGATTATCTTGAGGGGATCAGGGAATTGCTTGCCAAACTGTAACTGGATGCAGCTTTACACTCGAAAGCGTGATGCCTGGCTATCACGCTTTTTGAGTCTACCAGAATTTATAAATAAATTCTGTGGACATAAGAACGACTAAGGCTTCTGCCGTCGTCTTAAAGGACTTGGCACAAGCCAAGTCTTTTCTTAATTATCTATTTGCCTCTAAGCGTGAATTTGTAACCTGCTTTTGCTTTATTCCATCATCTTGGACTGCGGTTAGCCCGTAAATGCGTACAGGAAGGGTGATGATATGGCTCCTATTAGTGAAATCGATATTGTTTTACGGTTAGGTATCTCCTGTATTCTAGGCGGCTTGATCGGACTTGAGCGGGAAAGCCTGGAGCGTCCTGCCGGCTTACGTACACATATTTTAGTATGTATCGGCTCAGCCTTAATGATGATTGTATCTATCTATGGCTTTGCCGGTTATGAGTCTGTCAACAAAGATCCTGGCCGGATTGCCGCCCAGGTTGTCAGCGGTATTGGTTTTTTGGGGGCCGGTACCATTCTGCGGGAAGGAGTAACAGTTACAGGCCTTACTACGGCTGCCAGTTTATGGGTAGTTGCCGGCATCGGCTTAGCAATTGGCTGCGGGCAGTTTTTTGCCGGTATTGCAGGCACGGGGCTGGTATTTCTGACACTGGTGTTATTTCGTCAGATGGAGCGGCGCCATTGGAGCAATAAATACTGTGACCGGGTTAAGCTGGTGATCCGCGACCAGCCCGGGCAACTTGGCCGGGTAGGTATGTTTTTTGGCAAACACGGTATCGGCATAAAAAATATAACGATGCAGCATGTTCCTGAACAAAAAATAATAAATTTAGAGTTTGTCCTAAAAATCCCGTCAGAGGCCGATATGCTGCAAATATTCGCCGAACTGGCCGAAATTGACGGCGTGCTTTCCCTTAATAAATCATGTTAAAATGAGAGTGACCAGTTCGTGATAGGAGAGGTTTTGATGCCGAGTTATTGTATTATACCAGAAAATTGTCAGAGCTTTTTCCTGTTTGTCGACCAATTACCGGTTGATCCGGTAAGCCGGGAATTATTAAAAGCAGCGCAGGTAAATAAGGTTGAAATCAATCCTGCCACCGGGGCCTGGACGATAGATATAACTGTTGTCACAGGGATTTCAACGCAAATTCTGGATATTGCCGCAGCACATTTATGTCAGAAATGCGGCTTAAGCAAAGTCCTGTTTAATCAACAGGTTAAAGACCTAAGACAGTATTTAACGCAAAATTGGTCCCAGTTTGCCGGACAGGTTGTGCAGGGACAGCAGGCAGTAAAACCTTTATTGTTAAACGCTTCCTGGGTCCTTGATGAAGAAACACTGACAATCGAGACTGCCGGTGAACTGGCCACCGCCATCTTAACAGACCGCGGTATTGAACAGGCTGTTAAAGCCTTTATTTGGCAGGAGTTTGGCCGCCGGTGTGAAGTCCGGTTCATCAATTCAGTTTCAGAAGAGCCGGCCGCTCCGGGCGATGATGCATTCCTGACGCCGGAGTATAAAGAAGCCCTCAGTGAAGCTGCTGCACCCCAGGCTAAGGCTAAGGCCAATGATAATCCGGTTATATTTGGCCGCAATATCAGAGGGGCCGCCGATTCGCTGCAGCCGATCAGTGCTATCCAGGAAGAAGCGCGCAATGTTACCCTTACCGGCCAGGTTATTAACCACGAGCTAAAAGAATTAAAGTCAGGCCGGTTTTTACTTACCTTTGACCTTGTTGATCAAACCGACGGTATCAGTGGCAAGGTATTTTTTGATAACCAGGAGCAGTACAATAAAACAGCCGGTGTGATTAACAATGGCATGCAGGTCATTGTTAAAGGCATGGTTCAGTACGATAGATTTGCCAATGAACTGATATTATTTGCCGACAGTATGTGCAGAGTGGAAAAAAAGGCCGCCCGCCAGGATACTGCGCCTGTCCGCCGGGTTGAATTACATGCCCATACCCGTATGAGTGCCATGGATGCAGTTGTGTCAGCCAAAAACTTAATAAAGACAGCTGCCAGCTGGGGGCATCCGGCAGTTGCCATTACCGACCACGGGGTAGTACAGGCATTTCCCGAAGCCTATGAGGAAGCGAGCAATGCCGGTATTAAAGTCATTTATGGGATGGAAGGGTATTTGTTTGATGAGGATATCAACCAATCCCGGCATATTATCATTTTAGCGCAAAACAACATTGGTTTGCGCAACCTTTATCGGCTGGTGTCAATTTCACATCTCAGATACCTGCACCGTAAACCGCGTATACCCCGAAAAATCCTTGACGGCTATCGTGACGGCTTATTACTGGGCTCGGCCTGCGAAGCGGGGGAACTCATTCAGGCGATGATCAACGGGAGTAATGAAGAAGAATTAATCAGTATTGCCCGGTACTATGACTATCTTGAAATTCAACCAACCGCCAATAATGAATTCCTGCTGCGCAAAGGCAAAGTGGCTGATGAACAGGGGTTACGCGATATTAATATACGGATTTGCGGCCTTGGGCAAAAACTAGGCATGCCGGTTGTTGCCACTTGTGATGTCCATTTTCTAAACCCGGAAGACGAGATATATCGTCGTATCCTTATGGCCGGGCAGGGCTATGATGATGCTGATCAGCAGCCACCGCTTTTTTTCCGGACAACGGAGGAGATGCTGGCTGAATTCAGCTATCTCGGGCCTGACAAAGCGTATGAGGTGGTAATAGAAACCCCGCGGCAGATTAATGATCTGATTGAAGTGATTAAACCGATTCCGGAAGAGCTATACTCGCCGCAAATCCCCGGCGCTGAAGAAGAAATAAAAGACATGTCCTATAAAAAGGCCGAATTGCTGTATGGAACACCATTGCCGGAACTGGTGTCCGACCGTCTCAAATATGAACTGAATTCCATTATTAACAACGGGTTTGCAGTTTTATATCTAATTGCCCATAAACTTGTTAAAAAGTCGATGGACGACGGTTACCTGGTAGGTTCAAGAGGTTCGGTAGGGTCTTCTTTTGTCGCCACGATGACAGGGATAACGGAGGTTAATCCCCTGCCGCCGCATTGGCGCTGCCCGGCCTGTAAGTATAGTGAATTTATTACTGACGGCAGTTACGGCGGCGGCTTTGATCTGCCTGACAAGGATTGCCCGCACTGCCGGCTGCGAATGGAGAAAAACGGGCATGATATACCCTTTGCCGTGTTTATGGGTTTTCATGGCGACAAGGTCCCCGATATTGATCTCAACTTTTCCGGCGATTATCAGCCTGTGGCTCATAAATACACAGAAGAGTTATTTGGCCGCGACAATGTATTCCGGGCCGGGACAATTGCGACAATTGCTGAAAAAACAGCGTATGGATTTGTTAAGAATTATCTAAGCGAAAAAGGCTCTGCGGCCCGCAATGCCCACATAAACAGGCTGCTGGGCGGCTGCACCGGTGTTAAGCGGACCACCGGACAGCATCCGGGTGGTATTATGGTTATACCGCGCGATATGGATGTACATCATTTTACGCCCATTCAATATCCTGCAGACGACAAAAATTCAGCAACGATCACAACTCATTTTGATTATCACTCCATCAGCAGCCGGCTGGTTAAGCTTGATATTCTGGGGCATGACGACCCGACTGTAATTAAAATGCTGGAAGATTTGACCGGGATTGATGCCAAAACAATTCCTTTTGATGACGCGGTAACGATGAGCCTGTTTTCATCAACCAGGGCGCTAAAACTAACCCCTGATGACCTTAACAGCACGGTTGCCACCTTTGGCATACCTGAATTTGGCACTAAATTCGTCCGGCAAATGCTGGAAGACACCAAGCCCAAGACCTTTAGTGAACTAGTGCGGATCAGCGGTTTTTCCCATGGCACCGACGTATGGCTGAACAATGCGCAGGATCTGATTAGAAATGGTACGGCCAAACTGTCGGAAGCTATTTCAGCCCGGGATGATATTATGGTTTATCTTATCCATAGGGGCGTAGATCCTCAGGTTGCGTTCAAAGTTATGGAAAGTGTACGGAAAGGCAAGGGCGTGAAGTCTGACGATGTGGAGAAGCTGCGGGCGAAAAATGTGCCGGCGTGGTATGTTGAATCCTGTCAAAAGATAAAATACATGTTTCCCAAAGCCCATGCTGTCGCCTATGTCATGATGGCCTTTCGCATCGCGTATTGTAAAGTGCATCATCCGCTGGCCTTTTATGCCGCTTATTTCACGGTCAGGGCTAACGATTTTGATGCTGATCTGATTATCAGGGGGGAAAAGGCCCTGAAAGCTGAGCTGGTGATTCTGGAGGAAAAAGGGAATACACTCTCCGTGAAAGAGAAAAGCATCCAGACAATACTGGAGATGGCCCATGAAATGTACTTGCGCGGGTTCGTATTCCACCGTGTGGATTTATATAAATCGGATGCCACAAAATTCCAGATTGTTGATAACGGTCTTTTGCCGCCCCTTGGTTCATTACAGGGACTCGGTGAATCAGCCGCGCATAATATTGTAGCAGCCCGCCAAAATAAACCGTTTTCATCCATTGAAGATATCCGCTCACGCAGCCGGGTTTCAAAAACGGTTATTGATATTCTGAAAAACCACGGCTGCCTGGCCGGCCTTGATGATACTGATCAGATCATGCTTTTTGCCTGACTTAATAATTTGACTAAAGCCGGTTGTAAGATTACCATTTTAATGGTATAATAATTGCAGTATAAAAGTATTTGACTTCTTCAAGAGTGGGTACCGGGCACCCACTCTTTCATCTTATTCCGGCGTTAATGTTCTTACCATAATTAGGTATGAGGGGTTCGATATCAGGAAACAATACAAAATAAGAGACAGTCACGGCTGCTAGTACTTTCTCTTTCTTAAAACCGATGGAATAGTTTGCGTAGATTTTTTCGCAATGCAAGGCGGAGGAACCGCGCATATCGGACATATGTAAGGCGACGACAACGAAGCAGTGCGGGAAAAGATGCGCAAAATATCCTTGGTTTTGAGGAAGATGAAGTACTAAAGCCGTTAAGCGGAGGTGTTGACAAGGCATGTCGACAGAAAGAATAGAAGCAGTTGTGGAAAAGCTTGTTGCTGACATTATCGCCGAAAGTGATCTTGAACTGGTAGATGTCGAATACGTTAAAGAACGCGACTGGTATCTAAGGGTATTTTTAGATAAAGAGTCCGGCATTGAAATTGATGATTGCCAATGGGTTAGCGAACAGATTGAAAGTAAATTAGATGAGACCGATTTAATAAAAGATCATTATTATCTTGAAGTTTCTTCACCAGGTCTGGACCGTCCGCTCAAAAAAGAACGGGACTTCATCCGCCACGCTGGTGACAAAGTGGAAATAAAGACATATGAGCCCATCGCTGGTCAAAAGTTATTCACTGGTAATTTAATTGGTCTGGCAGACGGTAATATTCAGATTGAGGTTGACGGGCAGGCTATGAGTATTCCGCAAACTAAGGTTGCCCTCATCAGGCTGTATATTGAGTTTTAAGAACGAAAATTGAATAGGGGGAATAGTTAATGAATGCAGAATTTATGCAAGCATTTGAGCAATTAGGCAAAGAAAAAGGAATTGCACCTGAGATACTGTTTGATGCAATTGAGGCTGCCCTGATTTCAGCATATAAACGTAATTTTGGTTCGGCGCAAAATGTTCGCGTATCATTAGACCGGACCAGCGGTGAGATACATGTATATGCACGAAAAAATGTAATTCAGGAGGTTAGTGATGCCCGCCTTGAATTATCGCTGAGTGAAGCCAAGGCAATTGATCCGCGTTATGAACTGGACGATGTGGTCGAACTGGAAGTAACGCCGAAAAATTTCGGCCGGATTGCCGCGCAAACAGCCAAACAGGTGGTAGTGCAGAGAATCAGAGAAGCTGAACGGGGCATGATTTATGAAGAGTTTTCCAATCGGGAAAGCGATATTGTAACAGGGATTGTTCAGCGGCTGGAACAGAAGAATGTATTTATTGATCTGGGTAAAGCGGAAGCGATTTTAGCCCCATCTGAACAGATTCCGGATGAGATGTATAAACATGGCGACCGGCTGAAAAGTTACATTGTTGAGGTGAAAAAAACCACTAAAGGACCGCAAATCCTGGTATCCCGAACCCATCCGGGGCTTTTGAAGCGGTTGTTTGAACTGGAAGTTCCGGAGATTCACGATGGTATTGTCGAGATAAAGTCAGTAGCCCGTGAACCTGGCTTGCGTTCTAAAATTGCTGTTTATTCCCGTGATGAAGCCATTGATCCGGTCGGGTCCTGTGTGGGCCATAAGGGGATGCGGGTGCAAACGATTGTCAACGAGTTAAAAGGGGAAAAAATTGATATCGTCAAATGGAACGCCGATCCGGCAAAATATATAGCCAATGCCTTAAGCCCGGCCAAAGTAGTTTCCGTCGAAGTCCAGGAAACAGAAAAGATGTCACGGGTGGTCGTGCCTGACTACCAACTGTCACTGGCGATTGGCAAGGAAGGACAAAATGCCCGTCTGGCCGCTAAGCTTACCGGCTGGAAGATCGATATCAAGAGTGAATCACAGGCTGCCCAAGCGCCCGCATTCGCTTCAAGCCCCGTGCTGGAGGAATTGGTGTGAAACCCAAAAAAATTCCGCTCAGAATGTGTGTTGGCTGTCAGGAAATGAAAGCCAAGAAGGAACTGCTGAGAGTTGTCAGGTCGCCGGAAGGGGAGATTGTGCTTGATCCAACCGGAAAAAAAGCCGGCCGGGGTGCATATATGTGCCGGAGTCAACCGTGTTTGGCCAAAGCATTTAAGGAAAAAAGACTGGAAAGAGCGCTTAAGCAACAGATTTCTGCCGATGTTTATAATGCTCTCCGGGCTGGCATCATAGAATGAATGAACAAAAGCTTATGTCAATTTTGGGCTTGGCCCAAAAAGCAGGCAAAGTAGTTTCTGGTGATTTTGCCGTTCAGGGTGCTCTTAAATCAGGTAAAGCCAGGCTGCTGATTATTGCCGGCGATGCCTCGGCCAGTACAAAAAAAGAGTATCAATATCAGGCCCAATCCCGGAATATTGCTGTCTATTGCACTTTATCCAAAGAACAGCTAGGCAGTTCTATCGGTAAAGCATTACGGGCCGCTGTGGTAATAACCGATGAAGGTTTTGTAAAGTCAGTAGTCAAGACTCTCGAAGAGTAAACGTTATGTTGCCGTGGGAGAGAAAGAAAGTGGGGGTGGATCAATGTCCAAATACAGAGTATATGAATTAGCCAAGGAATATAATACGACCAGCAAAGTAATTATAGATATTTTAGGACGGCATAGTATAGTTGCCAAAAACCATATGAGTAGTGTGGATGACGATGCCAAGGTGGCAGTGGAAAGGACTTTTGCCCGGAAAACAGGAGTATCTGAACAGACACCGGCGCCTGTACGTGCCGTGCAGCCTGCCAGGAACGAACAAAAAAGTCCACAGCCTGCAAAAGAGGTACATACAAATGGTCCGGAGCCACAGAACCGTCCGGGTTATAATAACCAGCAGCCGCAGCCGAACCGCGCCAATTACAATAATCAGCAACGCCAGCCGAACCGTCCGGGCTATAACAATAATCAGCCGCAGCAAAACCGTCCGGGCTATAACAATAACCAGCCGCAGCAAAACCGTCCGGGCTATAACAATAATCAGCCGCAGCAAAACCGTCCGGGCTACAACAATAATCAGCCGCAGCAAAACCGTCCGGGGTACAACAATAATCAGCCGCAGCAAAACCGTCCGGGCTATAACAATAATCAGCCGCAGCAAAACCGTCCGGGCTACAACAATAATCAGCCGCAGCAAAACCGTCCGGGCTATAACAATAATCAGCCGCAGCAAAACCGTCCGGGGTATAACAATAATCAGCCGCAGCAAAACCGTCCGGGCTATAACAATAATCAGCCGCAGCAAAACCGTCCGGGCTACAATAATAATCAGCCGCAGCAAAACCGGCCTGGTACTAACAGTAACCAGCCGCAGCCGAACCGGCCAAACTACAGCAATAACCAGCAGCGGCCCGGCGCAGGGTCTGAGAACAGGCCGGGACAACCAAATTCGCAATTTCAGAACAATAACCGCCGGGCCGCCAATTCCCGGAATACCGGTAGTTCGGGCCCGGGTAAACGTCCCAGCCAAAACAGGCATCAGTCTGCCAGAAATCAGGCAGCACCCCATGTTAAAGCTGAGATGCCAAAACCTAAGAGCATTAAAATCGGGGAATCGATTACCGTTAAAGACCTTGCCGGTAAAATGGGACGCGAAGCCGGGGAAATAATCAAAAAACTGATGATGCTGGGGACAATGGTTAACATCAATCAGGAAGTTGATTTTGATACTGCCAGTATTTTAGGCGGTGAATTTGGGGTGGCAGTAGAGGCAATTCCACCGGAAGAAGATCCGACAGAAATTCCTGAGATTGAAGATGATGAGCAAGACCTGGTCTACCGGCCGCCGGTTGTTACTGTTATGGGGCATGTTGACCATGGCAAAACTTCACTCCTGGACTCTATCAGGCAGACTCATGTTACTTCGCAGGAAGCAGGCGGCATAACCCAGCATATCGGTGCTTATCAGGTAATGTGCCAGGGGAAGAAAATTGTCTTTTTGGATACCCCGGGGCATGAAGCTTTTACGGCCATGCGTGCTCGCGGTGCCCAGGTGACTGATATTGCCATATTGGTCGTAGCTGCGGATGACGGTGTTATGCCGCAGACGATTGAAGCGATCAATCACGCTAAATCGGCCAAAGTACCAATTATTGTTGCCATTAATAAAATGGACCGCCCGGGTGCCAATCCGGACCGGGTTAAACAACAGTTAGCCGAACATCAGTTAATACCTGAAGACTGGGGCGGCGATACGATTATGGCGCCAGTGTCTGCTCATCAGAAAACGGGTATTAACGAACTGCTGGAAATGATCTTATTAGTGGCGGAGATGCTGGATCTTAAAGCAAACCCCAATCGTCTTGCTTATGGTACAATTGTTGAAGCCAAACTGGATAAAGGCCGGGGCCCGGTATCCACAGTCCTGGTGCAAAAAGGCACGCTGCGCATTGGTGATACAATTATTGCCGGTACAGCCTATGGTAAGGTGCGGGCGATGGTAAATGACCGGGGCGAAAAAGTGAAAAAGGCTGAACCTTCTACCCCGGTGGAAGTACTTGGCTTGGCTGATGTCCCGCAGGCCGGCGACACACTGGTAGCTGTAGATGAACGGACCGCCCGGGTTATTGCCGAAAAGCGCATTGCCAAAAAACGTACTGAGGAAATCAAGCAGTCACAAAAGGTTTCTTTAGATGATTTATTTAAACAGATTCAGGAAGGCAGCCTTAAGGATCTTAACATCGTTGTTAAGGCCGATGTTCAGGGCTCGATCGAGGCTCTCCGCCAGTCGCTGCTCAACATTAAAAACAAAGAAGTCAGGGTCAATATTGTTCACGCCGGCGTCGGGGCTATCAACGAATCCGATGTCATGCTGGCGGCGGCATCCAATGCGCTGATTGTTGGCTTTAACGTCCGCCCTGACGGCAATGCCCGCAAGGCTGCGGATAATGAAAAAATAGACATTCGGCTCTACCGGGTTATTTATGATGCAATTAATGACGTGGAAGCGGCAATTACAGGCATGCTGGCGCCCGAGTTCAAGGAAGTCACGTTGGGCCGGGCCGAGGTACGTCAGGTAATCTCTGTTCCTAAAGCGGTTGTTGCCGGCTCCTATGTACTTGAAGGGAAAATAACCAGTAACTCCCAGGTGCGGCTTATCCGGAACGGAATTGTTGTTCATGAAGGCAAGCTGGAGTCGCTGCGGCGTTTCAAAGATGATGTTAAAGAGGTTGCCCAGAATTTTGAATGCGGCATAACGATTGAAAAGTTCCGCGATGTCAAAGAAGGCGACATCATTGAAGCCTTTGCCATGGAAGAAGTTGCCCCTAAGGGATAAGTGTATTATGTAGCGGAGGAATTATTATGGGACAATTGCGGGTAGAAAAGGTTCAGGAATTTATCAAGCAGGAAATCAGTAAGCTGATTCTGACTGAACTTAAAGACCCTCGGATTGGTTTCGTAACTGTAACCAGAGTGGAAGCCACTGGCGATTTACGCAGTGCCAAGGTATATGTCAGCCTTATGGGCAGCGATGATCAAAAAGCAGAGACCTGGACCGGACTTACGAAATCATTAGGCTATATGCGGGCTGAAATAGGGAAACGTATTCGCATGAGATTTGCTCCCGAATTATCGTTGCACCTTGATGAAACACTGGAATATAGTGCGCGAATTCAGGAACTTATTTTAAAAATTAAGCAGGAAGAAGGCAATCAATAACAGTGGAAGTATCTATTGCACACAGTGCTGAGCTGTTACACCGGGCCAATCATATTATACTAACGGCTCATATTCATCCTGATGGCGATGCTTTGGGATCACTGCTGGCGCTGAATGCCTACCTTTCAGCCCAGGGCAAACAGGTCAGGATGCTGCTTGATGATGAAGTCCCCCGCACCTTTAAATTCCTAGCTGACTGGGAAAAAATAGAAAAACCCGACAGTTCCGAAATTGAAGCCGATCTGTTGGTCGTGCTTGATGCCAGCGACTTAGAGCGGGTGGGTAAAGTCCGGAATGCGGTAAAAGCCCCGATATTAAACCTGGACCATCATATCTCTAACCTGAAGTTTGCCGATTACTGGTATGTGGATAGCCAGGCTGCCGCTACCGGCGAAATAATCTTCAAAATACTTAACGCAGTGCAGGCGACGGTTACAGCCGATATGGCGACCGCGTTGTTTACGGCCATCGCGACTGACTGCGGTTTCTTCCGGTTTGCCAATACCTCCACCGAAACGCTGAGATTCGCTTCTGAGCTGGTGGCCCTGGGGGCTAAGCCTCATATTATTTCTGAATATCTGGATACGAAGCCGCTGGCTGTTATCGCGGCCTTGCCTAAAGTGCTGGAAACCCTGGAGATAGTAGACTGTGGTCAGGGCAGACAGATTGCGGCCCTGACACTAAGGCAGGAAATATTGGCTGATCTTAGAGAAGATACGGAGGGCTTCATTAACTATCCCCGCAATATTGAGGGGGTCGAAATTGCCGTCATGTTTAAGGAGACCGATAATAGTGTGCGAGTAAGCCTGCGCTCCAAAACGGTTGACGTCAGCAAGATTGCCCTGGGCTTTGGCGGCGGCGGCCATGCCCGGGCAGCCGGCTGCACTGTTGCCGAACCGCTTAGCAAGGCCAAGCGGCTGATCATGGAGGCTGCAAAAAAACAGTTAGCTAAAGGCGTGAGCATCAAATGATGCAAAGTGGTTTAATTAATGTCCTTAAACCGCCAGGCATGACATCCCATGATGTGGTTGCCTATATTCGGCGATTATATGGATTAAAACGTGTCGGCCATGCCGGGACGTTGGACCCGGCGGCGGCCGGGGTTTTACCGGTATTTGTCGGTAACGCCACCAGGCTTGTTGAATATTTGGCTGATGCTGATAAAAGTTATCGGGCTGAGCTCACTTTTGGTTTTGAAACAGACACCGGCGATGATACCGGACAGATTATTCAGAGCCGTCCGTACAACCGGCCGCAGTTGAGTCAAATTGAGGCAGCGTTAGCTTCATTTATTGGTGTATCTGAGCAAATTCCGCCTATGTACTCAGCGGTCAAAATCGCTGGGAAAAAGTTATATGAACTGGCCCGTGCCGGCCAGGTTGTGGAACGAAAAGCGCGTACAATTGTCATCGAGAAGCTTGTGCTTGTAACCGAAGCGGAATCTGGCCTTGTTTTTGATGTAAAATGTTCCAAGGGCACTTATATCCGTACACTGTGTGCTGATATTGCCCGCCGACTAGACTGCCTGGCGGTCATGAGTTTTTTGGTCAGGACGCGGGTAGGCAGTTTCTGCTTGGAACAATCATTAACACTGGAAGAGATTACCGCGAATAAGGAACAGGCGCTGCAAGCTGCCGATACTGCTCTTACTCATATACCGGCTGTTATCTTGTCAGAGCAGGAAGCACAGGCAGTAAAGAACGGCCGTTCCATCTGCTGCCGGCAAAGCGGTGCTGATTTAGTAAGAATGTATGACCGCCAGCAGAATTTCCTTGGCATTGGCCGGGAAACAGGTCAGAGTGAAGAGCGGACAATGTTGATTCCAGTGAAAATTTTAAGTCCGGACCGATAATGGCGGCCCAACACCGGGTTGACGTTTTCGCTCAAGTCCGCCACGAGCAGCAATGAGGAGAAACAGATCAGTATGAAAGTTTTTACCCGGATAGAAAACATACGTCATCAGGCGCCTGTTTTTATCGCCTTAGGAACTTTTGACGGTATTCATATTGGCCATCAGGCTATCATCACGCGCGCTGTTAACCAGGCGAAAGAGAGAGGCTGCGCCAGCGCGGTATTCACCTTTAGCAATCATCCGCTGATTGTGATCGATCCTGATCGTTGTCCGCCGCTGATTGTGACAAATCAGGAGAAGATTGATCTTATTGCCGGTTTAGGTGTGGACATGTTGTTTAATGTTCCCTTCACCGCCGAATTTTTGCGGCTAAGCCCGCTCCAGTTCCTGGATAAGCTGGCCAGCAGCATGCGCCTCAGGCACGTTACCGTCGGCGCAAACTTCACCTATGGCCACCGCGGGGCAGGAACACCAGCCCTGCTGAAAAAATTTGGTACAAGACATGGCTTTACTGTCGATGTGGTAGGCATGGTCGATGTGGACGGGGTTATTGTCAGCAGTACGATCATCAGACAGCTGGTTGCAGACGGGGCGGTTAAGCAGGCAGCAAGTTTACTGGGACGGCGAGTGAGTATAACCGGCCGGACTATTGAGGGGGATAAGCGGGGCCGGAAGTTGGGTTTTCCCACGGCCAATCTGGCGATTCCCCAAGGCCTGTTAGTACCTGCCGACGGGGTTTATGCTGTTTATGTACAGGACGAACAGGGGATGAAATTCAACGGGGTTGCCAATATTGGCAATAATCCTACTTTTACCAGGCAAACCCGGCGCATAGAGGTACATATTCTAAATTTTGACCGTATTATTTATGGGCAGCAGTTAAAAATACATTTTATCGACAGGATCAGAGACGAGATTGCTTTTAATGGTGTTGATCAACTCAAACAGCAAATGACGGCAGATGTTGAATTTGCTCAAAAAAAATATTTTATCCTGTGACTATCCTGCCGATGGCGTTAAAACCCACCTACCGCTAAGTTTTCTTTATAATCAAAAACAAGGTTTACAGGCTATAATTTTTATGGTAAAATAATCTTTAGTGATTTAATCACTGTTCTTAACCATAGCGAGGATAATCGAGTCTCCGGCGATGTCTTGGCTAATGGGGCTAGTAAGCAAAAGGAGGTGAACCATCGTGTTGACACCGGAAAACAAACAAAAGCTGATTGAAAAATACCGGGTACATGTAAATGATACCGGATCGCCAGAAGTGCAGATTGCAATCCTTACTGAACGGATCAATTATCTGACTGAACATTTGCGCGAACACAAAAAAGACCATCATTCCCGGCGTGGTTTATTGAAAATGGTAGGTCAGCGCAGAGGTCTCTTGAACTATCTGCGTGAAAGTGAGATTGAGCGTTACCGGACCATTCTCCAAAAGCTTAATTTAAGAAAATAATCAAAAAAAGCGGATTATCCGCTTTTTTTTGTTACCTGCCGGCAGTACCGCTTTTTTTATTTTTTTCCAGGTTAAAGAAAAATAAAAAAGGGAATAATAAGAAAAATGTCGAACAATTAATCTTTGCTAAAAGAAAAGGGGTTTATCAGAGGAGGAAAATAAAATATGGAAAAATTCCAATTGGAATTAGGCGGCCGGACCCTGATCATCGAATCAGGGAAGATGGCTAAGCAAGCAAGTGGTGCTGTGCTGGTGCGCTATGGCGACACTGCCGTACTGGTAGCTGCCACCCAATCGGCTGAACCGCGGCAAGGTATTGACTTTTTTCCCTTAACAGTTGATTATGAAGAGCGTTTGTATTCAGTGGGGAAAATTCCTGGTGGTTTTATTAAACGGGAAGGTCGCCCGAGTGAAGCGGCTATTTTAGCTGGTCGTTTAATTGACCGGCCTATTCGGCCGCTGTTTGCCGATGGCCTGCGCAATGATGTTCATGTAGTAGCTACAGTAATGTCGGTAGATCAGGATAATCCTCCCGATATTGCCGCCATGATTGGTGCATCCTGCGCCCTGGGTGTTTCTGATATAGTTTTTAACGGACCGATTGGCGGTGTACGGGTTGGGTTATTAGACAACAAGTTTATTCTGAACCCTACAGTAGCGCAGCAGGAGCTGAGTGACCTTAATTTAGTTGTTGCCGGCACCAAGGAGGCTATTCTGATGGTTGAAGCAGGCGCCAGGGAACTATCGGAAGAGACAATGCTTGAGGCTATTTTATTTGGTCATGCCGCAATTAAAGAAATTGTTGCTTTTCAGGAAGCTATTATTGCCAAAATTGGCAAACCCAAAAAAGAGAAACCCCTGTATGAAGTTCCGGCTGAAATTGATGCAGCTATGCGGGAATATGTGACAGCTGACTTAAAAACAGCGGTAGCTAATAAAGACAAGCTCCAGCGGGAAGAGAATATTAAACAGGTTAAAACTGACACGGTTGCCCATTTCCTTGCCCTTTATCCTGAGAAGGATAAAGATATTAACTATATGTTTCAAAAGATACTCAAAGAGATTGTCCGGAAAATGATTACCGTCGATAAGATTCGTCCTGACGGCCGCCAGATTGAAGAGGTACGACCGATTACCTGTGAGGTTGGACTGTTGGCCCGTACGCATGGCTCCGGCTTGTTTACCCGCGGACAAACTCAGGTTTTTACAATTACCACGCTCGGTGCCATTGGCGACGAGCAGATTCTTGACGGCCTTGGCGTTGAGGAATCCAAACGCTATATGCACCATTATAACTTTCCCTCATTTAGTGTAGGCGAGACCAGGCCGTCACGTGGTCCGGGGCGCCGTGAAATCGGCCATGGCGCCTTGGCTGAACGGGCACTGTTGCCTGTCATTCCTTCTGAGATTGAGTTTCCCTATACGATCCGGCTGGTATCGGAAGTCATAGAATCCAATGGTTCAACCTCGATGGGCAGTGTTTGCGGCAGCACCTTATCGCTTATGGATGCAGGGGTTCCAATTAAATCGCCGGTGTCCGGGGTTGCTATGGGGTTAGTCAAAGAGGGTGATCACCATACCATCCTGACAGATATTCAAGGCATGGAAGATGCGCTGGGCGATATGGACTTTAAGGTTGCGGGCACTGCTCAGGGTGTGACAGCGATGCAGATGGATATGAAAATATCCGGTATTACCAAAGAGATTTTTGTAGATGCACTGGCCCAGGCCAAACGAGGCCGTCAGCATATCATGGGTAAAATGCTTGAGGTCATCAGCGAGCCCCGCACAGAATTGTCACCTTTTGCCCCCCGCATCATAACCATGGAGATTGACCCCGATAAAATCCGGGATGTCATTGGACCAGGCGGGAAAACGATTAAGAAGATTATTGAAGAAACCGGTGTTACGATTGATATTGAGGATGACGGCAAAGTATTTATCGCTGCTGTTGATGTTGCTGCCGGCCAGAAAGCAGTACATATCATTGAAACGCTGGTCCGGAGTGTGGAAGTGGGTACTACCTACACCGGCAAGGTTACCCGATTAATGAATTTTGGGGCCTTTGTTGAGATCCTTCCCGGCAAAGAGGGGCTTGTTCACATCTCACAGCTGGCCCGTGAACGGGTGGCCAAAGTTGAGGATGTTGTCAAAGTAGGCGATGAAATAACGGTTAAAGTAACTGAAATTGACCGGCAGGGCCGTATTAACCTATCCCGGAAAGAACTGTTAAAAGCAGAACCGCGGGAAGCTGCTCCGCAAGGAACAGCTCAGTAATCGTACACAAACGGGGACTTGGCACAAGCCAAGTCTTTTTTACCCCCTTCTGAATTTATAAAATTCAATACTGATGCCTAATGGATAAGAAAATTCTTTACCCTAAAGGGCACAGACGGCTGCTACCGGCGCCCTGAAGGACTTGGCATAAGGCCAAGTTTTTCTTGTTTTGAGAGAAAGTATAACTTTCTCTGGATAAGGGCAACATCGGCTTAACGCTTTCACCAAAGGCGCGGCGCAAGCCGTGTTTTCTTTATTTTGCTCATAAATTCCTGCCAACGTTAATACACTGTACTATGCTCAACTAGGTGTGGCAGGGAGTTGATGGTATGCAGTGTAAGATAGTACTGGTAGGAAAAATTCGCTATTGGTATGTGTATTTTGCTGTTGGTGTCTTTATGACTGTGGCGATGTTATCAGGCAATCTCCAGCCGCTGGTAGCTACCAACGAGCTCCCGGCAGTGCCGCCGCCTGTTTTTCAGGGTAATTCGTCTCAGCCCCGGGTTGCCTTTGCCTGCAATGTGTTCTGGGGGGAGGAGTATCTGCCGGCTATGCTTAAAACCTTTGATGAAAATAATATCCATATTACTTTCTTTATCGGCGGCAGCTGGGCCAACAGATATCCTCAGGTCCTTAAAGACATTGCCAATAAAGGGCATGAACTGGGGAACCATACCTACAGCCACCCTCATCCCAACAATTTGAGCAAAGAAAAAAATAAAGAACAGATTATAAAGGCTGAAGAGCTTGTCAGCAGTATTACAGGCCTAAAAACCAACCTGTATGCTCCGCCCTATGGTGAATATAATAATACCGTGCTGCAGGCCGCCCAGGAGCTGAATTATACTACTATCATGTGGAGTATTGACACCGTTGACTGGAAACGGCCGCCACCTGATATTCTGCAAGAACGGGTATTGAAAAAACTGCATAATGGCGCTATTATCCTCATGCATCCAACAGCGCCTACCGCTCAGGCTTTACCCGGTCTTATCAGTGAGATTAAAAAACGTGGATATACGATTACTACGGTAACTGATATATTAAAATAACAGAAATAGGCAGGATAAAACCTGCTTTTTTTATTGCTTAAATAGGATAAATGTGATAGTATATGTTTACATAAAAAGATAACATGAGGTTATCATGTTCATCTGCTGGAATGGAGGCTGATCTATGAGCAAGCTCAAAAAAATGATATCCTGGCTGGTCATGATGGTGTTCATGCTAACCGTCATGGTACCTGTTACGCCGGCATACGCTTTTTCAATAGCTGATCTGTTAGGACAAGCCAATGGTTCCAGTGAAGCAAGCGCTGCCGCTGGCGGAAGTACAGGCAAAGGTATGGTGGATATTTTACTGGGACTGCTTATGGGCAGGTTTCTGGGCAATACCTTAAGCACGCCGGCCGGGGATACCGGCCAGGGCAGTTCTGCCAGTGGCTCAGTCAATGCTGCGCCGAAAGAACTGGTCGGTTTTTATGCCGAATGGTGGGGTGCAGATACTTCTTCTTACAACTCGATGATGAAAAATGCTGATGTAATTAACACGATTGCCCCCTTCTGGGCAACTTTGCAGGCTGACGGCACGGTAACTGACCGGGGCGGCAATGATCATGCGTCTGTGGTTAAAAGTGCCGGTCAGAACGATATAGCAGTATTGCTGCTGGTAAATAACGCTAAACAGGCGGGCAACACCGTGCCCATTCATACGGTGTTGTCAAATCCTGAGCTCAGGACTAAAGCCATTCAAAATTTTGAGGCTTATATTAAGAAATATGACCTGGATGGTATCAATATTGACTTTGAAATGGTGCCGGCCGCCGACCGGGACAACCTGACTGCGTTCATGCGTGAGCTTTATACCCGCCTGAAACCGCAGGGGTATATTGTGTCAATTGACGTTTTCCCGAAACAGGATGAAAACAATGATGTGGCAGTTGCTTATGATTATGCGGCGCTTAGCAAGTATGCCGATAAAATTATGATTATGACTTATGACAATCACGGGGTCTGGAGTGGGCCGGGACCCATTGCCGATATCCGCTGGGTGGAAAAAAGTTTAAACTATGCACTGAAGTTTATTCCCAAGGACAAGCTGTTTCTTGGCATTGCCGCTTACGGGTATGACTGGTCAGCCCAAGGCACTCAGTCTTTAGAGCATAAGGCGATCATGGACCTGGCTAAGCAGCATGGCCAAGAGGTGCAATGGGATGACACTTCCAAATCTCCGTATTTTAGCTATACCGCAGCTGATGGCACTGCGCATACAGTCTGGTTTGAGAACAGTGAGAGTTTGAAATATAAACTGGCGCTGCTCACCAAGTATGATATTGCCGGTGCTGCCATGTGGAAACTTGGCGAGGAGGACCCGGCTGTCTGGCCGGTACTGCGGGACAAGTTCCGCAATTAGTAAAAATATCGATGCAGGAGGTATGCTGTGTATAGCAAAAAAATATTAACACTTATATTGCTTTTTGTTTTGGTTATTAATGTGGCGGGACCGGTACAAGTCGGTCATGCCGCCGCTTTAGATAATATAATTGGTGCTTTGGCATCTTCCAGTGTCCCGGCAACCGACGGAGGCGGGAGCAATGTGTTTGACAAGCTGTTTAGCTTATTGTTCGATAAAATACTTGGTCCGATTTTTAATATCTTTGGTGGTGATAAGACAACCACTTCGCCGAATAATCCGGTAAAAGTAACGCCACTGCCAGCTGGCGGCGGCAATACCGGCAGTGGCGGCCTGCGGGGAAAAACTATTGTTGTTGACCCCGGCCACGGCGGCGGCAATCCCGGGGCTGTGGCTAATGGCACCAGGGAAACTGATAATAACCTGGCAGTCAGCTTAAAACTGCGGGACAAGCTGCTCAGCGCCGGCGCCAACGTAGTAATGACCAGGGAAACTGACCGTTCAGTAGCGTCTGCCGGCAGTTCATTAGGTCAGGAGCTGGCGGCCCGGGTAAATATTGCTCAAGCCAAGAATGCCGATATGTTTATCAGCGTTCACTCCAACTCCAATCCTAATCCCGCCATTTTCGGTGCTATGACATTCTATCCGGCCGGCAAGTCGTCCAAACTGGCGCAGACAGTACAGGATAATATCATTAGAGAAACCGGTGCTGTGGACAAAGGCACCTCCTCGGCAACTTTCTATGTTCTGCGCAATACGACAATGCCCAGCATTTTAGTGGAGATGGGTTTTGTTAGTAATGCCGGGGAAGCCCGTAAGCTGCAGGAGGATAGCTACCGGAATCAAATGGCCCAGGGTATTTTTAACGGAGCGGTCCAATACTTCAATAATTAAACCGCTTACACTTATTAAACAGAGACAAACGTTAATTCGAAATCTCTGTTTTTTTCTTCGGCAATATTAGGTATAATAGGGAGTATAATTATCGCGGCAAGTTATTTTTAGCTGGCAAGCTTACTGTATTGATGGCCTCTCTATTTGCGTATGAAAAGGAGATTTTAATGTATCAAAAGTCAGTATTACCTAATGGGATTCGTGTAGTTTCCGAAACAATTCCGTATGTTAAATCAGTAACAATGGGGGTATGGATTGGCACAGGCTCAAGATGGGAAGAAGAATATAATCATGGGATTTCCCATTTTATTGAGCACCTGATGTTTAAAGGTACGGCCAGACGCTCGGCCAAAGACATCGCTGAAACGGTTGATGCCGTCGGCGGTCAGCTTAATGCTTTTACAGCGAAGGAATATACCTGTTATTACTTAAAAGTCCTCGATTCCCAGGCGGATTTAGCGATGGATGTTCTCAGTGATATGCTGTTGGCATCGAAGTTTGCCGAAGATGATATTGACCGGGAACGCCAGGTAGTACTTGAAGAGGTGCACATGTATGAGGATTCACCAGATGAACTGGTGCATGATATTCATCTTGGCACCACTTGGACCGGGCACCCTCTGGGCCGGAATATTCTCGGTACCACCGATTCCATCGGCCGGTTCAGCCGTAAGCTGGTAACCGAGTATTACCAGGACTTTTATACCGCCGACAACGTTGTTATTGCCGCCTCAGGCAATGTGACCCATGCTGAATTGGTGAATTTGGCAACACGTTACTTTGCCATTATGGCCGGGACCAAGAGAAATCCGGTCATAACGGCACCGGTGCTCACACCGGCCAGAACGGTGATCAGCAAAGATATTGAACAGGTGCATATCTGCTTAGGTACAGTGAGCGTCCCTCAGAATCATCCGGAAATTTATCCGGTGTATATCATGAATAATATTTTGGGCGGCGGCATCAGTTCCCGGTTATTCCAGGCGATCCGGGAAGAGCGCGGGCTGGCTTACTCGGTATACTCTTATCAGAATAACTATAAGGATGCCGGGTTGCTGACCATTTATGCCGGGACCCGTCCCAGCAATGTTAATGAGGTATTAGCGCTTATCATGGCTAACCTGAACGCAATGAAGCAGCAGGGCATCAGCCGGCAGGAACTGACAAAGTCAAAAGAACAGATAAAAGGGAATCTGCTGCTGGGCCTGGAAAGCTCAAGCAGCCGGATGTCACGCATTGGTAAGATGGAGATTACCTTAGGGAAATATGTTGCGCTGGAAGAGGTTGTTAATAAAATAGATAAAGTATCATTGCAAGATATTAACCAAATGATTGAGCATATGTTTACAACCGAAAATCTGTGCTTTACTGCCCTTGGACCTGTTGAGGCCAAGGATATCAATGCAAATATCAGTTTTTAAAGGGGGGGATAGTATGGTTAGAGGCTTTGAAATAGTTAGTCAGTATCTGGACAGCGGCATCAGCCTGCCTGTTCGTAAAACGGCAGCAAGTGCCGGCTATGATATGGCCGCCGCCCAGGACAGAACATTGTTGCCGGGCAAGGTTACCTTAGTGCCTACAGGTCTCAAAGCCTATATGGCGGGCGATGAATATCTGGGTATTCATATCCGTTCCGGGCTGGCCGTAAAACAGGGCTTAAGCCTGATTAACGGCCAGGGAATTATCGATGCCGATTACTACAATAATCCGGCTAATGAGGGGCATATCATGATCGCCGTTTTTAACCATAGCGACCAGCCGGTGTTGATCACAAAAGGGACCCGGCTGGCGCAGGGAATTTTCTATAAATATTTACTTGCTGATCATGACTGTCCGGGCGGAGACCGGCTGGGCGGTTTGGGCAGCACCGGCTGAAAAACTTCAAGGAGTTTTCCTTGTCCTACCAGAATTGCGAGGCTGAAAGTCCTTATAAAATAAGGGGACCAAGGTCAATGCCCAGCTTGAGCAGAGACGGTGCCCCCGCACCCCCGGTAACCCCCCGGCCCTTTGCCGGAAAAAGCGTTCCGTAGGAGAAAAGCCGGGCGGTATTCCGTTAAGAAATCCGCACTGTTTGAGCGCGTAGCGAGTTTGCGGATTTTAGGAATATCGCCCGGCTTTTCAGCTTTTGGAGGCTCTGGGCCAAGACTTTTTGCTTACTTTTGTGGCAATGACAAAAGTAAGGCACTGCCCTTGCATTCCAGATCAACTGACGTGTGCAAAGCCAAAGGACCGCGATAGCGGTTTTTCTTAATTTTTTTCATATTCTCTTGTAAGCTGCATATACATTGGTAGAAGCAGCTTAAGGGGTGGTTCTTTGTATACGTGGGCAATTTTAGTAGTGATTATCCTGGCTATTATGTGGTCAATCTGGCTGCGGGTCTGCCACTGCCGCCTGGCATTAGACAACCTGCCGCAGGTTGAGCCGCGGCCATCGCCGTTTTCCATTGCTGTGCAGGAATTGGTAGCTACTGCCGGCGGTGTTTATCTGTCGATGGTTATGATTGTTTCCTTTTTAAAACTTGAAATGCCGGAACGGATTACAGTAAGCATATTGTCTTTTGACCCACTGGCAATGACGGCGATTGGGATAGCAGTGATTCAGCCGGCTATTAGTAAATTATTTCAAAAGAAGTAGGTGGCTAGATGCGAATCAGTGAAATGACGGGTAAAGAAGTGATAAATTTAGGCGATGGTACCCGTTTGGGTACGATTAGTGAATGTGACCTGGCTTTTGACAGTCGTACCGGCGCAATCAGCGGCTTGATACTGCCAAAGCATAAAACCGTTTTTCAGTTTTTAAGCGATAATCAAATCACAACAATTCCCTGGCATGCGATCAGGCGTATTGGCGACGAGGTTGTTATTGTTGATCTAAATAATGCCTATGATCGTATGTATTCAAGATTTGACCGGGAATAAAAAATCCAGTGCTGGTTAAACCTAACAGTAGGCTGAATATCAGACTATTGTTAGGAGGTTTTACAATGACGACAACCAGTAATAACAATCAGGACAATACGGTGAATCAGACAATGGCGCAAACTGAAGGTCAGGCAGGCAACGCCTTGGTTAATAACTATTCCAATGCCCAGCCTCAGGCAGCAAGTGCAAGTACTGCGTCTAATACTCAACAGGCAACCATGCAATCCGGTGGACAAGGCATTAAAAGCGTAATTGGCGTATTTAATTCCCGCGCTGATGCGGAAAAAGGTGTTAGTGCCCTGAGAGCCCAGGGGTTTACAACAGAAGAAATCAATATTGTTTCCAAAGACAAAAAAAGCAAGCAAAACCAGCAGGGGAGCGAATATTTTGAGGATGATATTACCGACGGGGCGCTGACGGGCGGGACTTTAGGCGGTATTGGCGGCTTGCTGTTAGGTGCAGGTGCGCTGGCTATTCCCGGTGTGGGACCAATCCTGGCAGCCGGCCCGATTGCCGCGGCCTTAAGCGGCGCTGTCGCCGGCGGTATTGCCGGTGGTTTGATTGACTGGGGCATTCCGGCCGAAGCGGGCAAACGCTATGAGCAGCAGGTTGCCCAAGGCGGAATTCTCGCCATCATCCGCTCTGACGCGGCTAAGGTTAATCAGGCGGCTCAGATCCTCCGCCAAAACGGGGCTAAGGATGTGGAAACCCACGCCTTAAAATAATCAGACTGGTTCTCTGTTGTCTGAAAGGAGTGCAGCTTTCAATATTTATTGACAATACTGGAACCTTTATTATAAAATGTGTATAAAATGAATAAGCAACATCCTGTACAGGATGAAGTAGAGGTGCGGGAGTTAAGAGTACTTTCAGTAAGAGTGGCATCATTGACCTGAAAGGAAAGGGGCGACCGCCGAAGTAAGATAGACTGCCGGGTCTACTTATTGGTCTTATATCAAACAGGTTTAAGACTGTCACCATTACTTGGTGGAGTGCTATCTCATCTGATTAGGGAGGATATATTATATTTTCCTATTGTCAGAAAACGTTGCCATATGGCAGCCGGCGAGAAGCGCTCACCGGCTGCTTTTCTTATTAACAGGAGGTGGATAGCGCTTGATTAGGGTAATGGTTTGTGGCGCTTACGGTAAAATGGGCCGGGAGGTCCTGCGGGCCGTATATCAGGATGAGCACTTGCGTTTAGTGGGGGCAGTGGATATACATTCTGATTTTGCCGATGCGGGGGAGCTCATGGGGGCCGGCAAGACCGGGGTGACTGTCGGCAAGGACCTGGCAACAGTTATTAGTGAAACGAATCCCCAGGTAATGGTGGATTTTACCAACCCCCAATCGGTCATGAACAATATCAGAGTCGCAATAAAACACGGGGTATGTCCTGTCGTCGGCACTACCGGCCTGGCGGCGGCTGATTTAGATGAGGCCCGCCGGCTGTGTGCGGCAGCCAAGGTTAATGCAATTATTGCCCCTAATTTTGCCATTGGCGCTATTTTGATGATGAAATTATCGCAGCAGGCAGCAAAATACCTGCCCCATGTTGAGATCATTGAAAGGCATCATGACCAGAAACTGGATGCTCCTTCCGGTACGGCCCTTAAAACTGCTGAACTTATTACCAAGGTCAGGGGGGAACTGCGCCAGGGTCATCCGGCGGAGATCGAAAAGCTGACAGGAGCCCGGGGCGGCGATCTGGCCGGGATCAGGCTGCATAGTGTCCGCCTGCCGGGCTATGTGGCGCATCAGGAGGTTATTTTCGGCGGCCTGGGTCAAACGCTCACGATTCGTCATGACTCAATATCACGGGAGTCATTTATGCCGGGTGTGATACTGGCCTGTAAAAAAGTGCTTACTGTTGACGGGCTGACTTATGGCCTTGAGGATATAGTGGGGTAAAGGTGCGCATGATAACGCCAAACATATGGGGGAGTTGTTGAAATGAAAAAATATAATGTAGCAATTTTAGGAGCAACAGGGGCTGTTGGCCAGGAATTTCTGAAGCTGATCGAAGAGCGGAATTTTCCGTTTAATGAATTAAAGCTGCTGGCCTCGGAGCGCTCGGCCGGCAAGGTCATTCATTTTATGGGCAAGGATTACATAGTTGAAGCAGCTAAGCCCGAGTCTTTTAAAGATGTGCAAATTGCCCTGTTTGCCGGTGGTTCGACCAGCAAGGCCTTAGCACCGGCGGCAGTCAAACACGGTGCCGTTGTTATTGATAACTCCAGTGCCTTCCGGATGGACCCGGAAGTCCCGCTGGTAGTGCCTGAGGTTAATCCTGAGGCGATCAGGCAGCATAAAGGCATTATTGCTAATCCAAACTGTTCCACAATTATTATGGTAATGGCGCTGAAGCCAATCTATAATGCTGTCAAAATCAAGCGCATAGTTGTTTCCACCTATCAGGCCGTTTCCGGGGCCGGCAAAGAAGCCATCGACGAACTGACAAATCAGGTAACCGCACTTTTGGCGGACCGGCCGGTTGAGGCCAATATTCTGCCCGGTGCCAGCCTGCCTAAGCACTACCAGATTGCCTTTAACCTGCTGCCGCAGATTGACGTATTTGTCGATGACGATTACACCAAAGAAGAAATGAAAATGGTCCATGAAACCCATAAAATTTTGAATGACTATACCATCGGCATCACGGCTACGACGGTACGGGTGCCGGTATACCGCAGTCATGCGGAATCAGTGAACATAGAGCTTGACGGACCGCTGTCGCCTAAAGAAGCTAAACAATTACTGGCCGGTTTCCCCGGGGTGATAGTCCAGGATGATCCGGCAGAAATGGTATATCCGATGCCTTTATACACTTCAGATAAAAATGAAGTGTTTGTGGGCCGGATCCGGGCCGACAAAACTGTGCCTCACGGATTAAATATGTGGGTAGTAGGCGATCAAATCCGAAAAGGTGCGGCCTTAAACGCTGTGCAGATTGCTGAGTACATGGCTGAGCATAATTTAATTTGAGGTGTAAAAAAATGCGGATAATCGTCCAGAAGTTCGGGGGGACATCGGTTGCGTCACCCGAAGTACGGGAACTGGTTTTGCATAAAGTTAAGCGCGCCCGCGAGCAAGGCTTCAGTCCGGTGGTAGTCGTATCGGCCATGGGACGCAAGGGTGCCCCCTATGCAACAGACACCTTGATCGGCATTGCTCAATCAGCCTTTAAACAGATTGCGGCCCGTGAGCTTGATCAGATTATGTACTGCGGCGAGATGATTTCAGCGGTCGTCATGGCTGGAACCCTGCAGGCCGCCGGCCTGGAGGCCGTTATGCTGACAGGCGGGAATGCAGGTATTGTGACTGATGCAAACTTTAATAATGCCAGGATTCTAAAAAGTGATCCGGCCCGTATCATTTGCCTCTTGCGGCAGGGTAAAGTTCCTGTTGTCTGCGGTTTTCAGGGCATGACCAATGAAGGCGAATTTACCACCCTGGGGCGGGGCGGCAGTGACACGACCGCTTCCGTTCTGGGCGCAGCGCTCAATGCCGAGCTTGTGGAAATATATACAGATGTTGACGGCATTATGACGGCCGACCCGAGAATTGTTGATAATGCCAGGATTCTTGACTGTATAAGCTATGCCGAGGTATGTCAGCTGGCCCATCAGGGGGCTAAGGTCATTCATCCCCGGGCGGTGGAGATTGCTATGCAGAAGAATATCCCGCTTGTGGTAAAATCGACTTTTTCTGATGCACCGGGTACGTTAATTACCAATATTGCCAAAGAGGATATCAGTAATGCGGTTGTGATCGACCGGGTGGCAACAGGAGTAACCTATCTGACGAATCTGGTTCAGATAAAGGTGCAGCTAGCGGGAACGACGGCCAGTGATGCCAGTTACAAAGTATTTAAAACGCTTGCTGACAGTGATATCAGTGTTGATCTGATTAACGTCCATCCCGGACAAATTATGTTTACCATTAATGCCGACCATACGGATAAGGCGGCAGAGAAACTGAAACAGCAAGGCTATCAGATTGAAGTCCTGGCGAACTGTGCCAAAGTATCGGTAGTTGGCGGCGGCATGCGTGAGGTTCCCGGTGTGATGGCAAATTTTATCGAAGCATTATCAAATAACACAATCGCTATTCTTCAGACCGTAGACTCTCATACCTCCATCTCGGCACTTGTCCCGCAAAATGATGTTGGTGCGGCGGTTAAATCACTTCATGAGAAGTTTGGTTTATCAAATTAAGAAGGAGAGAGTTTGATGAGGCATTTCGGGCGGATTTTAACTGCTATGGTAACCCCGTTTAACAATGATGGCAGTGTTAATTATGGTGAAGCTGTTAAATTGGCTCAATACCTTGTAAACAATGGTTCAGACGGTCTTGTTGTCACCGGCAGTACCGGTGAAGCGGCAACCCTGACTAAAGATGAGAAAATTAAACTTTATACGGCTGTACTTGAGGCTGTGGGCGACAGGGCCACAATCATTGCCGGTACAGGTACCAATGATACCAGAGACTCTGTTGAACTGACTAAATTTGCCGAGCAAACCGGCGTCCATGGCGCCATGGTCGTTGCTCCCTATTACAACAAACCGCCCCAGGAGGGGTTATTCCAGCATTTCCGGGCGATAGCCGAGTCCACAACCTTACCACTGATTGTGTATAATGTACCGGGACGCACGAGTTCCAATATCTTGCCGGACACGATCGCCCGCCTGGCTGAACTGGAGAATATTGCTGCTGTAAAAGAAGCCAGCGGCAGTTTGGAGCAAATTTCTGAAATCATTCGTATTACCCCTGAGGACTTTTTAGTATATAGCGGTGATGATACCCTGACTCTGCCGGTGCTGGCGGTGGGCGGCCAGGGGGTTATCAGTGTGGCCGCTCATATTGTCGGCAGCCGTATGCAGGCCATGGTAAACGCTTTTTACGCCGGGGATATGGCCAAGGCTAAGGACCTGCATCTGGAACTCCTGCCTTTCTTCCGGGTGATATTTGTTACCACCAATCCCATTCCGATCAAAGAGGCGGTTAACCTGATCGGTATCAAAGCCGGCCCGGTAAGACTGCCGTTAGTACCGCCCACTGCCGGTGAAACGGCGCAGCTTACAAAGGTCATGCAAGCATTAGGCGTGTTATAATTATTTAACGGTTACCGGTAGCGCGAGCTACCGGTTTTTTTTGTATGTGGAGGCAGGTTTTGCATATAATATTTAAGAGCGAGTAGACCACTTGTTGTCAGCGAATACTAAATAGGTTATAATTATTCACAAGTGGACAGGACGGCCGGTTTCTAGTGATGTGCTTAAATGAACGGGCAGTTACAACTTAATTGACTAATATTTTTGGAGGTGTATGTTTTTTTGGCTCGACAACCAGGCAAGGTACAGATTATCCCTCTGGGCGGGATGGGGGAGATCGGCAAGAATATGACGGTAATCCGTTATGGTGATGAGATCATTGTAGTTGATGCAGGGTTAATGTTTCCGGAAGATGACATGCTGGGCATTGATCTGGTAATTCCCGATATCAGCTATCTGTTGGACAACCGTGAGTTAGTCAAGGCTATTGTCTTAACCCATGGGCATGAAGACCATATTGGTGCTTTGCCATATGTGTTAAAACAGCTTAGCGTTCCCGTATACGGAACTCGCTTGACGCTGGGGATCTTAGAGGGACGCCTGAAGGAAAACAATGTTTCAGCCAGCAACCTGCATGCTGTTAAGTCAGGGGATCAGATTCAAATCGGCCATTTTTCCATTGGCTTTATCCGGGTAAGCCATAGCATCGCCGATTCGGTGGCTTTATCAATTAAAACGCCTGTAGGTGTCATTGTCCATACAGGAGATTTTAAACTTGATCAAACACCGGTTGACGGTAAAGTCACTGATTTTCACAAATTTGCCGAATTAGGCGACCAGGGGGTGCTGGTGCTGCTGGCAGACAGTACGAACGCCGAGCGGCCCGGCTATACGCCAAGTGAGAAATCAGTGGGCGTTACCTTTGATGATGCCTTTCGCAATGCCCGGGAACGAATTATTATTGCCTCATTCTCATCCAATATTCACCGGATTCAACAGGCAATTGACACTGCCTGCAAATACCGGCGCCGGGTGGCCATCCTGGGCCGGAGTATGGTGAATGTTGTTACGATCGCCTTAGAACTTGGCTATTTAAATATTCCCGAGGGCGTTATTGTTGATATTGACGAAATTAACAATTATCCCTCATCAGGCATCGTTATTTTAACAACAGGCAGCCAAGGTGAACCCATGTCGGCACTCACTCGGATGGCTATGTCGGATCATAAAAAAGTTGAGATTATTCCGGGGGACACCGTAATTATCTCGGCCACGCCGATACCCGGCAACGAGAAGCTGGTATCACGGACGATTGACTTTCTTTTCCGGCAGGGCGCCGAGGTTGTTTATGAATCCACCTCCGGCATCCACGTATCCGGGCATGCCAGCCAGGAAGAGCTTAAGCTGATGCACAATCTGCTGCGGCCGAAGTTCTTTATCCCCGTACATGGCGAATACCGGCATTTGATTAAGCATTCTAAACTGGCCCAGTCCTTAGGTATGGCCAAGGAAAATATTTTTGTTGCCGAAAATGGCCAGGTTCTGGAATTTACTGCCGACAAGGGCGCTGTAACCGGCAAGGTAACCTCAGGCAATGTCCTGGTGGATGGCCTGGGGGTTGGCGATGTGGGGAATATCGTCCTGCGGGACCGCCGGCAGCTGTCGCAGGACGGCATCCTTATTATTGTGGTCACGATGGATAAGCAGCGCGGTCAGGTAGCTGCCGGTCCGGACATTGTATCCCGCGGTTTTGTTTATGTCCGTGAGTCTGAGCAGCTGATGGAGGATGCCAAGGAGCGGGTTAAACAGGCCCTGGAAAAATGCGAGCTCAATAATATTACCGAATGGGCAGCAATTAAGTCCAATGTCCGTGATACCCTGGGCAAATATTTATATGAACGCACACGCCGGCGGCCGATGATTCTGCCTATCATTATGGAAGTTTAACTAGAAAAACTTGACTTCTGCCAAGTCATTTAGACGCCGGCAGAAGCCGCAGTCGTTCCTGACATAATCAGAAAGCAGATTCCTTTCTGATTATGGTATAAAAGCCCTGGCGTAGTCAGCTTGCCGCTAAATACGCCAGGGCTTGCGTATGTTTTGGCCAGGCACCCACTTCTCAGAAGACCGCAGCGGTTAAATAAACCAGAAAAAGAGTAAGGCCAGCAACAGCACCCAAAAATGGGATACCAGAAAAAATACGATTGCGGCAAAAACCAACCAGAATAGCATAAATAGTCCCACCTCTGCTTGTTATTTATTACATATTATGTTTGGTAAAAAAATATGTTACCGGAATAATGTGTCATGGGGACGGTTCTCTTGACACAGGTTGCCTATAAATAGTAAAGGGGCAGTTTCAAATTCCCCTGTGATTCTGCCTGCCAGGAGCAGCGTGGCGGCCGGCTGGCGGCCGCCTCTGCGGTGATCTGTGCGGTAGCGGCCAACCGGAAAACTCATTCATTAAGGAACGAAAAACTGCCAGGGAAAGAACCAACCAGCCCTTAATGGCGAAAAACACCAAAATACTGGTTTGAGTAAAAACACCAAAAACCGTAAAATGTAGATAGAACGCGGGTTCAGAAGCGCGTTTTTATCGGACACATTGAGGGGGAGGATTTACGATGAGCCAGTTAATGGAAATTGTACACGCTGATGGGGAATGGGCAGTTTTAGACAGGGTATCATCTGAGGAACAAGCTGAATAACCAATATAAAATACCCTATGAAAGCAATGCCAAATGGACGAAAAGAAAAGACCTTAAAGCAGAGACTTTTGGTATGAAGGGGTAATTACTGCTGTAGTAACTAAACCAGTTTATATGGGTATTCAGGTATGGGGCGGGGAATGGTACGACTGTCCTGCCATTGATGCTATATTCACTAAAGAAGAATGGGAAGAAGGCAACAATGTTTATCTGGCAAAGCAGGGCAAGAAAATACCTCAATTTCTTTAACGAATAATATCATCAATCCCTTATTTAGGGTATTTACAGAAGGATTCCTTTGAAGTATACTTGCAATACAAAAGTGTTATCATCTAATATTCACAATATAATGTATACAAGAAAATCTGTATATTGACAAAATTACCCACTGCTGTTATATTTTAATCAAAGAAAAAACAAAGGAATCCTTATAAAAAAATAGAATATAATATATTTTTGGTGCAGGTGCTCGGAAGAGCCTAACAGAAAAGCCGGTTAAATGCCGGCGCGGACCCGCCACTGTAATGGGGAGCAAAACCATGTATGCCACTGGGAGCAAAGGTTCCTGGGAAGGTTTGGTGGAGCAATGATCCAGAGCCAGGAGAACTGCCTGCATAACAATCACCGTTTTAACCTGCGATGGACCGGGAAGGGGATTGCTAGTGCAATGTTGCATTTTGTGCCGACAGCTTTGTCGGCTTACAAGAGGCCTTTCTGGATGCTATCATCTCAGGGAGGCTTCTTTTATTTTGCATAATGGTGGACAAACAGAAACGAAACTTTTATCAAGCTGCTAAGTGGATGCTTCTCACGAGGTACAATCTTCAGTAGCTGTTGTAACATAAACATAGCGGGAAACGGACCCACAAACATAAACGAATAATCATGGTACAGGTGCCTTTTTAGAAGGCTTAATAGGGAAGTCCGGTTAAAGACCGGCGCGGTCCCGCCACTGTAACAGAGAGTCAGCCCTACAATGCCACTGGAAGAGATAAACATTCCGGGAAGGCTGGGCAGGTGATGAACTGGAGCCAGGAGAACTGCCTGTACGGAAAATCTTCGCTTAACCTGCGATGAACAGGGAGAAGATTAGGCTGCAGCTTGTGTGAGCTTTATCCTTGCACAAGGCAAATCGTTACCGAAAAAGGAGGGAAAAAGACTAAAGCCTGCAAAACAGCAGGTGCGAATCGAATAATTACTGTCGACAGTATAGGGGTAGATTAGATTGACAAAACAGGAACAGATCAACCGGTTAACACAGAAGCTTTTGGATTGCGGCTATCGTTCGAGTCAGGTCAAGCAAATCATCAGTGAAGCTTCAGAAAATACTACAACGGCAGCCAGCAGTTCGCAGCAGGAAGAGTTGATTATTGAAGCTCTGCAAAGCTATGTGGAATTTGGTATCAAGTGTAAGAAGAAAGGAGCCCGCGATTAATAAGCGATATCGCTTATTGAGCCGGACACGCAAACATCACAGAAATTTTCGCTGGATGAACGGAATAAAGCCAGTAAAAAAAATGTGGTCAAAAGAGTACTATTATCCTGAAAGCACACATAAGATGAATAGGAAAACAACAACATAACGTTGGGATAGGTGCCCTTCGGGGCTTAATAGGGAAGTCCGGTTAAATGCCGGCGCGGTCCCGCCACTGTAACGGGGAGCAATCTCGCATATATGCCACTGAAGCTACTGCTTTGGGAAGGCGCGGGATGGTTATGAACCGGAGTCAGGAGAACTGCCTTATCCAGCAATCACCGTTTTTACCCACGAGGTATGGGGAGGAGATTACGTGAAAACCAAGGCCGGATTCCGGTCGGTTAGCGTAAACACTCCCAACAAGGGAGTTTTTTTATTTGGTATTATTTATGGTATGCATATTTCATCATCGTAGCATAATCGGAAAGAGAGAGGTTTTATATTGAAGCAACGCAGGTTAAAGAAAAAAGTTCTGGCGGTTAGTATCGCCTGTGCGCTGGCGCTAAGCACCACGCCAACATTTTATAGCTTTGTCTATGCGGCCGGCAGCGAACAATCGCAGGAGACAAACGAAACAGCAACCGCGCCTGACGGCAAGCAGGCGCAGGAAACCGGGGAAGTTGCGCCGGCAACTGACAGCGAGCGATTGCGGGAAATTAATGAAGAAGCAAACCGCGACAAACCCTGGCAAAAGGAATACGCATTGGAAGCGGTAACGGTGGAAGCACCACGCCCCGACTGGGAGTCCAAGCTCTCGCCCGGCACCGTAACCGTCATTGAACCCGATAAATACAAAGGCGAGCAAAAAACGTTGCCTGAACTTCTGAAAGACGTACCCGGCGTCCATATCCGGGAAGTTATGGGCAAGGGACAGTACACCACTGTCAGCGTCCGGGGCAGCACGGCGGCCCAGGTCGGTGTGTTCGTTGACGGCGTACTGGTCAATCTCGGCGGCGACGCGGCTGTCGATTTGTCCACCATTCCGGTGAAAAATGTAGCCCGCATTGAGGTCTACCGGGGCTATGTCCCGGCCCGTTTCGGCGGCACTTATATGGGCGGCGTCATCAACGTTGTCACCAAAAAGCCGGAAAAGGCAAATGTATCCGCCTCCTTCGGCCAGCGCTCCTATGGCGGCTACAGCGGCAGCCTGGAGCTTGACATGCCGCTGGGCAAAGGCAGCCTGCTGGTCGGCATCAACCGCGACCAGAGCGACGGGAATTTCAAATATACAAATTTTGAGGCCCAAAAATTGGCGGCCGGAGCACAGGCCCAGTACGATCGGTCTATGGCTCAATTTGAGGAATCAATTCAACCAGTTTATGAAATGTATGCCCCCATCTTTGGTTGGACTTCCATCCAAGATATGTTAAATGATCCCGATATGGGACCTATGTTTGCAAAGTTTCCCGCCCACAATTATTGGGAGGTCTTTGAAAGCCAACCCACCCAGGATGCCACCCGGGTCCGCCAGAACAACGATTACAAAAATACCGACGTCCTGATCAAATGGCAGGATGACCACTGGCTGATCAAGGGTAGCTGGAAGAACATCGACCGAGGGCTGCCGGATGCCGTAAAGAGTATTTGGCAGGATCTTCCCTCGCACTTTATCGCTCCCCCTGACCCCTTAGTGGATCAGACAGAGAATGACTATGTCCGGAGGATGAAAGACGCCTATCAGATAAATCAAGGGCGGCGGCAGAACCAAACCGACAAGGCGCTGCAGGTAGGCCGGAGGGATAATGCGGGCAACATGGAATGGGGCTGGCGGCTGGATTATCAGGATGAGGACAAAGACTACCATTCGGATATTCGCCGTATTCAGGAATTAGTCAATCCGGGCAACGGCCACTTCATCGGCCCCCTGCGCGAATGGAGCAGCTACAATTCCGGCCGTTTCGGCGGGGCGCTGGATGGCAGCTACAAGGCCGGGTCCAACCATCTGCTGGAATTCATGGCCAACTACTCCCATGAAACCCTGCGCATTGACGGCAATGGCATGGATAATATTAATTATGCCGCTCACTACCGGTATCGATATAAATATGAGCAAGATATGTTCAATATCCAGCTCCAGGACACGATTACCCTGAACAAAGCCGGCGATTTCTGGTTCACGCCCAGCGTTCGTTATAATTATTCCCAGGTTACCGGCTATTCGCGGTATGCCAACCCGGAACATCCCTGGACACATAGCCAAGATGAGCAGTCTAATGGCAAGGCTACCTGGCAGGCTGCCCTCAAAAAGCAGCTCGACGATCACTGGACGCTGCGTTCGACCTTCGGCACCTACTACCGGCTCTTAAACCTTTATGAGATTGCCGGGGACGGGGCCGGCATCCTGCCTAAGCCGGATTCGGACCGCACCGACGCGATGTTTCCGTTGCCCGAGGAAGGCACGCAATGGGACTTTAGCGTACTGTATCAGGGGAATATGCTTAATGCCAAATCCAATTTTGCCTTAACCTATTTTGGCCGTGATTCGGACAATATGCTGCAGCTCCGGCGTGATGGTTATGACTATTGGTGCTATAGCAATGCGGCCAAAGGCAAAGCTAATGGCGTGGAACTACAGAGCAGCCTCAAATGGGACAAGTGGGACCTCGATCTGTCGGCTACCTATCTGAATACCAAGGCCCAGACTAAATACGGGAACCGTCCCGATTCGCCTGATTCTTACTGGCAGGACATTGTCCAGCCCTATACGCCTGATTGGGAAGGTTCACTGCGTCTGACCTATCGTCCCGACACCCGGACGGCGCTCTTCGCCGAGGTGAAATATGTGGATGAAATGTATGTCAGAGAGAGCGTAAGCAAGTGGCAGACTGCGCTGACCACTGTTGGCCTGGGCGTGAAGCACAAACTGAATAAAGATTTGCAGTTCACTGTTGGCGTTAACGACCTGTTCAATAAAGGACCGGAAATTGAAGAGCGGGCTATAATAACGAACCCAACCAATCCGGACTACCCTGTCCAGATAACACAAGCCGCTTATCCGATGCAAGGCCGGACCTATTACGCCACGATGCAGTATAATTTCTGATTTATAATAGGACGATTAAGGAGGTGATGCCGATGAGTATTGCCAAGTGACGGGTTGTTTATGGAGGTGATGAACACAGGTAAGTAAAGTGTAAGTAAGGCAAGTAGAATGCAAGAATAATATGGGAGGGATTTCAATGGCTATATCTTTACTGGGTTATACCATCGTCGATTCCACATATTCGGCAGGAACTGCCGGCGCGATTGGGGCCAACAGCAGAACAGACGCCCCCGCGTCATTTACCGCTTACCCTGCTCAGGTTCCTAGTTTAAACGGTGATCCGAGCATTTACAATTACCGGACTGTCTTAGGTCAGACTAGGGTAGTTATTGGACAATATGACTTTGTTACATTACCACTTCCTTATCAGGTGTGGGACCCGGCTACTGTGCCGCCTTGGAGCAATATAGCCACAAACCGGTCTTGGCCGGCAATCAAAAACCTGTACAGCGTGGCTACGCGCGGCTATTGGCTCTATCCTATTGATTACGACTGGGCCAATATTGCTGTTGTTAATATGCTGACTGCTGCCTATCCGCAAACAACCAGCTACACTTTCCCGGCACATTTTGATGCGATTGAGGCGGCTGCCGGGCGTGGTCCGATTGTACCGGCCGGAAACCAGAATAATGGTGTGGCCATTGTCGCCAACGGTACTTCTATATATGCTCTCTTCACCACCGTGGACGACCCTTGGGCAACACCTCCGGTATACCAGGAAAGCACCATTGTGCGGATGAGTGTTAACCTGCTGACAGGAGCACTGACTTACACAGCCGGCGATTATGTCAAAGTTGGCAAAAATGCCAGCACGCTGGAATTGAGCAACGGCAATTTGTATGTCTGCGCTATCGGCGGCGGGCAGCAGCCAAGTTCGGCTAACGCCGAAACCCGCATCGACATCGTTGATCTCAGCACCTTCCCGGCGGTCAGTTCGGTGACAACAGCGGTCACGCCGGCCAGCTCGGGGATTACGGGCGACTACCGGGATATCTCGATCATTAATAGCAATAACGCTTTTGTTCTTGCCGGCCACTTTATAAATAATTTTGGCGGATTTACCGGTGGTGTCTATAGGGCAACGCTGGCTAATATCGCCGCCGGCAACCTGGGAACCAAAGTGGTTGATATCGTCAATGCTCCGGATTATTTCTGGGCTATCGCTGCCGAAGATGTTCCTACCGGCGGCAATGACCGGCTCTGGTTTGTCCGGGGTAATCCGGTTGAAATCTATTCCCCGCTGCCGGTCAGCACTGCGGCTACGCCGGCCAGAACCTTCGCTCCGGCTGCTCTTGGCACCGGTACAGTTAATGTAAATATCAATTCCATTACGCTCATTCAGCCGTCGTTGTTTAGCGCTCTCGGCGAACGGGAAGGCCAGTCACCTAAGACCTTCGTGCCACACGCTATTCTGGCCAAACAGGCCCGCAGCGCCGCCAAAGCGCTGGGCGTTATTCTTCCGGAAGAAGAAAAGAAATAACCCGGAAAAAAGCGAAAAAAACATAATTTTCTTCAATAAGCAGGTGAATTTGGACTGGCGGGTAATATGCTTGCCAGTCCAAATTTTATCTTCCATGTTTTAATCTAGTAGGGGGTTGATAGTATGGTAAGTGTACCGAAACTTGATTTTGCCTGCCTGGATACGGCGACCCCGGAGGAACGAAATGACGCCGATCAGAAGATCGCGCAATGGACGGCTGAGATTCTGGCAGACCTGGAAAAAAAGCTGGCCGGGTATAACGAAAAAGAATTAAACCGGTATTTGCAGGTGGTGGCAAAATTCAGTCCGTTTTTGCCTAATGCCCCAAAGCCGCTCCACTTTAATCAGTATTTTCCCTTAATTGTCTGGTATACTTTAGGCAATTCCTTGCATTTTGACCAACAGCGGGGGCGGCGCATAGCCTTTAGCGCCAACGACATCAACGCCTTTTTTAGCCTGTTTTTCCATGATTATTTTACAGACAGCCCTCATCCTGATTATTTTAGACCGGTCCGAAATCTTTACGACACCAAGCCGTTTACCGATCAGTTTAGCGGCCAAAGCACAGAGAGAAGAAAGAAAGAGGATTATTATGCGCTCGTCAAATATCTGAATGAGAAAAGAATCATTAAATTGACACAGAAAACCCAGAGCATAAAACTGCATCCCTGGATAGGTACCACCATTCTTTATGAGCTTTGCCAGTTTATTCAGGAATGCAGCAAAATGACCGGTGCGGAAACAGAATGGCCGCCGTCACTTAGATGCATGATATTGTATGAACTTTCGCTGCTGCAAAGTCAGCAAAGCCAAAATAAGGAATAAAACTAACCTTTACTGCATTTGAATGACTAGGAACTTGTTGCAAAACTTGCATAAAACACTCACAATATATAGTGTGAATCAGTAATCAGCATACGATTGGTTAGGGCATCTCTTCATATAATGATGACAAGTAGGTGCACTCTTGGAAGAAAACAAAGCAATGTTGTTAGAATTAACTCCGTTTATTGCGAAAGCGATGGCCAGCCGCTTTGAAATTCGTCAGGAATTAAATAAAATTTTTGCCGAGGGTTTGGTTTTAGTCAATATATTCGGCAAAACCATGGCGGGAAAACGGTATTGACGGCGACATTTACAGCTTTTCGCCTACTAGAGTGCTGGTGACGGCAGAAAAGAAACAGGGCCTTACCGGGAGGCCTTTTTTAATTCTGGTAATATTTACTTTTCGCTTTAAACTTGAATTAAAATTGAATCAGGGTATAAGATATGAAATTATGAATGTTCCATTATGTGGAAGGTGTGTGATAATATACAAACTGTATACGATATGAAAACCACAGGAGATAAGGTCAGATTTCTTAGAGCAAAAAGACCCTACAGCGCCTAAAAGGAGTGACAGGCCGCAAAGGGTGAGATCTTATTGAAAAACAGGGCAGACTAATGGTATACTATGAGTAGAAAGTCTAAGGGTGGTGTTATTCATGACTATTGCTAAAGTAAAAGCAACTGCTAAGCCATATAAATCTGAAGAAGATCGCTGTTACCGCCAAGTCATGGCTGAATTTGATAAGATATTCCAAGAAGGCAGGAAAGAGGCTGCCCAGAGTGATGGCATTTCCTTACGGGATTATATGAAAGAGACAAGGACGCGATTAGGTGCAAGCGAATAAATACGATATACGGCTTATGTCAAGAGCCAAGGCCGACTTGAGGGAAATCGAAGCCTATTACCTACGAGAAGGCGGCAGAGAGTTGGCGGGAAAAATTCTTGATCGGGTTTTCGAGGAAATCCTAATTTTTGAAGATTGCCCACGGGCGGGGCGGCCTTACAAACGCCAAGAGCAACGCTTATTTCCGATTTATGCCGGGAGATATGTCGTTGCTTATCTCATTGATGAAGGTAATTGGCGTAAAAATGGAGCTGAATAAAAAAGAAGCCTGGCAGGAGCGAATTTCCAAGTCTGGCATGACAGGCGCTGACTACCCGGACACGTTGGCTATGGTATACGATATGTCACAGAGCCGGGAAACGCTGGCTAATGATAAGGAATTGAAACTCATTGAAACTCATTGAAACCCATTTGGCGCGAATCAATGAAATTACCATTAGCATGGCCAAAGCCAGGCGTGATGAAACTGATACGGCAGCAACTACTATTACTGATCTCCGCGAGCAGCTTAAAGCCGCCAAGGCAGAGATGGTTGACATACAGGAAGCTTCAAAGAAAGAAGCATTTAGAACTCAATGGCCAAATTAATCTATTGCATGAAGAAATGCGTCAGATTCGCCATGAAACAGATAACGAAGTGATCGAGGCTAGTACCTTGTTACGACTATATATTATTGAAGTGTATATATGGAATTCTATTACAAACACTAATAGAGGCCTTCTAGACCAGAAGCCTAAAGGAGATTAAACCAATGAACAAAAAAAGGAAAATTCAATATCACCTGGGAACGGTGCAATGGGCAGAGGGAAATAATCCAATGGCGGTGAAATTATATGAGCAACTTATAGTCCAAGCCAGCATCCAAAAACTGAAGAAAATGAAATACTGCGATAGCGGGCGTTTTTGTGTTATTTGCCAGAGAGGGCCAGGTGGGCGCCGGGTATAATAGTTTTTGCTAACGCGACCCGAAAAATAAAAATACTGCGGCAGAGAAAAAGGATTGCCGCTGATCATAGCAATGAATGGGTGGCTTCAGCGGGCTGGAAATTTTATATTGAATGTTTCATAACAAGAACCGGCGTTTAAGCCGGCTTCTTTTTTTTACAGCAGCTTTTCCTTTTCCCGGCGAGGTTTTACGCTAAGGCTACTGCAGACCTGGGGGAGGGCTAAAAGGTACACCGGCCAGCAAAAGGAGGCGTACCTTTACTTTAGCGCTTATTGTCTAATAAATTTAAAAAACCGACTCTGTAAAGTCGGTTATGTATCCGGTGCATATCTTTAAAACGGGTATATAGTATCCCCCTGTAAAGTCCAAATATTACTGAATATCATTTTTCATTCGCTCTAGAAACAATTGCAAAGCCTCTCTCTGGCCGGGGGTCAGGGTTTTAGCAATAGTTACTAATTGCTTAATATCTATTGGTATTTCAGTTTCCTCATCGGAAAAGAAGTCACTTAAACTTATTCCTAAGCCAGCACATATTTTACTCATAGAATCAACAGTAGGCTGCTTTTCGCCTAATTCTATCTGCCTTACAAAACCTTGTGACAATCCTGCAATAGCTGCGAGTTTATTTGTACTATACCCTTTTAATTCACGTAATTCAATAATGCGTTTTGTGATATCCATTTTTAACCACCTTAAAAATAATTCTATAGTAATAATAGCATAAATCGCTATTGAAAAAATAATATCATAGTATTGACTAGTTATTGCTATAGAATTAGAATGTTAAACATAAGACGTAATAAAAAAGGAGGATTGAGAAAGATGACGCTTGAAAAATTGCGGAATAGCAAAAATATGTCACAGCAAAAGCTGGCAAAGGCAACAGGCTTAACTCAGGGATATATTTCCGAACTTGAGCGTGGTGCCAAGAAAAATCCCGGCCAGGTAGTAATAAAAAAGTTAGCAGTTGCTCTTAACGTATCAACTGATATGATTTTAGGATTGTTTCCTGATACATTGCCTGATACCAAAGAAAACTAAAAACCGACCAAACCGGCCGGTTACTTATGTAACTATTTTTTTATATAAGGACTACTTATTTCGATTGGATTAAAGAAAGCCGCCACGTCGATTTCTAAACCCTCCGCGATTAGGAATAACATATCTATAGAAAATGCGGAATTGGCCTGCGGAGCTTCAATTTTAGATATATGGCTTACACTGACTTCAATTTTTTCCGCTAAGGCTTCTTGGCTTAATCCGCGTATATTCCGGTAAAAAGCTACCTTTCTGCCAATCTCTCTATATTTTTCAACATATCTTTTCGGTTTCCGCAATACTTATCTCCCCCCCTGCGTCCATTATACTGGGGATGGAAATGCAATTGCACTTCACAAATAATATAATAATATTGCATTATTTGTGAAATAAATGGTATTATATGGTGAAATAGATAGTGATCTTGCAGCTGTTTTAACATCTACGGCATATCTTCGCTATAGTCTTCCCTGAATCCTGTTTAACGACAAATGCCTTTTCAAGTTATGGGAAAAGTCCGCCAACAAGTAGAAATTATTTTTACCATACAGCTTGACCATAAGCACAGAACTGGTTGCATTAAAATCAGATCAGGACTTAAAAGATCTTCTGAAAAAGCCGATAAGACTCTCTATTAGCAAACAGAGAGTCTTTGGATACTAAACTAGAGGAGCTATTGAGGGATGCTTAAAAGGAAAAAAAGATTAACAGTAAACAAAAGACAGGAATATGATGATTTATGTGATAAAATCCGGGAATTGAGCCTGGAATATGATCTTTTAGACAAAGAGAAAAAAGATATAACCGAAATAAATAAGCGGCTCGGTATGCTGTTAGATAAGTGTTTTGCCTTTGTGCGAAGAGAATATTACAATAAAAACTGAACCTGATGCTGTTACCGCGGCCGCAGAAAATTTTGTGCAAATAAAAATGAAAATCTTCCATCTGACTAAAAATAACGAACAACCTTGGCTAACTGTTTTCCCGGTTAGACACCCCTGGGGGCTGGCGTGTTGGTGCATGGCAGTCCTTTGCTTATATTTATACCCGGAACTTGAAAATATGGATCACCGGGGAACTGCGGCGTGGAGAAGACGCGAAGTTTCCGGTATGAAACTCGAATCCAGGTCCATACTAGTAATGATAATACTAGTTGGAGGGAAATTATGTTAAATAATGATAACCCTGTTATAGCACCTCCTGGAACAAATCCGGAAAACCCGCAGGAACCGGTGCTGCCGGCAGAAGTCCCTAAAAAACAACGTTCTGTTTCAGCCAAAAAGGGGGCGGCAGCCGGGAATATTCAGGAATTAGGCAGTGCTGAAATTCCGGTCGCCAAATCTAATGTTCACGTAATGACGATCATTGGTCAGATTGAAGGTCATATGGTGCTGCCCCCCAATTCAAAAACGACCAAGTACGAACATATTATGCCGCAATTGGTAGCCATAGAGCAAAGCCCGGAGATTGAGGGGCTTATGCTGCTTTTAAATACGGTTGGCGGTGATGTCGAAGCCGGTCTGGCCATTGCCGAAATGATCGCCAGTATGTCTAAACCATCTGTTTCCATTGTCCTGGGAGGCGGTCATAGTATTGGTGTACCTGTGGCAGTATCGGCTACGCATTCGTTTATTGTTGAAAGTGCTACAATGACAATTCACCCGATCCGCTTGACCGGCCTGGTAATTGGAGCGCAAAGTTCCTTTGATTATCTGGAAAAGATGCAGGAACGTGTTAATAACTTTGTTACCTCACACTCGACTATATCTGAGAAGAAATGGAAAGAACTGCTGTTTAAAACCGGTGAATTGTCGCGGGATATCGGTACCTCTGTCGTAGGCCGGGATGCAGTGCGATATGGCCTTATTGACGAAATTGGCGGTGTTGCCTCGGCAATGAATAAACTGCAGGAGATTATCCGCGCCCAAAAAGAGACTAAGGGGTTGAAGCAATAATGGTACTGTGGACCATTATGCCGGATGAAGCTATCTTCGCCCAGGACTATAGTCCTGTTTTTGAAGATGTTGAATTCGCAGGCACAAGAATGCTGGTTGAGAAAACCGCTGATGATGAATATCGGGTCGTACGCCTATTATCAACTGATCCGCAGGATTATCTAAGGTACGATATTCAGCCGGGCACAGTCTTTCGCAATGATTATTTTCGCTAGCTGACTTAAAGCGCTCTCATAATGGGAGCGCTTTTCTTTCGCCCCATCAGAATTTTTATAAAAATTAAGGCTATGATCTAAGGGATAAGAAAAATCTTTGGCTTCTGCCGGCATCCTGCAGGACTTGGTATAAGCCAAGTTTTTCTAATAAAATAAAGGATTTTTCTCCATTATGTAGAATGCAATACTGTTAGAGGTGGTATGTTTTGCCTAAATGGTTAGCCCATTTAACTCCTGAATTAAGACATGAACTATTTGGCATCACAATGGTGACCGGAGGGCTGCTGGCGCTGGTCAGCCTGCTTGGTTTAAATGTTGGTCCCCTTGGTCTGTTTGTTGCCAAAATCCTTAGGTATACTTTTGGGCTTGGCGCCGTGGCTGTGCCGCTAGTCTTGCTGATTATAGGCTTAAAGTATATTATGGTAAAAAGTTCAATTGCATACACTGTGAAATTCTGGGGTCTATTGCTTTTATATTTTATGGCTTTAGCCATTTATCATCATATCAAAATTCCCGTCGGTCAGGAGATATTGCCTGACAGTCTGGTATCAGGCGGCGGTTTTGCCGGTGGGATGATGCTTTTTTCACTACGCAAATTATTAGGTGTCCATGGTTCGATCATTGTTTTATCGGCATTATTGCTTTGTTCATTGCTGATGGCAACAACGTGGTCGCTGGCAGAAACATTAGTAAGTGCTAAAGAGAAAGCTGTAGAAAGCCTGGTTTCTGCCCGGGAAGCGATTGCTGCCTCCACAGAGACCATATTTCAGGACGCAGAGGAAGACGCGGCCGAGCGTCACCCGGTATTTTATGACCAGCAGCGTGACGGCAAGGCGGAGTTTTCGGCTGCTCCTGTCAGGGAAAGCAGCTCAGATTTCATTAAAGCCGAATATTCATCCCCGGCTGAATTGCCCGCGGCCTCGCCGCTGGCTATGGTTAAACCGGCAGCGGCCGGTATTAATCCTGCCTATGGGCTGCCGCCGGTATCGCTGTTAAAGAAACCAAACCGGATACGGTTGACCCGGGTCCCCAAAGAAGTTGCCGACAATGCCCGCATCTTAGAACAGACGCTGGATAGTTTTGGGGTCAGTGCAAAAGTCATAAATACCTGTCAGGGACCGACTGTCACCCGTTATGAACTTGAACCGGCCCCGGGCGTAAAGGTAAGTAAAATAGTTAATTTGGCCGATGATTTATCGCTTAAGCTTGCCTCATCAGGGGTTCGCATTGAAGCCCCCATCCCGGGCAAAGCCGCTATTGGCATTGAAGTGCCGAATAAGGAATTGTCAGGCGTTGCCCTGCGGGAAGTGTTGGAGAGTGATGAATTCCAGCGGTCTTCATCGGGACTGACTGTTGCTTTAGGCAAGGATATTGCCGGCCAGCCGATTGTTACCGATCTGGCTAAAATGCCCCATTTGCTGGTAGCTGGAGCAACCGGTTCCGGTAAGAGTGTTTGTATAAACACGCTGATAACCAGTGTATTGTTTAAAGCCCGGCCGGATGAAGTTAAGCTCGTACTCATTGATCCTAAGATGGTGGAGTTGTCCAATTATAATGGTATACCGCATTTATTAACTCCGGTGGTGACTGATGCCAAAAAAGCGGCGTCAGCTCTAAACTGGGCTGTACAGGAGATGGAGCGCCGGTATGAGGTTTTTGCGACAGCCGGAGTTCGTGATATTTCCCGCTATAATGAGCTGCATCCTGAAAGCAGGCTGCCCCTGATCCTCATCATAATCGATGAGCTGGCTGACTTAATGATGGTGGCTCCTGTTGATGTTGAGGATGCCATATGCCGTCTGGCCCAGAAGGCCAGGGCCGCCGGTTTGCATTTAGTGCTGGCCACCCAGCGTCCGTCTGTTGATGTTATTACCGGTACAATAAAAGCGAATGTGCCTTCGCGGATTTCGTTTGCTGTTTCTTCCCAGGTTGATTCGCGCACCATTTTGGATATGGCCGGAGCAGAAAAGCTCCTGGGCAAGGGCGATATGCTGTTTTACCCGGTCGGAGCTGCTAAACCGCTCCGCGTGCAGGGAGCCTTTATTGGGGATACTGAAGTTGAAGATCTGGTCGCCTATATTAAAGCCCAGGCAGAACCTGAATATACTGAGGGAATAACGACTGTGGAGGCCGGGAGTGCAGATAAAGAGGAAGCAGCGCATTATGAGGATGAGCTTTTGGAAGAAGCTGTCCGGATGGTACTGGAAACAGGGCAAGCCTCGGTGTCGATGCTGCAGAGAAAATTCCGGATCGGGTATACCCGTGCGGCCCGGCTGATTGATACTATGGAAGAAATGAAAATTGTCGGGCCTAATATCGGCAGTAAAGCCCGGGAAATTATTATGAATTCGGAGCAGGTTTATTCACGGTACTTCAAAAAATAAGTTGTTGTGGTGCTGACCGCATTGCCAGGGCAGACTAGTAGCGGATGACCGATACGTGGTTATGAAAAAAACGACCCTTCTGCTTATGATACTTGGTGAAGGCTGATGATGCGGTGCAGGTCACAGTGGATACAATCGACTATTTACAAAAGTTAGGAGGTAGTTGCATTGCAAACAGTAGGGGAGATTTTACGTGCCGAACGTGTAAAAAAAGGCCTGACAATAAAAGATATTGAAAATGCCATAAGTATCAGGGCTCTTTATATTGAAGCGATAGAGGAAGGGAATTATGGCATTATCCCCGGCGAAGTGTACTTGAAAGGTTTTATCCGCAATTATGCAACGTTTTTAGGGCTTGATTCGCAGCAAATCATGGAGGTCTACCGGCAGAATAAAGAGCTGGCAGATGCGAAGGCTCCGGCTGCTCAGCCGGAGGAAACAGCCGCCGCCCCCCCGGCAGCGGCTGGCGGCGGCTTAACAAAATGGCTGGCAATTGCCATTGTGGCAGCCGGTGTGGTGGCGGGAATCGCCTGGTGGTCGGCTGGCAGCAAAAATGCTGAACCGTCCCAAAAACAACGAGAACAAGCCGCTCAGCAGCAGCTGCCTGCACCGCCGGCAGCACCTCTTCAGGCTGCCCAGACGGCAAAACCGGCCAGTAAAGTTGTGATAACAGCTACCTATAATGGGCAGTGCTGGACCCAGATCATAGCCGATGGCAAAGAGATCTATGAAGGGATTCCCAAAAAAGGCGAGTCATTTACCTGGGAAGCCGCCAACAGGCTTACTGCCAAATTTGGCAATGCCGGTGCTGTCGACCTGGTATATAATGGCAGTGTTGTGGGGAAAATTGGAGAGAATGGCGAGGTAGTTGCCAAAACGTTCACCTTGAGTGATATTACACAGTAAAAAGTGAGGGTATTATAGCAATTATGACTGATTTTTTGCCAATGACCCGGGAAGATATGGCGAAACGGGGCTGGCAACAACTGGATTTTCTCTTCATTAGTGGTGATGCCTATGTTGATCACCCTAGTTTTGGACCGGCGATTATCTCACGCCTGCTGGAAAAATACGGCTATAAGGTTGGCCTGATTGCCCAGCCGGACTGGCGTTCAACCACTGATTTTAAAAAATTAGGCAAACCGCGGCTCGGGGTATTGGTTTCCGCAGGCAATCTTGATTCCATGCTGAATAAATATACAGCGGCAAAGAAATATCGCAGCACTGACAACTATTCGCCCGGGGGCCAGGCAGGATGCAGGCCTGAACGGGCGACAATTGTTTATTGCAACCGGATACGAGAGCTGTGGAAAAATACCCCGCTTGTTATCGGGGGGATTGAGGCCAGTTTACGGCGTTTTGCCCATTACGACTACTGGTCAGACAGTGTGCGCCGTTCGATCTTGATCGACAGTCGGGCTGACCTGCTGATTTACGGCATGGGTGAAAAACAGATAAAAGAATTAGCAGCCCAGTTGTCGGCCGGGATTAGTGTGGATAATATCCGGGATATTCCGGGAACCTGCTATCGCACCGAATCCCTGGAACACCTCTGGCAGTACACTGAGACCCCTGGTTTTGAACAGGTGACCAACAATAAAAAGGATTTTGCCGAGGCTTTTAAAACCCAGTATTTGGAGCAAGACCCGATCAGGGGCAAGATTATCGTGCAAAATCATGGCGAACAGTATGTTGTGCAAAATCCGCCGTCGATGCCGCTTTCCACGCCGGAAATGGATGAGATTTATGATTTGCCTTATCAACGTACCTATCACCCCTCTTATATACCGGCTGGCGGCATTCCGGCCATCCAGGAAGTGAAGTTTAGTATTGTCAGTCATCGTGGCTGTTATGGCAGCTGCTCATTTTGTGCGTTGTATGCCCATCAGGGGCGGATCATACAAAGCCGCAGCCAGGAATCGATACTGCAGGAAGCTGAGCAAATTACGAAATTACCTGATTTCAAAGGGTATATTCATGATGTCGGCGGCCCTACCGCAAATTTTCGCCAGCCAGCCTGTGACCATCAGGCCGACCGGGGAACCTGCCGGGGTAAGCAATGTCTGTTTCCTGCCGCCTGTAAAAGCCTGAATACCAGTCACAATGAATATTTAGAGCTGCTCCGAGCCATCAGAAAGCTCCCGGGCATCAAAAAAGTGTTTGTCCGGTCCGGTTTACGCTATGACTATTTATTAGCTGCCAATGATATGGCATTCCTGAAGGAGCTATGCGAACACCATGTGAGTGGTCAGCTTAAGGTTGCTCCTGAACATATTTCACCCAAGGTCACTAAGTTGATGGGGAAAGCAGGCCGGGAAACATACCTGAAGTTTAAAAAAGCTTACGAGCAGGCGAATAAAGAGTTAGGGAAAGAGCAGTATCTGGTACCGTACTATATGTCCAGCCACCCTGGCGCCGGGCTTAAGGAAGCCGTGGAACTCGCGGAATTTTTGCGGGACACCGGTTATAACCCGGAACAAGTGCAGGACTTTATTCCTACTCCCGGCAGTCTGTCCACCTGCATGTATTATACAGGCCTGCACCCACTTACCGGGGAAAAGGTTTATGTGGCTAAAACGGCTCATGATAAAAGGCTGCAGCGGGCTTTGCTGCAATACCGCAATCCCAAAAATCACGCGCTGGTGTATGAAGCATTGACTGCAGCAGGACGGCAGGATTTAATCGGTTATGAACCTAAATGCCTCATCCGGCCTTTAAAACAAGGACACTATCCTGCCGGTGTGAAACCGGGGGGGAAACCGGATAAACACCGGTCTTTGCAGGTCACCAGGAACAAAAAAACTAAAAAGCAGACTAGCAGGTCCTAGTGCCTTGCCCCCCATTATCTTTTTTGTTTAATGACGGTGCTTCCTTGCGTTTTACAAAATCTAACATGGTCAAGCTTTACTTATAAGCCCAAATGCGCGCCGGCAGTCATCAGATAAAAGATACATACCAATCAATCCGTGCGGGACTATTATCATGACGCCCATCGTCATGTTATAGCCAAACATCACGATGAAGCCAATAATTACAAAAATAAAAGACAGGATCAGCTCAACTATGCGGGCCCAGCGCTTGAGTTTAAGTAACCCAATGGCGGGGACAGCGTATAAGAGCAGGGCTACGGATGCATTAAAAGCAGCCGGCAGGTTGCCTTGGGCTGCGCCATCATACACGCCGAACGCATAGCCGATGGCAACAACCAGTAAAAAACCAATGACAAGAAGCAGGCGAGCAGTTAGATCAGGATGAAGGAAAGACCACCATCTGGGTCTTTCTAGCATAATAACAACTCCTTTCATGATACTCTAATTTTACCATACTATCCTGTCTTTTAGAATAAGCCGAACTATGCGTCCCGGTCATTTTTGGCCTGAATTAACCCGAGACTTGCATAAACCTTAAAAAAAGGGTATAGTATATATGTTTGCCTTAATTATTGGGCCTATCTATCTACTATCAACAATGGAGGGGTAACTTATGAAGCGTTATCTGCCATTATTACTAATCTCGTTTTTTTTAATCATACTAGCGGTAGCAGGCACGACCTATTTGGCCGGCTATGCCGGTAAAGAAAATAAAGACACTCTGCCAACCATCACGGTGTATACTACGCTGCCGGTTGAGTCGGTCTCGGTATTGGCACAGGAGTACGAGAAGATTGCTAGAGTCAGAGTAAGTATTGCGCCCCTTACCGAGAAAGAACTGTTCACTAAATTAATCCAGGAATCCTCAAATCCGCAGGCCGATTTGATACTTGCCAACCGTAAAACGCTCAAACAGGCGAAAAGCAGCGTCCTGCTGATCCCTTATCAATCTGAATACACGGATATCATACCCGCCAGATTCCAAGACCCTGACGGCTATTGGACCGGTGTCTGGTATGATCCGGTTATTTTTGCCGCGAACCAGGATTATTTGCGCAAGACTGCTGAAAAACCGGCAAAATGGTCTGAATTACCGTTAGAGTCTAAGGTCAGGTTCGGTATGACTGATTTTCTGGCAGCGGATGCGGCGGCGAATCTGTTATATACCCTGGTGGCGGCCAATGGCGAAGAACAGACTTTGAGTTTTCTTAAAAAGCTGCATCCGCAAATTGTTCAGTATGCTAAGTTCCTGGTAACCCCGGCCAGAATGGCGAGTATGGGCGAGGTTGATATTGCCATTGTTGTTCATAGTGAAGCCATGCGGTATGTGCGGGACGGTTTTCCCATCGAAATCATCTATCCTGAGGATGGAACAGCCTATCTGCTGACCGGCGCCGGGTTAATCAGAGGCGCACCCCATGGTTCTGAAGCAAAGCAATTTATTGACTGGCTGACCCAGGCCGGGGCCCTTGCGGCTATGGCTCAGCATAAGTTTTATTTTGTGCCGACAAATCCGGAGTTTCGTATGTACAAGGAGTACATGACCAAAGAACTGCTGCTGCTTGACCACCATGACATGTATCTGCCTGAGCAACAGCGCAAGCTATTAAATAAATGGGTACAGGCCGTGCGCCTGGGAATCCAGTAGGAGGGCCGTATTATGCTTACAGCAGGATTTGTTAGTTTAGGCTGTGCCAAAAATCTTGTTGATACTGAGATCATGTTAGGGATTCTGGCTGATAATAATATACACATTACCGACGACCCTCATGTTGCCGATATTTTGATTGTTAATACCTGTGGTTTTATTGATTCTGCCAAAGAAGAATCAATTTCAACAATTATTCAAATGGCTGATTTTAAGAAGGCTGGGAAATGCAAGGGTGTGATTGTCGCCGGCTGCTTAGGACAGCGCTATCAGCAAGAATTACTGGATGAGCTGGCGGAGGTATCGGCAATTGTTGGTACTGGTGCCTGGCATCGCATTATGGAAGCGGTTGAGGCTGTCCTGGCCGATGAGCGTGTGCTGCTTATTGGCGAAACAGATACAATTTATGATGAAACAATGCGACGGATCATCACTACGCCGGTCTACAGCGCTTATGTGAAGATTGCCGAGGGCTGCAGCAACTGTTGTTCGTATTGTGTAATCCCCCTGGTGCGGGGCAGTTACCGGAGCCGGCCGGCAGAGTCAGTGGTCAGGGAGGTGCGAAAGCTTGCCGACCGGGGCGTCAAGGAGATAAATCTTATTGCCCAGGACACGACAAGTTACGGCCGTGACCGTAATGGCCAGCCGCAATTGGCAGCATTGCTTAAGCAATTAGTAAAAATTGAGGGTGTTGTCTGGATTCGCTTATTATATTGCTATCCTAAATATTTTAATGATGAACTTATTGAGCTTATTGCCCGCGAGCCTAAGATTTGCAAATACATCGACCTGCCGCTCCAGCATGCAGATGATGAGATTCTGACAGCTATGAACCGCCGCGATAGACGGGCAGAGATTGAAAGCCTGCTGAAAAAAATCCGTACGGCGATTCCCGGGGTTGTGATCCGTACTTCTTTTATCGTCGGGTTTCCCGGTGAGACTGACAGTCATTTTGAATCACTGAAACAATTTGTAGCTGAGCAAAGGTTTGAACGGCTGGGGGTTTTTACCTACTCCCAGGAAGAGGATACACCGGCCGCTGTTTTGGAACAACAGGTACCGGAGACGGTTAAAGAGGAACGCTATCATGAACTGATGGCGTTACAGTGCCAGATATCCGAAGACGTAAACCGTGGCCTGGAAGGACAGGTACTCTCTGTATTGCTTGAAGGGTATAACCCGGAGCAGCCGGAGGTGGCGTTTGGCCGGTCCTACAGAGAGGCCCCTGACGTCGATGGCCGCATTTACGTCGAAAATGCCGGCCATCTGACGCCGGGTGAGGTCGTGCAAGCGGAGATTGTACAGGGATTTACTTATGATTTGCTGGCTGAAAGAAAGTGATATTGCTGTATAATAATATAATGCAGGCTTAAAATAGTAGAGACTGCCAAGCTCTGCTATTTTTTGCATGATCAGAATTCCTGATCATAAGTAAGAACACCTATACCCTAAGGGCACCGGCGGCTTCTGCCGCTATATTATTATTTTTGTCGCAGATTATATTAATTAAAAGGAATTATTAACTAGGCCGCGAATGCATTATTGTCAGGGGGGAAAGCAATGATCGTAGAACTGGTGAGTACCGGCACAGAGTTACTTTTGGGTCAGATTACTAACACGAATGCCCCTTTTTTGGCAGCCCGCCTGAATGAACTGGGGTTTAGTGTACTATATCAGACAACTGTTGGCGATAACCGGGAGCGGATGAAGCGGGTGTTGCAAACCGCTTTAGAACGGGCTGACATTGTGATAACAAGCGGAGGGCTAGGCCCCACGCAGGGGGATATAACGAAAGAAGTAACCGCTGCGGTGTTGTCCAGACCGATGTGCTTCCATGCCGACTGTGCAGAGCGGATAAAACGCTATTTTGCTGACCGCCGGCTATGCATGGCCGATAATAATCTGCGGCAGGCGATGATGCCGGCAGGGGCAAAAATTGTGGAAAACAATTGTGGCACAGCCCCGGGAGTCATTGTGGAAGACAACACAGCCGGAAAAATAATTATTAATTTGCCAGGACCGCCGCATGAACTGGCCGCTATGTTTGAAGCCTCAATTATTCCGTATCTTAAGGAGCATTATGGCTTGCAGGGGGCTATTGTATCCAGGGTATTGCGTACATATGGTTTGGGTGAATCGGCCCTGGAAGAAAAAATTAAGGATTTTATCTTGTCTCAATCTAATCCAACCCTGGCCTTACTGGTGAGGAATGGTGTAATAAATATACGCATTACTGCCAGCGCTGTTAATGAAACCGCCGCTTTGCAGCTGATTACAGGGCTTGAGGACCAAATCCGGCCATTGATAAGCGAATATATTTTTGGCATTGATGATGACACCCTGGAGCAGGCTGTGGGCAGGTTATTGCTGGCCAAAGATTTAAAAATAGCGTTGGCAGAATCCTGTACCGGCGGTCTTGTCACCAGCCGGCTTACAGATGTTCCCGGCAGCTCACGTTATGTAACCGGATCTGTGGTTTGTTACAGCAACGAAATCAAGGTGGCCCAGGTTGGCGTGCCGGCTGCTGTCCTTGCGGCCGAAGGCGCTGTAAGTCAAAAAACGGCTGCAAGCATGGCCCAAGGCATTAAAGCAAGGTACTCGCCTGATATCGGTCTCGGCATAACCGGCATTGCCGGTCCCGGCGGCGCCACGGCCGGCAAACCTGTCGGCCTTGTCTATATTGCCATTGACGGCCCGGCAGGAACGGCAGGTTATCAACATTATTTTAATGGCAGTCGCACAGACGTTAAGCACCGGACGGCTCTTGCCGCCCTTAATCACTTGCGTCGATATCTGCTTACACTATAGGAGGTTTTTTTATAATGAAAGACGCAGTAACTTTATTTGGTGATATAGCTTTAAGCAAGAAAACAGCAGCGGCAATCACGGCCATGGGCTTTGAAGAACCGTCGCCAATTCAGAGCCAGACCATTCCGCTCGTATTAGCCGGGAATGATGTTCTCGGTCAGGCGCAGACCGGTACGGGTAAAACAGCAGCTTTCGGCATTCCCATTATGGAGCGGATTACGGAAGCCAAGCAGATTCAGGCGCTGGTGCTTACTCCGACCCGGGAACTGGCGATTCAGGTGTCGGAAGAACTGGCTAAAATAGGGAAATTTAAACGGATAAAGACTTTGCCCATCTATGGGGGGCAGGCAATCGAACGTCAAATCAGATCCCTTAAATTAGGTGTGCAGGTAATCGTAGGCACCCCCGGCCGTCTGCTTGATCATATCCGCCGGCATACAATTAAGCTTGATAATGTTAGAATCCTGGTCATTGATGAAGCGGATGAAATGCTTGATATGGGTTTTATTGATGATATTCAAAGCATTCTTCAACATGTTCCTTCAGAACGGCAAACCCTGCTATTTTCCGCCACAATGCCTTCGGAAATCATGGCTTTGGCTAATAAATACATGAAAGACCGGGTAACGGTAACGATCAGTAAGGAACAGTTAACAGTACCCCTGATTGATCAGATCTATTATGAAACCCGTGATAAACTTGACGGTTTATGCCGGGTACTTGACTCAGAGACAGTTGGCCTGGTCATTATCTTCTGTCGTACCAAAAAAGGGGTTGATGATCTGGTTGCGTCATTATCCACGCGGGGCTACATCTCCGATGGCTTGCACGGGGACCTAAGTCAGGCCCAGCGTGACCGGGTTATGAAAAAATTCCGGGATGGCAAGCTGGATATTCTGATTGCCACTGATGTTGCGGCCCGTGGGCTGGATATTGAGCATATTACCCATGTTATCAACTATGATATCCCCCAGGACCCGGAGTCCTATGTTCATCGCATCGGCCGGACAGGCCGCGCCGGTAAAAAGGGGGTAGCGATGACTTTTATCCAGCCGCGCGAATACAGGCAGTTAAAACTGATTGAAAAAGAAATACGGACCCGTATCCTGCGGCGGCAATTACCATCCCCGGCTGATATCCTGGAACGGCAGAGTGAGATTATAAAAAATCAGCTGACCCAGACGATTACACGCGGCGGTCTGGATGCCTACAGCAGCATCGTTGCCGATCTGGCCACCGACTATGATCCGATTGACCTGGCGGCAGCGGCGCTGAAACTCTTCCAGGAGGGGTATAAGGAACAGGCCGTGATTGAGAAACAGGAGCTGCAATTTGGCAATACCGGCGCCGAACCGGGCATGGTGCGGCTATTTATTAATGCCGGCCGGGCCCAGAGAATTCAGCCTCAGGATATCGTCCGTACAATTGCTGAAGAGGCTGATATTCAGGGCAGTATCATCGGGTTGATCAATATTTATGAAAAGTTTACTTTTGTCGAGGTCCCGGAAGGTGTTGCCGAACGGGTTCTGTCAGTTATGAATAAGAATACGATCAAAGGCCATCGGGTTAATATTGAGCCGGCGAAAGGGCGTTAGCAGAAAAAATGATAACCTGAACCGGGAATGTTATCATTGACAAAACGAACAAATGTTTGTAAAATGGTGATATAGTTGCGGGGGAGGTCTCATTTAATGGATAAGACAAAAGATTTTGAGAAGAACCGGGAAATGGATAAATTCAAAGCCCTTGAGAATGCGATGCGCCAGATAGAAAAAGATTTTGGCAAAGGTGCGATTATGAAGCTGGGCGAAGTTGCTGCCAAAATGAATCTGGAGGTTATTCCCACCGGATCGTTACCCCTTGACGTTGCGCTGGGGGTAGGCGGAGTACCGCGCGGCCGGGTTGTAGAGATTTTCGGCCCGGAATCATCAGGTAAAACGACCGTATCCTTACATATTATCGCCGAGGCGCAAAAACTGGATGGGATTGCCGCTTTTATTGATGCCGAACATGCCCTTGATCCGGTTTATGCGAAAAAGCTGGGTGTTGATATTGACAATCTGCTCATTTCCCAGCCTGATAACGGTGAACAGGCGCTGGAGATTGCCGAGGCGCTGGTGCGCAGTGCGGCGGTTGACATTATTGTTATTGACTCGGTAGCGGCTTTAGTGCCTAAAAATGAAATCGATGGTGATATGGGCGACTCCCATGTTGGCCTGCATGCCCGGTTAATGTCTCAGGCCTTGCGTAAACTTACCGGTATTATCAGTAAATCACGCACTACCGTTATTTTTATCAATCAAATCAGGGAAAAGGTCGGGGTCATGTTTGGCAATCCGGAAACAACTACCGGTGGGCGGGCGTTAAAGTTTTATGCCTCCATCCGTTTGGATGTCCGGAAATCGGAGAGTTTAAAACAAGGTAATGATATTGTCGGCAACCGTACTAAAGTAAAAGTTGTTAAAAATAAAGTGGCGCCTCCCTTTAAACAGGCAGAATTTGACATTATGTATGGCGAGGGCATTTCGCGGGAAGGCAGCCTGGTTGATATTGGGGTTAAGCTGGAAATTATCAATAAAAGCGGCGCCTGGTTTTCCTATAAAGATCAGCGGCTGGGTCAGGGCCGGGAAAACGTAAAAGAGTTTTTAAAGGACAATTGTCAGATTGCTGATGAGATTGACCGTAAAATTCGGGAAATGCTGTTGGCCGGCGGCGATGCCCAGATTGATCATGCCCTAAATGATGAACTGTTACCCAACACTGAGGATGAAGAGAAAGACGATGTTTTTGAGGCTTAATCGATATGAATATAGTTGAAGCTGCCGTTAGAATATTAAGGGTTAGGGCCCATAGCCGGTATGAACTTGAACAAAAGCTTCTGAACCAGGGTTATGATGAGCTGGCGGTAAACCAGGCTGTCCAATATGTTACTGAGCGCGGCTATCTTAATGATGCCGCGCTTTGTGATGTGCTGTTAGACCAATATGCACAAATGAATAAATATAGTCTGCGGGAAACCTGCTTGAAGTTAAGACGCAGAGGTTTGCCGGCAGATTTAATTACAGCAAAGCTGGCAGAACGGGACGGGGAGTTTGAATATCAGGCTGCTTTCAGGCTGGCTGCCAGGTATTTTTGTGCAGAAAACGGGGCGGATATGAACAAGTTAATACGCCGTCTGGCAGCCAAAGGATTTAAGACCGGGACGGTTCGTAAAGTTTTAGAGCGCCTTAGGGATATGGCGCCTTGACACTCATTTGAAAAACATTTAAAATGAAATTATCCAATCGTGAAACACAGCAAATCTGTTAGGTACTTTTAGGAGAGCTTGAATGCTGATAAGGCAATTGAAAAGCTACTTTTAAGAGCCGAGTTAAGACTCGGCTTTACCCTTAATACCAGATTGTTAGTAAGGAGGTGGAACTTATAGTAGAGGTTATTATTACTGCAATTATAGTCGGGCTGCTGGGTGCCGGTGCTGGTTACTGGGTACGAAAGAGTATAGCTGAGGCTAAAATTGCTTCTGCTGAGACTGAAGCAAGAAAGATTGTCGAAGATGCTGAAAAATCTGGTGAATCCAAGAAAAAAGAAGCGTTAATAGAAGCCAAAGAAGAAATTCATAAATTAAGAAATGAACTTGAACGTGAAATTAAGGACCGACGTACAGAACTTCAGCGCTTAGAACGACGCCTGGTGCAAAAAGAAGAAAACCTCGACCGAAAAATTGATTCCCTCGAAAAGAAGGAAGAAATTCTCAGTCGTAAAGAAACTGAGATTGATAAAAGCCAGGAAAAAGTTAACGAACTTTATAGTAAGCAACAAACCGAACTCGAAAGGCTGTCCGGCTTAACCTCGGAAGAGGCCCGCAGTTTACTGCTGGCCAATGTTGAAGAAGAAATTAAGCATGAGACGGCCATGTTAATCAAAGACCTGGAACAACAGGCCAAAGAAGATGCGGATAAGAAAGCCAGAGAGATTATATCGTTAGCTATTCAGCGCTGTGCCGCCGATCATGTTGCCGAGACGACCGTATCTGTGGTTGCTTTGCCTAATGATGAAATGAAAGGCCGGATAATCGGGCGCGAAGGCCGCAATATTCGTACCCTGGAAACGCTTACCGGGATTGATTTGATTATTGATGATACACCTGAGGCTGTTATTTTATCCGGGTTTGACCCTGTCCGTCGGGAAGTTGCCAGGATTGCCCTGGAAAAACTGATTGTGGACGGTCGGATTCACCCTGCCCGTATCGAAGAGATGGTTGAGAAAGCACAAAAAGAAGTTGAACAGAAAATTAAGGAAGCAGGCGAACAGGCCACATTCGAAACCGGTGTTCACGGCCTGCATCCAGAACTGATAAAACTTCTCGGAAGGTTAAAATTCCGTACCAGTTATGGTCAGAATGTACTTAAACACTCAATCGAAGTAGCACATTTGGCAGGCGTTATGGCAGCTGAACTTGGTGTAGATGTCATGTTGGCAAAACGTGCTGGTTTACTGCACGATATTGGCAAGGCTGTAGACCATGAAGTTGAAGGCCCTCATGTAACAATTGGCGCTGATCTGGCCAAAAAGTATCGTGAGTCGGCCGAAGTTATCAATGCTATCGCTGCTCACCATGGAGATGAAGAGCCTAAGACTATCCAGGCTGTGCTTGTCGCAGCTGCTGATGCAGTCTCGGCCGCTCGGCCAGGGGCTCGCAGAGAGACTCTAGAAAGCTATCTTAAGCGATTAACACGATTGGAAGAAATTGCTGAATCATTTGATGGCGTAGAGAAATCTTTTGCGATTCAAGCGGGTCGCGAAATTCGTATTATGGTTAAGCCTGATAAGATTGACGATTTAACAGCTGTCCGTTTAGTGCGGGATATTGTCAAGAAGATTGAAGGCGAGCTTGAATACCCGGGTCAGATTAAAGTGACAGTGATTCGGGAAACACGGGCTGTTGATTATGCTAAATAGAGATTAAACGACTATGTAAAACGGCTTTACCATCAGGTAAAAGCCGTTTTTTAGCTTTTTTCCCAAAAATTTAAAGCAGGATTTATATATCTTCTAGAGAATAGTTACAACAGAACTTTACAAGCAATTATTCCTATATACAAACATTGGACGGTGAAAACAAATGCCTGAACTTTGCCAAAGTAACCAACAGGTTTCCGATGGAGCGAACCTTCTTATATCCATGCTGGTACGATATCCTGAAATAGGTACAATTAATTTTGATCCTGAGGTTAACTCACTTAAACTTACCTTTATGATTGCCGGCATTCCCACCACTAAAGAGTTTGAAACCGCCAAACACCTTCTCATTAATAGTATTGCGGCCTACCATTTGCTGGAGGGCGTTACCGACAGCCGTATTGATGTTGAATTAAGCTCATATGAACAGGTGGCTATTTTAACGGTGCTGCGGGACGTACATACTATGTCGCGCGGGGAAATCGGACTGACTGTTAAACTTCTGCGGGAATGGTTTGCCGACCGGTTGGTTGCCGACCGCAATGATGTAATGCTGGAGGAAGATCTGCTGCTGCAGGAAGAAGTAATTGAAGATATGCTGGAAAACATGCGTAAACAAGACAATGATGACCACAGCCTGATCGGGATTCGTGAGGACGGACGTGTTTTTGTGTTTAATAAATAACAGCTATCGACAAAATGGCTGCCGAAGATTAAGAGATAAAAACGATTAAAATGTGTATTTGTTGTAATTATTAGATTTTTTTGTATATGGATAAAGGAATTTTTTCCCGTACAACGAATATATCTATTTTATAGGACTAATAACGTTTTTTTTTAATCAAAGGAGGGCACATAAAAACATGGATGTCTTGAAAGTATCAGCAAAATCCAATCCTAATTCTGTAGCAGGAGCCTTGGCCGGAGTGCTGAGAGAACGGGGCGGTGCCGAAATTCAGGCGATCGGCGCGGGCGCACTCAACCAGGCTGTAAAAGCAGTTGCTATCGCCAGAGGGTTTGTTGCGCCGCATGGTGTTGACTTAATTTGCATCCCCGCTTTCACGGATATTCTTATTGATGGTGAAGAACGTACGGCCATTAAATTAATAGTTGAGCCCCGCTAAATTTTACAGAATACTCAAAACCTGTTCTAATCGAACAGGTTTTACTGTTTTAGTACAGAATTTTATGGCATAATATAATAATGCTTGGTGCTATCAACTACGAGGAGTGGAAAAATGAAGATTGAAGTAATTAATGGGGCTCTCATCGAAACCTTATGTGACACCTTAATCATTACCCTGTTTGAAGGCGATAAGGGTCTGCCTGCCGGCAGTACGGCCAGCCTTGCTGACAGGGCTCTGAATGGTCATATAAATAGAATTATTCAGGGTCTGCCTGCCGCCGGTAAGTATGGCGAAACCACTGTTATCTACACATTAGGTATGATCAGCGCTGAGCGCATTATTCTTCTTGGCGCCGGGAAGAAGGCCGATTTCACCTTGGAAAAAGCCCGGGCCCTGATGGCGATTGCCCTGCGGAAGGCCAACAAGCTGCGGGCCAAACGGGTAGCTGCCAGTATAAGTGATATTGTCGGCAGCGGCGTGGCAGACTCCCGGGCTATGGCGCAAGGGGTGGTCGAAGGTGCAATTATGGGTTTATATCAGTTTAAGTGCTATAAGTCCGGTAATAACGATGTGCACAATATTGAACAGCTGTTGATTGTGGAAGCAGGTGCCGGCAATATAACTGCTATCAACAAGGGGGCTGAGCTTGGCAAAATAGTGGCGGCAAGCGTAAATTATGCCCGTGACCTGATCAATCATCCGGCCCAGTACATGACTCCGGCCAAGATGGCCAGACAGGCTGAAAAACTTGCCAGACAATATGGCTTAGAGATTAGCCTGTTGGAGCAAGAAGACATGCAGCAGCAGGGGATGGGGGCCTTGCTGGCGGTTGCCCGGGGCAGTTCCGAACCGCCCAAGCTTATTGTTTTAAAATATATGGGCGACCCGGCCAGCCAGGAAATCATTGCTTATGTAGGTAAAGGCATTACTTTTGATAGTGGCGGTATATCAATAAAACCCAGCCAAAATATGGACGAAATGAAGCGGGACATGGCTGGCGGCGGCGCTGTAATCGGGGCGATGATGGCTATTGGTCAGTTAAAGCCCAAGGTGAATATCGTGGCCGTAGTCCCCTGCACTGAGAATATGCCTTCAGGCAGTGCCTACAGGCCTGGCGATATTATTACCTCCATGAGCGGGAAAACAATTGAAGTACTAAATACTGATGCGGAAGGCCGTTTAATCCTGGCAGATGCTGTTAGCTATGCCAAAAAAATTGGTGCCACTAAAATTATTGATCTGGCAACATTAACCGGCGCCTGCGTAGTTGGGCTGGGCACGGTCTATTCCGGCGTCATTACCAATGACAGTGAATGGTGCCGGCGTATTATGGCGGCAGCCCGGCAAGCCGGCGAGAAAATGTGGGAGCTGCCTAATGATGAAGAATATCTTGAACAAATAAAAAGCTCCATTGCCGATCTGAAAAATAGTGGCGGCCGGGCAGCAGGCACTATTACTGCCGGCTTATTCATCGGCCAGTTTGCTGATCCGACACCCTGGGTTCACATTGATATTGCCGGCACCTCGGATGCAGACAAAACCAAAGGTTATAACCTCAAAGGGGGGACGGGAGCCGGCGTCCGGACCTTGATTCAGTTAGCTACTCATCTCGGCGGCTTATGACTGCTGATTTGCATATTCACTCTACCGCATCTGACGGCCGGTTATCGCCCGGGGAGATTGTACGGCAGGCTGCGGCGGCCGGTTTAAGTCATATCGCCATTACCGATCACGATACAGTTGCGGCTCATCTGGAACTTAGGGAAGCCGCCAGCACTGAAAACAGTGCAGCCAAACTGACCATTATTCCGGGAATTGAGTTTAGTACCGATTGTCCACGGCATGAAATACATATTTTAGGCTATTTTATTGATATTGATAATAGCAGGCTAAAAGACCAGTTGGGCATTATCTTAGCTGACCGTTTGCAGCGGGCAAAAAAAATGGTCAAAAAGCTTAATCAATTAGGCTATTTAATCGATTATGATAAGGTAGCAGAGTTTGCCGGCCAGGCGATGGCTATCGGCAGGCCCCATGTGGCTGCGGCCCTGGTAGCCGGCAATTACTTTAACACGGCAACAGAGGCCTTTGCTGTGCTGTTAGCGAATAACGGGCCGGCGTATGTCCCCCATTATAAGCTGCCCCCTGAGCAGGTCATAAAGCTTATAGAACAGGCAGGCGGAATCGCCGTATTGGCCCACCCGGGCTTAATTGGTAATGATAACTTAGTTCTTAACATAATTAAGGCCGGTGTGGGCGGACTGGAAGCTTTTCATCCTGAGCATGATCAGGCAATGACTGATAAATATATAGATATTGCCAATAAATATAATCTAAAAATAACAGGTGGCTCTGACTTTCATGGTATACCCGGCCGGTATCCCGCGAAGATTGGTGAATTTACCATTTCAACTGTTCTGGCCGATACCCTTTCTAGGTAATGTTAGTTTTACTTGACAACACCTGCAAAGGTGTTTATTTTTATGTTATATGCTATTTATACTTTTATCAGGAGGCTGCCTATGGATACCTTCGCTTTGGTGGGGTCAAGCGGAACAGGCAAAAGCCATCGGGCCTTAATTGTGGCACATGAGCACAATGTCGATACAATTATTGACGACGGCTTACTTATTAAAGACAGCAAGATTATTGCCGGTCATTCAGCGAAAAAGGAACCCAGCAAGATTAGAGCTGTAAAACGTGCTATCTTTATGGAACCTGATCATGCGGCTGAGGTTAAAGCGGCGATTGCCAGGGTAAGGCCTGAACGTATGTTAATTTTGGGTACATCGGAAAATATGGTAGAAAAAATAGTTGATGTTCTCAATCTGCCGCCGATCAGCAAAATAATCCGCATTGAGGACATTGCCACCAAAAATGAAATTGCCAAAGCGCGGGAGAGTCGCTTAAAAGAAGGCAAACATATTATTCCGGTACCCACGATTGAGCTTAAACCCCATTTTTCCGGTTATTTGATTGACCCGCTTGATATATTTTTTAAAAAGCCACGCTCCAGACAACGGCGTAAGCTTGGTGAAAAATCTATTGTCAGGCCAACTTTCAGTTATTACGGCAAGCTGCTGATTTCCGATGCTGCCATTGCGTCACTTGTGGATTATGTGGCGACAAGTGATGACAGCATTACTAAGGCCGGCCAGATTACGATAAAGAACTCTCATGACCGGGAAAAAGGCATCTCCATATCACTGGACGTAACAATAAAATATGGTCAATCTATCTGGCATGTTGTCCATGAGGCCCAAAAGCGGATTAAGCAAATCGTGGAGTATATGACAGGGATGATAGTCAGGGAAGTTAATATCGCAGTTAAACGTCTGAGTATTGAATAATTTAGAAGATAAGGGCGGGAAAAGCGTGGAAAAAACTCAAAGTAAGCAGATTCTTTTTTCCGGTTATGCCAAATTGCCTACCGGGATTACTGCCAGTGAAATCTATAAAGTAATTGGTGTAGTACTTCTTGTTAATGAAGATACCGGCGAGATTATCCAGGCTGATTGTACGCTGGCAACAGCGGTGGCGCGGAATCATGTCTCGTCAATTCTCGTGGGCAAACCAATTGCCAATCCCGATTATCTGGTCCGGATTGTGGATACAACCTATCAGGGAAGTGCTAAAAAAGCTATTATTACGGCCCTGCGCATCATTTATGACAAATACCGCAGTTATAAGGAGGGTTTGGCCCCCAGTGCGATTGATTGATGGGGGGGAAGGTATGTCTGAGAGGGTAAAGCTTTCCGGTGTGGGATTTTTCGTGGGTATTCTCAGTGGTTTGCTGGGCGTTGGCGGCGGAATTTTTATTGTGCCGCTTCTGGTAACCTACTTTAGTATTAGTCAGCATATAGCGCAGGCGACGTCGATGGCGATTGTTGTGCCTACCGGGTTGGTCAGCAGTCTGATTTATGGTGTTCATGGCAATATAGATATGCCTCTGGCCTTAAATCTGATAGTGGGCAGTATCTGCGGCGCCAGTATCGGTGCCCGGGTAATGAAAAAGATACCAGCCGTTCGCTTAAAGCAGCTGTTTGGTATTTTGCTGATGCTGGTCGGACTGAGGATGGTGCTGGCATGATGCACGTACTTGCAGTTTTTTTAATAGGGCTTGGGGCCGGTATTCTCAGTGGCATGCTGGGGGTTGGCGGCGGTGTAGTGCTGGTACCGATGATGGTCTTTATATTGGGAATAACCCAGCATACGGCGCAGGGAATTTCGATGCTTGTTATTATTCCCACGGCCATTGTCAGTGTCTGGCATTTTCACAAAGCTCAGCTTATTAATTATCAGGCCGTGCCGTACATCGCCGCCGGGGCCGTGGCCGGAGCCTTAATCGGTGCTAATTTTGTTCAGGATGTACCGGCAGCTGAGCTTAAACGAATTTTTGGGGTGTTTGCTATTTATTCAGGTCTGAAAATGTTTTTAAGCACACGTAAAAAATAAGGGCCGGGCACGGGAATTTATGCCGAGCAAAGTAATGAGGCTGACGTACATAATAGCTGCTCTGTGCACAGAGCAGCTATTATGTTTGAGTTAACGGGCCGGCCGCTGGATAATATGTTTGCGTGACCGGCGTTGCAGGCAGAATTTGTACAAGTCCAGCATTTAGGCTATAATTAATTTTACAATACCGCAATTGGAGCTGAGACAGATGGAAGCGAACGATTACCAGCAAAAACAGGAGCCTAAACTCTTTTATACCGAAACGTACGGCTGCCAGATGAATATAAATGATTCTGAGCGTCTTGCCGGTCAATTAAAAACAATCGGCTATGAGGAAACGGAGAATGTTGACAAGGCAGACTTAATTTTACTAAATACCTGTTGTGTCCGCGAAAGTGCCGAGAAGAAAATCCATGGCCGCATTGGTGAGATGAAACGGCGCAAGCTTGTGAACCCCAATCTCATTATCGGCGTTGTCGGCTGCCTGGCACAAAAGGATAAAGAAAAAATACTGACTAAATTTCCTCATGTAAATTTGGTAATGGGTACACATAACACCCATCGCCTTCTTGAGGTTATTGCTCAGGCTGAACAAAGCCGTGAGCCTGTACTGGCGGTATGGGATCAGGCGGAGCGTTTGGCACCTGATGTCCCTACCGTGCGGAAGGGACAAATATCCGCCTGGGTGCCGATTATGTATGGCTGCAATAATTTCTGTACCTATTGCATTGTCCCTTATGTCCGGGGCCGTGAACGGAGCCGTCCCCTGGCGGATATCGTGGCGGAAATCCGCCAACTGGGGGCAGAGGGCTTTAAAGAGGTAACCCTGCTGGGGCAAAATGTCAACTCCTATGGCAAAGACAGCGGATCCTCGACTGATTTTGCCGAGCTGCTGCAGGCTGTAGATCAGATTGAGCCAATTGCCCGTATTCGCTATATGACATCCCATCCGCGTGATATGAACGATAAAGTGATTGAGACGATCAAAAACAGCAAAAAAATCTGCGAACATTTCCACCTGCCTGTCCAGTCCGGCAATAATGACATCCTGGGACGGATGAACCGCGGCTATACCACCGAATATTACCACCGGCTGGTTGAGCATATTCGCCAGCTGATTCCCGGCGCCAGCGTAACCACTGATTTAATAGTAGGATTTCCCGGTGAAAGTGAAGAACATATTATAGAGACCCTGAATTTTATCAAAACGATCAGGTATGATGCAGCCTATACTTTCCTCTATTCACAGCGTTCCGGGACCCCGGCCGCCGACTATCCCGACCAGGTGCCAGTAGCTGAGAAAAAAGCAAGACTGAATCAATTGATGGAAATTCAGAATGAAATTAGTCTTCAAATCAATAAACAGCTTGTTGGTACCAGCGTAGAAGTACTGGTTGAAGGTCCCAGTAAAAACGATGAAACTAAACTAATGGGCCGGACCCGTACCAATAAGATCGTATTGTGGGCGAAAGCCGGGGCGGAGAAGCCCGGCGACTTGGTTAATGTCCAAATTGCCACTGCTCAAACCTGGGTTTTAAAAGGCTGTTTGGTTTAACTTCCAGCGGGAGAGGAGAATTTACAGCATGACTATAAGCTACACCCCGATGTTAGAACAATACCGGGAAGTAAAAAGCAGGCACAGCAATGAAATATTGTTTTTCCGGCTAGGTGATTTCTATGAAATGTTTTTTGAAGATGCCGAGGTAGCGGCCCGCGAACTGGAGATTACCCTGACCTCGCGGGAAGGCGGACAGAATACCCGGGTACCTATGTGCGGCGTACCCTATCATGCTGCTGACAACTATATCGCTAAATTAATCAACAAAGGCTTTAAAGTGGCTATTTGTGAACAGGTTGAGGACCCAAAACAGGCCAAGGGTATTGTCAGGCGGGAAGTTGTCAAAATTGTTACCCCCGGTACGGTTCTGGCCGAGAATTCGCTGCCTGACAAGGCTAATAATTATCTGGCGCTGCTCTATGAGGAAGCCGATGAATTATGTTTGACATCAGCCGATATATCAACAGGAGAGTTCGTATGGGCTGTTTTTGCCGGCAGTTCCCGGGCTAATCTTGTTTGCGATCAGTTGTATCGCCTGCTGCCGGCAGAATTAGTCCTGGCAGGCAAGCTTGAGGGCCTTGCCGTCATTAGCAGTTTCCTGGCCCAAAGAGTGCCTGCTTGTGCGATGACCACCCTGACTAACGCTGATCTTACGGTGGTATCAGCACTGCCCGGCCACCATTTCGGCGACGAGGCACTCCCTGCCAGCCCGGCAGCACAAACCGCTATCAGTTATTTGCTGTATTATTTGCACTATACCCTAAAGAGCGACCTTTCTCATATTAACAAACTGGCAGCGATCAATGCTCAGGATTATTTGTTATTAGATGCATCTACCCTGCGTAATTTAGAAATTACCCGCAATATGCGTGACGGCGGGCGCAAAGGTACTTTGCTGGCGGTACTGGATTTTACCAAAACCGCAATGGGCAGCCGACTGCTTAAGAAATGGCTGGAGTTTCCCCTGTTAAATCCTGTTGCTATCGCTAAACGCCAGGATGCAATCAGCGATTTGCTTGATAAGCGGGCAGTTCTTGATGAGTTAAAAGAGCTGCTTAGTGATATCTATGATTTTGAACGCATTTTAACCAGAATTGAGGTCGGCAGTGCCAATGCGCGGGATTTAACGGCGCTGAGAACCTCGCTGGCCGTGCTGCCGGCGATAAAGCTAACATTGCAGCAGTGTCAGTCCGACCTGGTAACCGGTATTGGCGGTGAGGTTAGAAGCCATGTGGATGTGGCCAGCATGATTGCCACGGCGATTGTCGATAATCCGCCGTTTGGTGTCCGGGACGGGGGCATTATCAGAACCGGTTACGACCTGGAGCTGGATGAGCTTAGGGCTATTGCCCGAGACAGTAAACAATGGATTCAGGATTTGGAATTGCGGGAACGGGAAACAACAGGAATCAAATCGCTTAAAATAGGCTATAACAAGGTTTTTGGCTATTATATTGAAGTAACCCATGCCAATACCGGCGCTGTACCGGCTTATTATATCCGCAAGCAGACCCTTGTTAATGCTGAACGCTACATAATGCCGGAACTAAAAGACTTTGAGACTAAAGTGCTTGGCGCCCAGGAGAAAATTGTAAATATTGAATACCAGCTGTTTGCCGGTATCAGGGACTATATAAAGGAACGCATCAGTGAAATTCAACAGACAGCAAGACAAATTGCCCAATTAGATGTAATTATGTCCTTGAGCGAGGTTGCTGCCCGCTATGGTTATACCCGGCCTGATCTGAATCATAAGAAGGAACTTATAATTAAAGATGGCCGCCACCCGGTGGTGGAGCGGCTGTTAACCGGCGAGATGTTTGTACCTAATGATACCGGCTTAAACCACCATGACAGTGAAATCATGATTATTACCGGACCTAATATGGCTGGCAAGTCAACCTATATGCGACAGGTAGCGCTGTTGACCATTATGGCTCAGACCGGCAGCTTTATTCCGGCGCGGGCAGCCTCAATCGGACCGGTTGACCGGATCTTTACCCGGGTTGGTGCCAGTGATGACCTGGCAACAGGTCAAAGCACCTTCATGGTTGAAATGACGGAGGCTGCCCAAATCATAAAATTTGCCACTGCCAACAGCCTGATTATTTTAGATGAAATCGGCCGGGGGACCAGTACTTTTGATGGCATGAGTATTGCCAGGGCTGTTGTCGAATATATAAAAGACAAGGTTAAGGCGAAAACTTTATTTGCCACTCATTATCATGAGCTTACCGAGCTGGCTGAATACAGCAAAGTAATTAAAAATTATTCGGTAGCGGTTAAAGAACGGGGCAATGATATTGTATTTTTGCGGCGGATCGTACCGGGCGGGGCAGATAAAAGCTATGGTATTCATGTTGCCCAGCTGGCCGGACTGCCTAAACGTATTATTGAGCGGGCGCAACAGGTTTTACTGGAACTGGAGCAATGCAAAGGCCAGGGCGGGACTGACCGGACTCCTCTGCCCGCGCCACTGCCGGCCGGCCGGCAGCAGCCGGCAGCCACGATATCCCTGTTCAACTCAAGTATTGCTGATGAAATACTGGCAATTGATGTGATGACTCTTACCCCGCTGGAGGCCCTCAATACCCTGTATAAATTACAAAATAAAGCCAGAGAGGAAAACGGCAGCTTATGAGCGAGCAGGTAATCCGTGTATTAGATGAAAATACGGCTAATAAGATTGCTGCCGGTGAAGTTGTTGAACGGCCGGCCGCAGTGATTAAAGAGCTTGTAGAAAACTCAATTGATGCCGGCGGCAGGAATATTGAGATTGAAATCGTCGATGGCGGAACGAATTTTATCCGTGTTACCGATGATGGCAAAGGGATGAGCTATGAAGATGCCCAACTGGCTGTAAAACGTCATGCCACCAGTAAAATTCGCACGGCCGAGGATTTAACAGCAATATATTCCCTGGGGTTTCGCGGCGAGGCTTTACCCAGTATTGCCGCCGTGTCAAAATTTACCCTGACTACCCGTTTGCTTGATGAACCCCTGGCAAGTTATGTTGAGATTCATGGCGGCATTCCTGTAGATGTCCGCGAGGCGGGGGCGGGCTGTGGTACAACTGTGATTATCACCGATTTGTTTTTTAATACCCCGGCCCGCCGCAAATTTCTGAAATCACCGGCGGCTGAAAGTGGTCATATCAGCGACATTGTCACCAAGCTGTCCCTGTCACATCCGCAGATTGCTTTCAAATTAATCAGCAATCAGCGCCTGATTCTGTCTACAGGCGGCAATGGGCGGCTGGCAGACACCATTGCCGATATTTACGGGCACAAGGTTGTGCCGGAGCTAATACCGGTAGAATATAGCCATGACGGCATTGCTGTGTCCGGCTATGTAGCCAAACCGGCCATGCTGAAAAGCACCCGTCAGTGGCAGACATTTATGGTTAACAAGCGGGTAGTAAACAGCCGCATGCTGGGGAAGGCACTGGATAATGCGTATTTTTCTTTATTGCCGAAAAATGGCTATCCGCTGGCCGTACTTGATATTCATATCCCCGTAGACGCCATTGATGTCAATGTGCATCCGCAAAAAAAAGAAGTTAAGTTCAGTGATGATCAGAAGATATACAGGGCAGTATATAAAGCAGTCTCATCAAGTCTGACCCTGCCTGCCTCCCATAGTCAGGCGGCTGCAGCTGCTCAGTTTAGTCCGCCCCCGGCTTTTACTTTTAACCCGCAAACAGGGGCCGGCGGTGTTGCTGAGCCATATCGCGGCTACAGTCAGACCAGCGGGCAGGAACCTGCCGCTATAGCCGGAACCTCCCGCCAATGGACACCTGCTTTATGGCAGGAGAGTGCCTCTTTTGCCGATGTCAGACAGGCGATCAGACAAGAGGAACAGCTAATCGTAAGTGATGAGGCTGCTGACGGGCAGCAGCCAGCCTGCCCGCTGTACCCTTTGGGACAGATTGAGTCCTGCTATATTGTGGCCCAGGGACCGGACGGCCTGTATATTGTTGATCAGCATGCCGCGCACGAGCGCATACTCTATGACCGTATGAGCCGGGCCAAAGGCCGGGTGCCTGTGCAGCAGCTGTTAGTAACCCCCTTTCTGGAATTTACCGCCGGCGATTGTGATAGCATGACCGAAAACCGGGAAATCTTTTATCAGCTGGGGTTTACGCTGGAACAGGCCGGCGCGGATACAATGCGGCTAAGTGAGATGCCTGTAGATATTCCCCTGGCTGACGCCGAGCCGGTAATCCGGCAAATTTTAAAGCTGATAGCCGAACTGCATCAGCCCACTGCCCAGGAGCTGCGCCATGCTTATTTGCAGATGGCAGCCTGCCGCAGCGCCATCAAGGCAGGGGATACGCTTAATATGCGGCAGATCCAGGCCTTAATCAGCGAGCTGTACACAACTGATTTGCCCTACACCTGTCCGCATGGCCGGCCGACGATTGTAAGATTTGGGCCGGAGGAGCTGGCGAAAATGTTTAAACGGACATAAGGGGATTCTATGAGTTTAATTGTCACAACTGCCCACAAGCCAGCAACGGCTGTTACACAGCTGGCCCGTGATATAGCCGCCCGGCTGGGCGTGCCTTTTGTCCCCCGGGACCGGTCACTGGCTGCTATTAAGGAAAAATACGCGGACTGTGATTTAATTGTGGCTGCCGCTAATGGACCGGTCATCCATACCGCCGCCGGTGAGTACTTTTTTCATCTAAGTATGGCTGAGTTGCGCATAAAAAACTTAATAAATGGAAAACATGACCATATGGTGAATGCAATGGGGCTTAGGGCCGGGATGTCCGTGCTTGACTGTACCTTAGGCCTGGCGACAGATGCCATTGTCGCCAGTTTTGTGGCCGGGGCACAGGGGGCTGTGACCGGACTGGAAAGCTCGCCGGCGATTGCATTAATAACCGGGTACGGCCTGCAGCAGGTTACGGTTGATTCTGATGTGGATATTACAGGCTCTTTGCGCCGGATACAGGTGGAAAACACTGCCTATGATCAATACCTTACAACGCTGGCTGATAATAGTTTCGACATTGTTTACTTTGATCCCATGTTTCGTAATCCCCTCTACAAGAGCTCTAACGTAAACCCGATCAGGACACTCGCCAATATGAACCCGCTCACGCCGGCGGCGGTTCAACAGGCTTGCCGGGTTGCCAGGCACAAAGTGGTGGTTAAAGAGGCTGCCGGCAGTGCTGAGTTTGTCCGGCTGGGGTTATTAACAGTGTTAGGCGGCAAGTACAGCCGGGTACAATACGGGGTGATTGACTGCCGGTCAAAGATGGGCAACGGAGGCCAGCCATGGAGCGTTTAATTGTCATTACAGGCCCCACGGCTGTGGGAAAAACGCAAATAAGCATTGATCTGGCCAAGCGGCTGAAGACACAAATCATCTCCGGTGATTCAATGCTTGTATACCGCGGGCTGGATGTCGGTACCGCCAAACCTGACCGCGGCGAGCGCAGCGGGGTTGTGCATCATCTGATTGATATCCTTGACCCCTGGGAAGAGTTTAATGTTGTTGATTTTCAGCACTATGCGCAAACGCTGATTACCCAACTCAATAATGACGGAATTATTCCGATTCTAGCCGGCGGTACCGGACTGTATGTCAGGGCCTTGCTGGAGGGCTATCAGTTTAATCAGGCGCCAAGCGACGAAGGGCTGCGGCAAAAACTGCTTGGCCTGGCGGCCCAGTTCGGCAATCAGCATCTGCATACTTTGCTGGCGCAGGTACAGCCGGACACTGCCGCCAGGCTGCATCCTAATGATCAGCGACGGATAATCAGGGCGCTGGAGGTGCATGCCCTGAGTGGTGAGACTGTCTCGCAGGCTAAGGCCGCACCAAATCAGCTCCTGTATGATGCGGTTGTTATTGGCCTTACTATGGAGCGCGCCGCCTTATACGAGCGGATTAATCAACGGGTTGATACTATGATCCAGCAGGGACTGACCGAAGAGGTAGGGAAACTCCTGCGCCAGGGAATTGCCGCCAACTGTCAAGCCATGCAGGGGATCGGCTACAAAGAAATTGTTGAGCACCTGGCGGAGGGCGAGGGCGGGGATTGGCTGCACGCTGTCAATAAGGTGAAAAAGGCTACCCGCAATTTTGCCAAACGTCAAATGACTTTTTATCGGCGAATGCCTTATATAGCCTGGTTTGACGTTGGAAACCGCAATAATTATGATAAAACGTTGGAAACAATTTACAATCATGTTGCAGGAACGTTTGGTCTAAGGTAAAATAGATGTGAGTAAGTAGAAACATGAATACGGAGGGGTTTCATTTGACTAATAAAGTCATTAATCTGCAAGACAGTTTTTTAAATCAAGTACGAAAAGAAAATGTGCCGGTAATTATATATCTGGTTAACGGGTTTCAACTGCGGGGAGCCGTAAGGGGTTTTGATAATTTCACCGTAATTATTGAAAACGACGGTAAACAGCAGTTGGTATATAAACACGCCATCTCGACAGTAACCCCCTTTCGTCCCTTGGCCGCAAATCTGCACGAGAAGAAGGAAGAAGCGGCTAAAGCTGATAAATAAAAAATGTCTTGCAGTACTCCAGGTGAAATGCCTGGGGTACTTTTTCATATACTCCTTACTTCCGCATTTTATAAAATGAAAGTAAAACCTCTTTGATTTACCATTCATTATTAAAGCTTACGCTCTGCTTAGCGATCCGGTGTGCAGGGTTTAGTTCCCGGAATTATTCCGACGCTGGATCAATTTAATTAAATACGGAAAAATCGGCTAAGCCTTTTAGGCAAGCCGATTTTTGTCGTGCTGGAAAGTATAACTTTCCCTATAATTATTTAAGCACCATCATCTCGGTGGCTTTAACCAATGCTGTAACCTTGTCCCCCGGAGCCAGCTTTAAATCCTCCACCGAGTCTACCGTAATTGCTGCTACCAGTTCACTGCCTTTACAATCCATGACAACTTTGGCCATAACGGCACCCTTTACCACTTCTTTTACGGTTGCTTCCAGTTTGTTTCTGCCACTGATTTTCATAGCTCTGTCACTCCTTTATTTGGTAATTTGCTTAGTTACAATATAGCATATTATATAATAAAAATCAATAAATACTGATATATTTCGTCAAATTCATCCGAAATATAAATATATCTAGCTATACTGCAATATATCTCTTGAATACGATGAATATCTAACAATATGATAACAATAAGTTGAGTTTGGTTAGTTTATGTTGTCGGGTATAATGCTTTATACAGGTCAAGGCGCTGATCAAGGCGGGGATCAGACTTGGCATTTAAACATAACCTAACCCTAAACAACTGCGGTTGATTATAGCAGGCATAATAAAAAAACTACCCAATCAGGTAGTTTCTTTATTATGCCCTTAAATTTATAATTCAACCGCACAGCCGATCGCGCTGTATTCAAGGGTATTGCTGTCAGGGGCAGGAGGGCCGGCGGCATTTGCCATTTGCCGGATTGTCAGGGGAATATTTGTTTTAGACAGGAATACCAATTGTTTTTCATGCTGGCGGACCAGCTTGATCATCTTATAGAAGCAACCGTGACTAAATTTACAGCGCACATTGGCAAAAACAATATCGGCATGAAGAAGCAGGGCTTCATCAAAACCGGCGGCATCGCCGGCCAGATAGGTAAAATGAGGCAGCTTGGCTTTCAATTTTGCCTGCCAGCTATCGGCACCGCCGATAACCAGTGCCTGCACAGTGGCCAGCAGTTTTATAGCAGACTCTGAGTCAGGGAGCTGCTCGGATATTGCTGTAAGGTTGCCGGCTGGCATTGCCCTGACATTGCTGACTTGGCCGTTAAGTACATTCTGTTGAGGCTGACAGCTGGTTTGCGGCAGCTTTTTCTCCGTGAACATTGAATTAAGGACAAATTCTTGCTTGACAGCCAGGTCGTTAATTTCTTCTTCTTTGGCTGCCAATAATTTGTTTTTGGCTGTTAAATCTGTTTTTAGCCGCCGGATTTCCAGTTCGTAATCACTTAGCTGTTTTTTTAGATTATCCACTTCCGGGTACAGATAAGCAGCATTATGTTCAAAATAATACTTTTTAGCTTTTTTATACTCTCTTACAAAGTCAAGCAGATTTAAACCCAACATGACGAATTCAGCACAATCTAATTCCATTTCTTCTTTCGTTTTCTTTACCTGACCGGCGCGGAAGGTTTCGGCAGCCATTTTTACAATATACAGGCGGCAGAGGAGTTCAACGTCCCGCTCCTTGATCTGGGCAATCAAGGTCGGCGAAAGCAGCGAAATACCCTCTTCGGCCGAGAGATAAGCATTACAGTGGGCAAACCCTTCCAGGAGGCGGTCATCCTGCCAGGGGTCGAGATAATTTTGAAATATCTTTTGATAAATGACATTTTTTAGATAGCGGGCCATTTTTTTGACTGCTGATTTATTTAACCTGCTTTTTAATAAACTGATTTCCCGGGTATTGTCTAAGGCACTGCTGATTGTTTGAATGACTGAAAGAAGTTCCGGATCTGATACAATGACCGGCCGGCCCACAGCGCAGGCCATAAACAGCGAAAACTTCAAAGTGGCTTGCAGCGGCAGGTCAATGGAAGGGTATAAGGTGATAAAAGACCGGATGTAGCGGGTGGCTGCCCCTGTCAGCAGATTGTGCTTATAGCTGTCCTTTACCGGTTTGGAGTAATAGTGGGGTTTAATCACCTTGGCTAAATCAAAGGTTTCACAATCCCTGATGTGGCAATACAATACATGCCAGCGTTTGGTCATAATGGTGATCGCTTTTTTAAATAAGGGCGAGTTTTGGCCCGCTTCTATTGCGGCAAGCATGATCCCCAAATATTTGGCAGCATAAATCTGCCGGTCGATGCCGCCGGTCGTAAATAAGGCATGATTAGCATAAGAGGAGCGGGCGGCGGCGCTTTGAAAGCCGGTCTTATCTGTTTCATAGAGCAGATCGATTTCCTTATAAACCGAAGCCGTATCGGCAGCAAGTTGAATGAAAAGCGGGAGTGTATCCACTGCGATGTCGTCAATTATTAACGTAAAAGCTGAAGTTCCCATATATGCCTCACCCTACCTTTTGCATAGAATAATTTCCAATCTTCCCTGGAGAAGGCCTGGCAATTATTTTTGGCGGGGTTTGTTTTAACACAAAATAGACGCAGAGATTGCGCCGCCTCAAAAAAATGCATCCTTTCCAAAGAAACGGGAAGCATAGCAGTTTCCCGCTATACCGGTCGGCCGAGCGCCATGCCATAAAAGGGTTAGGCAATTCGGCTAAGGAGCAATGTATTATTTACATTTTTGTGATTGCTATTAGAGGATTAAGAAACTGGATTTAACAATACGGCCACTGGTGGCAGGTCTAACAGAATTGATTTACCCGCAGAATTGAGTTATTATAAAACATAAACTGATTTTCAGAACCCCATAAACAAAAATGAATATAAACAAACATAAACAAGGTTAATATAAATATATAGTTTGTTTATGTTGGGAATAGTATTATTATATTGCAAAAAAAAAAATAATGCAAATACTGATTATTTACATATTGACTTAATTGTAGTTATTTTTGCGAGTTTGTGTTAAATTTGAGTTATAAAACATTTGCCGGAGCAGAGATGCGGCAGTTATATTATTGATAGGAGATTGGGAATATTATGCAGCTAATCACAGTGGCCGGGCCGCCTTCGGCCGGCAAAACATCAGTAATTCTTAACATTATTAAAGCCTTACAGGGGGACGGTGTAAAAACCGGCGTGATCAAATTTGACTGTCTCTCAACCCAGGATCAGAAACTATATGAAAAAAACAATGTCCTTGTCAAGACCGGACTATCGGGCAACTTATGCCCTGATCATTTTTTTGTGACAAATATCCAGGACTGTCTGGAGTGGGGGATCAAACAGAACCTGGATCTTTTAATTACTGAAAGTGCCGGTCTGTGCAATCGCTGCTCGCCCCATATTCGCGGCGTAATGGCTGTGTGTATTATCGATAATCTTAGCGGTGTAAATACACCCCGCAAAATTGGTCCGATGCTGAAACTGGCTGATATTATCGTAATCACCAAAGGGGATATTGTTTCGCAGGCGGAACGGGAGGTATTTGCCTTTCGCGTCAAGCAGGCCAATCCCGGGGCGGTCATTGTTTATGTTAATGGCATTACCGGCCAGGGCGCTCAGGAAGTGAGCCGTTTATTTAAAACGGCAGCTCCGTGGGATTCGTTAGGTGGCTGCAGTCTGCGTTTTTCTATGCCTGCTGCCGTTTGCTCCTACTGTTTGGGACAAACGCGAGTGGGTGTGGATTTTCAAATGGGCAATGTGCGCAAGATGGATTTGCTATAAAACAATGCTCAGAAAGGCGGATGGTTATGTGGGAAGTATTAGCGGCGTTGTCTTTGCGGCAGTTATTTATTGATTATCCCCATGCGCTTGATTTTTTTTCGTCTTTGCCGGCGGGCAACCGGAATGACGGTCAGACGGTGCAGCTGTACTTTGAGACCCTTACTGAAGACCAGCTGCAGGATTTGGGATTAGGCTATGAGGAACTTAAAACGCAGTTTAGTGCCTTTATGGTCCAAATGGAAAAATTAAAAGTAAAAGCAAAAACGATCACAACGGTAACCATTTGCGGCGGCATTGATAAAAACGGCAACCCGGAAAACATTGACTTAACGATCCGGGCTGGTGAAATTATCTGTATCGTTGGTCCAACCGGTTCGGGAAAAAGCAGGCTGCTGGCTGATATAGAATGGGTTGCCCAAGGGGATACGCCGACCAAACGCCAGATTCTGGTCAATGGGCAAGTTCCGGACATGACCAGGAGATTTGCCGTTGAACATAAGCTGGTGGCGCAATTATCACAAAATATGAATTTCATTATGGATCTGACAGTCCGTGAGTTTGTCGGGATGCATGCCGAGAGCAGAATGGTTGAACAAGACCGGGACATTATCCAGCATATTGTGGATAAGGCTAACGGACTGGCCGGTGAACCCTTTCAGCCGGACACACCTGTTACTGCGCTGAGCGGCGGCCAATCGCGGGCGCTTATGATTGCTGATACGGCATACTTAAGTTCGTCGCCGATTATCCTGATTGATGAAATTGAGAATGCCGGGATTGACCGTAAGCAAGCCTTGCAGCTGCTTGTTGACAAGGAAAAGATTGTGCTTATGGCTACCCATGACCCGATCCTGGCGCTCATGGGCGATAAACGGCTTGTTATAAAAAACGGGGGCATAAATCAGATTATTGAAACAACGCCGGCAGAACGAAAGAACCTGATCCGGCTTGAACAAATCGACCGTCAGCTGGCAGGCATTAGAGAATTATTGCGCCAGGGTGAGTTGATTAATGACATTCCGGCTGCGATTAAATAATTACACCATAAGTGAGGGGGGATCTGTTTGGAACTTAGCGATTTGACCATTGGCCAGTTGATTGAAAACTATCCGGCAACCCGGGCTGTGTTTATTCATAATGGTTTTCCGCAGTTGGCCGATGATGGCGTATTGCAGCAACTGGGGCCTGTCCTCAAATTAAAGACAGCGTTAAAAACCAAAGAAATCAACATGGAAGCCTTTAGTAAACTGTTGGAAGAACATATTGCCGATGCCGGTTTATACCGCCGCCTGGAAACAGGGGCGGCGAATGCCGGCAAACTCAATATGGTTTCGCTGCTGCCTTGCCCGCTCAAGGTGCCGCTGGAAGCGGAATTAAGCCGCTTTATTGAGGGAATGCGGCAGGCCGGAGAAATCAGACTGGAGTATTGCTCAGAGGCCTTTTCCACCAATATGGTTAATTATGATGATTATATTAAATACTTTGAAGACCCGGATGAAGTTCCCGATATTCTGATGACAGCCGGTTATAGTTTTTTTAACCCGCTGTTTATGGAACGCTTTGTGCGAAACGGTGTATTTTCACCGATTGGCTATGCAGATATTGATCCCCGTCTGGAACAAGCCGGCTTAATCGACAAAGAAGGACATTTTGCGGTAATTGCGGTAAATGTGCTGGTCATTGTGGTTGATCTGCAGCGGCTTGGTGATCTGCCTGTGCCCAACAGCTGGTGTGATTTGTTAAAGCCGGTTTATGAAAAAAAGATAGCTATTCGTGGCCACAATGATGTTTTTTGTGATATTGTGCAATTAAACTACTATAAGGAATATGGTGAAGCCGGTTTGACGGCCTTGGCGCGGTCTGTAAGATATGGCCTGCATCCGGCGCAGATGATCAAAGCGTTAAGAAGTAATCAGGCCGATATTCCGCCTATTCATGTTATGCCTTATTTTTTTGCTAACACGATTGCTGATCGTTCTCATATTAAGACAGTTTGGCCAAGTGACGGGGCTCTGGCCTTTCCGGTGTCTGTGCTGGTCAAAGCGGATAAAATGAAATTGTATAAGGAACTGGCGGCATTTCTGACAGGGCCGCATATCGCCCGGGTTTGCGGAGCTGCGTTTTTCCCCTCTGTGCATCCGGCCGGGATGGCTGGTTTTCCTGACAATGCCGGATTTAAATGGTTAGGCTGGGATTTTATTAAGCAACATGATATGGAAATGCTGGCAGAAGAAATAAATGCCAAGTTCGTGCAGGAACAACAAAAATAATGGTAACCGGCAAATACCCTGGTGGGCGCTAAGCACCAGGGTATTTGCCGTTTATAGGTGTCTCTTGCTCTTGAGCAGGGGTATTGCGGTAAGGGTTTAATTTTTCTGGAGTTCTTGTAGTTTAGTGCTGCAAGCCTTTAGTTGAGCTTCAAGACTGCTTGCGTGCCGGGAGAGGGACTGTTCAGACCAGCGCAGGCTGGCGATTTCCGCCTGCAGGGAATCAATTTTTTGATTAGCCAGCTGTTGTAAAGGCTCAATGACCTGGAGCCGCTCCTCCAGCCGGTTGCGGGCGATTGTTTCATTTGTGAGTTTTTCCCGTAGCAACTGGGTGCTGCTTTTTTCTGAGACGAGTTCCTCCTGACAGCGTTTGGCTGTTGTTTCGGTGGCGGTCAGTCGGGCGAGAATGTCGGCATTGGCAGCTTCCAGCAAGGCGGTTTTGTTGCCGGCCTCGGCCGCAAGCTCCAGCGCCTGGGTGCGTTCTTCCTCGGCTTTTTTCTTTAAGGCAGCGGCCTCGGCCGCCATTCGTTGTACGCTGTTAATTATGCCTTCCATACCCTGGCGGCATTCGGCTTCACGCATTAAATCCGCATGGAGGGTTGCTGTTTCCGACTGGGCTTTAATTGACTCTCTTTTTGCTTCGGCGAGACTTTTTTCCAGCTCGGCTATTTTGCTGTCAAGTTGTAGCGTATGTTCTTCTGCCGCCTGGGCTCTGTGGCGATACTCGGCAATGGCCTTGAATTTATCCTCCTCAATAATCTGCATGGCCTGCAGGAGGCTTTCGGTAGTGGTCATTATATCGTAAACCGCTTTTTTCATTACTTGCATTTGCGGCGGCTCGACAACCTGTTTGTTATCGCTGTAAATCTGCAGCATATCATGCATAAAATCGGAAAACTTTTTAATGCCTGCCGCTTTTTGCGCCTCTTTGAGCATATTCATTAAGTGTCCATCCACTTTACCGCCATAGGTAAGCAGCTTTCCTTTCTCTACTACGGGATTCTCGCTTGCGTTTTCATAATTAGTCATCGGCTATACCCCTTAATTTTTATCGTATATACATATTTTATCGCTCCTTGTTAATTTTGTCAGCTGTATTTTTAATAAAGTTAACTTTTTTATAAATATATAAATACAGTTAACTATAAATATTTAATGGTTAACTAAAAGTTAACCATTAAATATGATAAATAGAAGTTAACTGAAGTAAAGCTGATATAAAAATACAATCTCACATAATGATATTATGTGAGATTGTATGCAGGGCCGCATAAGCCTTGATTTATCAGGCCTTGCCGGCGTTTTCAGCTGTTTGCCGGGCTTGACAGAACCGGGATAGCCAGCTATAATCTCACATAATAGTTGGGTAAAGGAGAAGCGGCTGCATGAAATTTGTTGAACCATTCCGGAGTAAAAAAGATATTGAAGCCGTCCGTCTGTATCTGCGGGGCAAGGCGCTTAAGCATGGGCTTTGGTTTTGGCTTGGGGTGAATTCGGCGTTGCGGATTTCCGACCTGCTGGCATTACAGGTTGGTGATGTCCGCAAGCCGGATGGTTCTATTGTCACCCGCATTGTCCTGAAAGAGCAAAAAACCGGTAAGACCAAAGAGTTTCCGATCTCTGATAAAATCCGGGCTGAAATTCAAAACGTGATCCGGTTTTATGGCCTGAACGATGCGGCTGAACCGCTGTTTCCCAGCAATAAGACGGGAGAGAAGGGAAGCCTTAAGGCCATCGGGCGCTCTTACGCCAATCAGCTTATTACCGAAGCGGCCAGGATGTGTAATATTCCGGGTAATTTCGGCAGTCATTCCATGCGCAAAAGCTTTGCTTATTTTGCCTGGGAGCAAGGCACCGATGTTTTACTGTTGATGGATTTACTGAATCATTCTTCACCGCGGGATTTGCGGCGTTATATTGGCATAACGCAAGATCAGCTGAACGCAGTGTATTTAAGTGTGGATCTATAAAACATACACCATCAGCAGGCTGATGGTGTATGCTGGTAACGGCTGGCAGCCGGAAGCGCAGGCGCCGCTATTTGTTTTTGCTTTTTTTCGCATCTTTATCCGGTTTTACAAAACCGGATGCCTTGGCGGCTCCCTGGGTATCTTTACCGCTGGTTTCCCCAGTGTTTTTCATATACTCACCTCCGGGTCTATTGTTTCCAGAACGTACTAAATCATGTAAGAAAATTGATTTGATACCCTGTTTTGTAACCGTATTGTCACAGCCTTGTCACAATTTGACCGTATAATGGTATATTAATACTCCTGTTTCACCTGCCAGGTAACGGCTGGGGTATTTAGTCAATCAGAACTATGTTTATTGAGGATTGAACCAAGGGAGGCTGATTAAGTGAATAAATGGCTACAACGATTTTCGATTTTAGTTATTGGCTTGTCAATTGGGGTTTTGCCGCTGGTGAATTTTGTCAAGGCCTCGCCCATACCAAATCTGGTGCCGCCTGTTGCCAATAGCACGGCCCCGTCGGGCGAGCGCAATACCTATGTTGTACAAGCGGTGAAGGATGTTGGCCCGGCGGTTGTCGGCATTACGAATAAAGCCTATATGCGGGATAATTTTGATCAAAAGGTCCTTGTGGAAAAAGGGGCAGGCTCCGGGGTGATTTTTGACTCAGCCGGGTATATTGCCACAAACTACCATGTTGTTGAAGGGGCCCAGGACATTACCGTCTCCCTGCCTGACGGCCGGATAATGAGCGGCAAGGTGATTGGCATGGACCAGGCCACTGATTTGGCGGTAGTCAAAGTAGAGGCTGCCGATCTGCCGGCAGTGACTTTTGGCGATTCTGATGCAATCATGGTTGGCGAACCCGCCATTGCCATCGGCAATCCCTTAGGGATGGAATTCCGCGGCAGTGTCACTGTGGGCGTAATCAGCGCTTTAAACCGGACCATCGAGGTTGGCGACCGGCGCTTTAAACTTATTCAGACCGATGCGGCCATTAACCCGGGCAATTCCGGTGGTGCCCTGGTTAATGCCAATGGGCAGGTAATTGGCATCAACAGTGCCAAGATTGCCTCCGCCGGAGTCGAAGGGATGGGCTTTTCTATCCCGATTAACTCGGCCCGCCCGATTTTGCAGTCCCTGGTTGAGCATGGTAAGGTCGCCCGGGCTTACCTGGGCATTGGCGTACTGGACCGGGATGCGGCGCTGCGCTCCGGCTACCGGCCGCCGGTTGACGAGGGGGTATATATTACCCGGGTGGAAAAGAACGGACCGGCCTTTCTGGCTGATATGCAGGAAGGCGATGTTATTGTCAAAGTAAATGGCGCAGATATTAATGGTATCGCCGATTTAAGAACGGCCTTGGACAGCATCGCGATAGGCAGCACAGTGGAAATCGTCATTATCCGCAATGGCAAAACCCTGACGCTTAATCCGGTAGTCAAAGAAATGCCAAATTAAAACTGCAGTTTGACAATAAATACACTGCAAAACAATAATAATAACCAGGCCATAAAAAGCCTCCATTCGCAGAGTCTGCGGATGGAGGCTTCTCAAATTTTAAGTGACACGCGGTGCTTTCGTTGCCGTCGCCGTACAGATTGCCGATCTGCGCGGCCCGTGCCAGTAATAAGAGGCCCATATCATCCAGGATCATTAAAGCAGCTCTTACTGAATCAGTTAGCGTCCTCCGCCTCGCCTTGCAAAAAAAATCCCCGCGAATTCTTTTACGCTTTCAATGTAGTCAGACCACTAGGCTTGTGAGTTGATAAAGAGGATGATAAAATATACTCATAGAAGTTATGTGAGTACAGCAAATAACAAACCGATAGACTCACATAAATGATGTGAGTCTATCGGTTTGTCTGCTTTGGAGGTGAGGAAATGAATATTGAGATCCGGAAAAACGGAACATTTTATCTCAAGGACAGCATATATAATCCGGTTACAAAACTCCCTAAGAACACATCAATTTACCTTGGCTCGAATCCCCTGCAGGCCAAACAAAAACTAAAAACGCTGACTGATGATGCAGCGCTTTTAAACCAGATACCGGATACCCTGCCGTATGAAATCGAGCTCGACAAGGCCATTAAAAATCTGCAAAAATTAAATGGTTTGCAGACCAATGGGGTAACCCGGCTGGTCAAAGAGTATTTGGCCGGCCTGTTACAGGCCAGACTGCTCATTGCCACCGCCCGGGCAGGAATGGTAGCGCCCACTGTTGAGTGCCGGGATTGCCGCTATAAACAAGGAAACCATTGTGACCACTTTGACAGCGAATTTATCAATGGCAACGGTAAATATAAAGATGGGAACCCGGTACGCTGCGTTGCTTATGAAGCCGGCAGAGCCAGGCCAGGCAACGGCTTAATCAAGCTGCCCCGTGACTTCAGAGAACGGTAATAACCTATTTTCTCAGCTTTTGCTGATTTTAGGGCCCGGAGTAATCACCAATTCCGCCGGCTTGCGTATAATGTAATCACAAAGCCTGCGATGAGGTGAGATTATGGCTTACCTATGGCCTGATGATGTTTTACGTGCGATTGAATCAGGAAAAATGTCTCCGTTAGAAGGGTTTAAGCGGCTGCGGGCGATAGATAATGCGGCCACCGGCAAGCGTGATGCGAGCGGCGTGCAGTCCAGTGTGGAACAGCGGATCGAGAATGTTTTGCAGGAAATGGATAGCCTGATCGGCCTTAGTGAAGTCAAAGTATTGGTACGGGAAATATATGCGTTTATTGAAATTCAAAAACGGCGGGAAAGAGAACAACTGAACACCGAGCCTTTGGTACTGCATATGATTTTTAGGGGCAACCCTGGTACCGGTAAAACCACGGTAGCGCGAATTTTGGGCAAGGTATTCCGCGAGATGGGCGTTTTGTCCCGGGGGCATCTCATTGAGGTGGAACGGGCTGATTTAGTCGGCGAATATATCGGTCATACTGCGCAAAAAACCCGCGATCAGCTAAAAAAGGCTTATGGCGGCATCCTGTTTATTGACGAAGCCTATTCGCTGGCCAGAGGCGGCGAAAAAGACTTCGGCAAAGAAGCCATCGACTGTATGGTAAAGATTATGGAGGATCATAAAGATGAACTGATACTAATTCTGGCAGGATACCAAAAAGAAATGGAAAAGTTTCTCGAAACCAATCCCGGTCTGCGTTCGCGATTTCCTATACATATTGATTTTCCCGATTACAGCAAAGAAGAGCTGCTGCAGATTTCCGAGCAGCTTTGTGCCCAACGTCAGTATCTGCTGAATAACCAGGCCAAGCTTGCCCTATTAAATTTATTAAATCCCCCGGCTCATAGCAGTGATGACAATTTTGGCAATGCCCGGACTGTAAGGAATATCATTGAGAAGGCTATCAGGCGGCAAGCTGTTCGCCTGGTCCGCAAGCATTCTACAACCAGGGAGGAACTGATGGTTATAGAGCCGTGCGACTTAATGGGGGGAGAATAAATGCGGGAATGCATAGTTATTGGGCGGCCTAATTCAGGTAAAACCCTGTTTACTCTTAATTTTGCCAAGTATCTGGGTGTAAAAAGCATTGATATGACATTCCGGACCTATGATGGGGTAATGACTTGCCGCCATTTATCACTGGAAGATGCCAAACGGCAATTGTGTGGGATTGATTTACATAAAACACGTTCCTTACAGTCGATGGTCTTGAACATGCCAATCGGCAAATCAACGGTTAATTTTAAACTTACTGATACCTGTGGTATCAGCGAGCAAATTCATGCCGATGAGGCAATCAGAAAAGGTATGGCTCAGACTATTGGGCTGCTGCGGTCGGCAGATTTTATTCTGCACTTAGTAGACCTGACTAATGTTAAAAGCGATTCGGCCACTCAATCCAATATTGATTATGAGTTTTATCACTATGGTGTTGCCCGTAATGCCTATATCATGCTGGGTAACAAAGTTGATCTTGGTTCAGCCAAAGACAACTTGCCCCGGCTGGCATCTGCGTTCCCCAAGGCGACGGTTATTCCCATTTCAGCCTTATATAACCAGGGCTTTAGAGAGGTGAAGGCTTATGTGGCAAGAAATATTTAATTTTTTGGCCATCGCTGCGGCGGTAGCGTGTTGTTCGGCGGCTGTCAAATTAGCTGATGATTATCTGGACAGAGAATTTGATGCCATAGCCGGTAGAGCGAACTGGGCTGACAGGTTAGGCCAGGGAACTATGCTCTATGCCATGTTCTTACTGGCCTTGGCGGCGGGAATAAATGCCCCGTTAAGTTTATCTTTATTTCTGGCCAGTTATGTGATTGGCATGTTTAACAGTATGCGGACAAAATTGCCTAGCCGGTTAAACGGGTTTCAGGAGTCGTTGCTGGCTCTTACCGCCGGTATTGTGCTGTTTGGCTGGAATAACATGTTTTTTTCTTTTAGTTTTGTATTGGCTGTCCAATTATTCGATGATTACCTGGATGTTCAGAGCGACCAAATATCGGGTCAGCGTAATCTGGCTAAACGCTTTGGCTGTTTAGAGTGCCTGATTATGGGCGTAATCTGTATCATGGCCGCCTGGGGTGCCAATGAGGAACTGTTTTTGCCTGTAGCCTTTGGGAGTACGCTGATTTATCTGGGCGCGCTGGGCTATGAACGGGTGCGGACATGATGATATACATTGTTTTAAGTATGCTGTTTGCCTTCCTGGCGGGATATATTTTAGGCAAACGCCGGGGTTGGGCGACCGGTTATCTGGAAGCCGAAGCGGTTGTGCCGCTCAATCTGCGCCAACAATCGCTGGAGCAGGGGCAATGCGTAATTTGTGAGGAATATTGGTTAAAGACAAAAGCGGATGAAAAAAATTACGGGGAGCAGGAGAATGGGTAAATCTAAAGCTTCCTCCTTTATATTGCAGAAAGCTATTGACCGCAAAGCTCTTCCGGCCGGGGTGGGTTTTTGCGGTCTAAACAGCGTGCCGGCGGCAGTCCAGGGAGAGCTAGAAGGTGTTGGAATTTTATGCTAAGAAACTGGTATAATATTATGTGTAATTCATTCATAAACGCGGCGAATAGCGGAATATTGGCTTAAGGCTAGTACTTCACTTAAAATTTGAGATTAGATGGCGAGGATTTTTTTGTCCTGCAAGGCGCCGACAACGAAGCAGGGCGGAAAAAGACGGCAATATAAGCCAAACAACACTAGGCCTGATGAAAAAAGCAGGGATTTGGAGACTTCATAACAAAATATTGTAAAGTATGTAATAATAGCAAAGTTAGGGGTGTTTTATGCTTGCCTGAGATATATGGAGAAACAACCGGCATCAAAAAAAATATTCTGGATGAGTTGGAACAATTATATGAGTTCACAGTCCCCTTTGGTCAAACAGTTACCAAGGAACTGACTGAAGCAATGGCGGCGATAACCAGTATGTTAAACAGGGAGGTAGCCGTCTATGTTAACCGCCGGGGCAGTGTTGTCCAGGTGGCTGTTGGTGATACCCGGACTGTCTCACTGCCGGCAACAGATGGCCGGCGAGCTCTTAACCGCTTAAGCGGCATTCGTTGTATACATACCCATCCAGGTGGAGACAGCCGGTTAAGCAATGTGGATTTGTCATCTCTCAAAGCAATGCGTTTTGACATGATGGCGGCAATTGGTGTAAGCGCCGGGATTGAAGAGATTAGTTTTGGCTTTATTTCCGGGCATACAGCAGATAGTTATAGTGTCGGGACAGTCGGGCCTTTGTCCTTAACCGATTTTATCCAGCTTGATCTGGGTTATCTGACAAATCAGATGGAACGGCAATTGGAAAGTAAAGACATATTATCTAATATTGCCCAGTCTGAAAAAGCGCTGTTGGTTGGTGTTGAACGTCAAAGCGGCTGGGATGTTGATGACTCCCTGCATGAATTAGCCCAGTTAGCCGAAACTGCCGGGGCCGAGATTGCGGGCTCAGTGTGGCAGAAACGCAGCCGCCCTGATCCGGCCTTCTTTATCGGGCGGGGCAAGGTTCAGGAGATTAGTATTATGCGTCAGGAAATCAATGCCGACTTAATTATTTTCGATGATGAGCTGTCACCGGCTCAACAGCGCAACCTGGAGCAGGCGCTGGGAAGTAAAGTGATTGACAGACCGGCCTTAATATTGGATATATTCGCCCAGCGGGCCCGCTCTCATGCCGGGAAATTGCAGGTTGAATTGGCCCAGTTAAAATATAATCTTCCCCGGTTAGGCGGCCAGGGGCTGGTATTGTCACGCTTAGGCGGGGGGATAGGCACCAGAGGGCCTGGTGAAACCAAGCTTGAGGTGGACCGGCGACGGATACGCTCCAGGATTAGTGAGATCGAACAAGAAATTGAGTATCTGAAAAAACAGCGGCAGCTGCATCGTGAACGCCGGCAGGCGGCGAGAATACCGACGGCAGCATTAGTTGGCTATACCAATGCCGGTAAATCCACTTTGCTAAATAAACTTACCGCTGCTGATGTTCTGGCTGAAGACAAACTCTTTGCCACCCTGGATCCAACCACGCGGCGGACGAAGCTGGCGAGCGGCAAGGAGTTTTTACTGACAGATACGGTCGGTTTTATTCAGAAGCTGCCGCACCAGTTGGTTGCTGCTTTTCGCGGTACACTGGAAGAGGTTTTACAGGCTGATTTATTACTGCATATCATTGACGCCAGCCATCCGCAGTATGAACAGCAAAGTGAGGCAGTCTATCAAGTCCTGCGGGAGTTGGGGGCAGATACCAAACCGGTAATTACTGTCTTTAATAAAATTGATAAAATAGACAGTCTGCCTGTACAGGAGCGTATGCTGCGGCAGCCGGGAAGTATTGCCGCATCGGCGGTTACCGGCATAAACCTTGATAAACTGCTTGGTATGATTGAGGATCACTTCCGGGCAATTGTAGTGGATGCAATGTTATTGGTTCCTTATGATGATAGCGGGCTCATATCCAAGCTGTATGATAGTGCTGCGGTCAATAACATTGAGTACAAGCCTGAGGGTATCAGTATTTCCGTTGCCTTAACGCCGGAGCAGTTTGCGCGTTATCAAAAATATGCTGCAGGAGATGAATAATTCATGGCTCTTTTCCCCGCCAATATTACTGCTTTGCAAGTAAAGGCACTTGACCAGGCGTTGCCATTGTTTGCTGCGCTTGACGTTATATCAGAACAAAATACTGCCAGCGTACTTAAGGCTTTCCGTGACCAGCAAGTCTCTGAATATCTTTTCCGGACGACGACCGGTTATGGCTATGGCGATAGCGGGAGAGAACGGCTGGAGGCTGTATGGGCTGAATTGTGCGGTGCTGAGAAGGCGCTGGTAAGGACTCAGTTTGTATCTGGGACGCACGCCTTAGCCTGTGTATTATTCGGTTTGCTGCGCCCCGGCGATGAACTGCTGGCAGTTACCGGCGCTCCCTATGATACTATGCAAACTGTCATTGGTCATACGGTGCAAACACCTGGATCATTAACAGAGTGTGGCATCCGCTACCGGGAGATGCCCATGTCGGAGGCCGGTGTGGATATTGGTGCCATCGCTGGCCATATTAGCCCTAATACCAGGGTTGCACTTATTCAGCGTTCGCGGGGTTACAGTCTGCGCAAACCTCTCAGTATTGAGGCGATCCGGACGGTATGTGCCGAGATTAAAAAATATAAGCAGGATTGTATCTGTTTTGTTGACAACTGTTACGGCGAGTTTGTGGAGGTAGCTGAACCGACAAGTGTCGGTGCCGATATAATGGCTGGATCTTTGATAAAGAATCCTGGCGGCGGATTAGCACCTGCCGGCGGCTATATTGCCGGTAAAGCGGCATTGGTTGATATGGCGGCCCGGCGGTTAACCGCCCCGGGGTTAGGGGGAGAACTCGGGGCAACCCTTGCCGATATCCGTTTATTTTATCAAGGGCTGTTTTTAGCACCCCATGTGGTAAATCAGGCCTTAAAAGGGGCAATATTCGCCGGGCTGATTTTTGATTTGCTCGGCTATAAGACGCTGCCCCGGCCGGAGGAGTTGCGCAGTGATATCATACAAGCCATTGAATTAGGATCACCGGAAAAAATGATTGCCTTTTGTCAGGGGCTGCAGCAATATTCACCGGTAGATGCCCATGTGCGGCCTGTACCGGGTACAGTGCCGGGATATACGGATCAAGTCATTATGGCGGGGGGAACTTTTATCCAGGGGTCATCCATTGAGCTTAGTGCCGACGGCCCGTTGCGTCCGCCCTATATTGTCTATGTGCAGGGTGGTTTAACTTTTGAACATGCTTTGCTTGGTATATTGGGAGCTGCCAGTGCTGTTGCCGGCATGTAACATTTCTTTACATATTTCTTAATTGCTGCTGATTATATGACAGGAAAAAGCAAAGAAGCGTAGAATATTTAAAAACAGAATTATGTAACGGTTAAAAATTTTTTTTTTTGGTGGTTAGTGTGGAATATATAATTGCCAGTTTAGTGGCTATACTTATTGCAACCCTGCTTGTGTATAAACTGGCCAAAGGCTTATTTGGGTTGGAGCTGCGGTTAAAATCGCTATTGTTATGCGCCGTCTGTGCTATGTTTATTAGCCTGGTTTTACCTAAGTTTGTTGTTGGCTTTGCCGGATTGCCAGGAACGCTGGCTTTTTTAGCTGTTTTTGCCGCTGCTTTTGCTTATTTTGTGGCCCATTGTGAAGAAGCCCCTGCCGCTGATAAACGTGATGAAAGTGCCTGTTGTCTGACTGACAGTCAGGCTCAGCCGGCGGCAATAGAACAAAATGAAACTGTCAATCAAAACAAGCAGCAGGAGAAAAATTGCCGTACTTTCGATATTAGTGAACCTGTCGCAGCAGAAGCGCCGGCAGTGGCGGACCCGGCAGTAGCAGAGCCGGTAATAATCGAAGACGAAGATGAAGATATAGAAGATATAGAAGATATAGAGGAAACTATGACAGATTCCTTATCGGAAGTAATTGAAGTAATTAGTGAGAGTCAGAGACAAGAAGAATATATACAAATTGTTCCTCTTGTTCCTCAATTATTCATGGAACAGGCAGGTGGTACAGTGCATGAGGACGGGAATTCAGTGAGGTTTTATAATAATAAAGAAGAGGTCGAAGTAGATGAGCCTGCCGCGGTGCAACTGGATGATTTATTGGATTATGCTTTTTTAAATAAAGAGCAGCATAATTATGAGGCTGCGTTGACGGCCTTCAAACAGGCGTTGTCCTTGCAGCCAGCTAGTGAGGCTGCTCCTTTTCTGGTCGTTGAAGTGGGTAACCTGCTGAAAAATAAAGGACATTATGACGAAGCTATTAAAGTTTTTTCCGAGGGTCGCCAGCTTTGTCAAACCAGAGGCGACAAAATGCTGGAACAGGAATTTATCAGCACTATCGCCTATCTCCGTATTGTTAAAAATATTTTAGTGCAGCATCGTTTAGGCGCTATTAAGTTTTTAGAAATTCCGCAACACATAGTTAAAGAGATTGATGAGGAATTTAGGGAGTGGCGGAATGTGGCCAATATCTAACTAGTTGATGATATGGAGGTATAAGATGAAAAGAAGTACAGAAATTGTTGGACAACCAGTTATTAGTATTACCGAAGGTAAAGAATTTGGTCATGTTAAAGAACTTCTTGTTAATTATGTTAATGGCTCAATCGCGGCCTTGGTAATTGATGATGGCAAATGGTATTTAGGCGCTAAATTATTGCCTTTTGAGGCGATAGCCGGCCTGGGTGAGTATGCCGTTACGATTGATAATAGTGCAGATATTCTAACTGTAAAAGATAAACCCGAGCTGGAAAAATTGTTGGAAGCTGGCATTAAGATTATTGGGACTAAAGTTCTAACCAAAGGCGGCCGTATGCAAGGGAGAATTAATGAAATTGTCATTGATGACACTGGCAAAATTAATACCTGTGAATTAGAGACCGTTGACGGTGCGGTTGTTTCATTTCCGGCTCAAAGAGTTGTTACATTTGGCAAAGAGGTAGTGATCATTGCCGGAACTGATGAAGTAGCGATTGCTAAGCCGCCTGCCGCTCCTCCCGTTACTAAAGTGCCTGCCGTTCCGCCTGAACCAGTGCCAGCGGTTAGGCCGGAGGTTATCCCCGTTCCGGGACAGCAAGCTGAAGTTTTGGCAGCTGCCGGTGTGGTGGAGGAGACCAAGGGGAAAGAACAAGCTGCCGACGATTCAGCTAAAAAATTTGACGATAAACATCGTAAATTTTTGTTAGGTAAGAAAGCTGCCCGCCGTATTGAGACCGATAACGGCATGATCATTGTTGATCAGGGTGGAGAAATTACGGAAGAAGTGTTACAAAAAGCTAAGCTTGCCAATAAATTTGTTGAGCTCTCAATGAATATTCAATAAGCTAAGAAAGGTAAATCCCGCTATTTTAGCGGGTTTTAACCTTAATTAAGGTTTGCTTTGTGTATACTAACACTTATTAAGAAAGGACTAAGTGTGCTCTGTGCAAACTGTAACAACACGAAATGCAAATATTATATTATTCTTAATAATTATCCTGCTGTTTAGTTTTGTTAGTATGATTGCAGCTAACTCCGCATTTATGGTTACAAACAAGATTTATCAGGGTGTTAGTGTTGGTGATATTGATGTTGGTGGTTTATCGATTGTTGAAGCTGAGCAAGAGATTGCTGCTGTCTTTAAAGAACGAACCTCAGAAGCAACCATCGCACTAATGTATAATAACAAGCAATGGCGTATTACTGCCCAGGATATTGAACTGAGCATCAATGCCGGTGAACTGGCCCGGCAAGCCTATGCTGTCGGCAGAACCGGCAATATTATTGAGCGGCTGAAAGAACGGTATCTGGCAGTCAATCAAGGCTATAGCCTGCTATTAACAGTACACTATAATTATGATAAGCTCGGCAGTGAATTGCGGAATATTGCTAAACAGATAGAGCGTCAGCCGGAGAATGCCAAACTTAAACCGAGTAGAACCTTAGCCCATATCGGCATCTTCCCGGAGGTAGTTGGCCGTAAGGTGGATTTAGACAAGACTATCGCTGCGGTAACGGCCAAACTTAACACTCACCTAACCTTTAGGGTTAATGTAGTGGTAGAAGAGCTTATGCCGGCTGTTGTAAGTAATGATTTAGTGCATATTGACGGACTGATTGCTTCGTACACTACGCATTTTGATCCCTGGGACCAAAATCGAACCCAAAATGTATTGTTAGCAGCAAAGAGTGTTAATGATATTCTGGTTAGGGCCGGTGAAGTATTTTCTTTTAATGATATTGTTGGCTTGCGGCTGGATAAATTCGGCTACAAAGAAGCCCCGGTATATCTCAATGGTGTTTTAGTTCCTGATTGGGGTGGCGGGGTTTGCCAGGTAAGTAGCACCCTTTACAATGCAGTCCTGTTAGCCGACTTAGCGATTGAAGAGCGAACCGCTCACTTCCGCCCGCCCGGTTATGTACCGCTTGGACAAGATGCGACTGTGGCTGACAACCAACTGGATTTTAGGTTTAAGAATACGTCACTGCATAATATTTATATTACTGGCGAAGTTTTCGGTAATCAGCTTGTTATTAATATCTTTGGCAAGCAATTGGAGAATCCTCCCCATATATCTGTAATTGCCACTGATAAAAGGATATTGGAACCTAATACTCTTATCAAGCAAGACCCTAATCTGGAGCTGGGTAAAGAAGTTACTGATGTAGAAGGCCAAAAAGGGTTTCTGGTATCGACCCACCGGATAAAAAAAGTCGATGGTAAAATTGTTGCCCGAGAATTTCTGGCTGCAGATGAATTTGAACCTGTTGATAAAATAGTTCGCGTCGGCACAAAAATTCCACCCAATGAGCAAAAAAAGTAGCACTAATATATAATTATATATAACCTAAAAGAGAAGCTCTCATTTTTTGAAGCTTCTTTTTATTATTAAAATCTTAAAAAAACAGACAATCTTGAATAAATATATAGATATTATATATAAATCAGGCTATAACAATAATTATAATTTATGTCCGATAATATCTATTATGTTAAGTTAACGAGAGGGGGGTACAAAGTACGTGTGTCTTTGAAGGACTGCCAATTACTGCCGACAATTACTATAAATAATAATTGTTATAACCGTAAAATCATTGTCTGCTAATGCGCTGCTGAAGACTTTACGGGCTATAGCTATAGTAGCAACGAACTGCCTTACCTGAAAGGGTTGCCTGGTGTTTATCTGATTGCATATATTAGGCCGTGGATAAAACGATTTTTGATTGGCTGGTCTGCTATCAATATTTTAGTTATTTTAGTTATTTTAGTTGTTGCTATGTGTTGTGTTATGTAGACTTAAGGCTTTGTTCAGGCATTATAATGCGCGACAGCCCTTTTTTAGATTTATTGGGATTATATTTAAATTACAATCACCGTCAGGCCGTGAAAAGACGTTCTCTATGAAAAAAATTTGTTTTAATCAGTTTAAAGAAGTTACCTATATGCCTGTTTTTTCATATTATATTATGTAACTTCTCCTAATTACTACATTACTACAAGGAGGTGATTAGCATCATCCTATCTGATAGTTATCGCCATGGTCACTGCCATTGCGATAATTCTTGGGAAGAACATAAACCTAAACAATGCGGCGCTTGTGTACCTGTCTGTGCTACTGGAGCTACCGGGGCTACCGGAGCTACTGGAGCCACTGGAGCCGGCGTTACCGGAGCTACTGGCGTGACTGGTGCCACAGGTCCAACCGGTGCTACCGGAGCTACTGGAGCCACTGGAGCCGGCGTTACCGGAGCTACTGGCGTGACTGGTGCCACAGGTCCAACCGGTGCTACCGGAGCTACTGGCGCTACTGGTGCTACCGGAGCCACAGGCCCTACCGGCGCCACCGGTCCTACCGGCCCTTCTGGAGCTACCGGTGATATTGGTCCTACCGGCCCTTCTGGAGCTACCGGTGATATTGGTGCTACCGGCGCTACTGGAGCTACCGGTGATATTGGCGCTACCGGCGCTACTGGAGCTACCGGTGATATTGGCGCTACCGGCGCTACTGGAGCTACCGGTGATATTGGCGCTACCGGCGCTACTGGAGCTACCGGTGATATTGGCGCTACTGGCGCTACTGGAGCTACCGGTGATATCGGCGCTACCGGCGCTACTGGAGCTACCGGTGATATCGGCGCTACCGGCGCTACTGGAGCTACCGGTGATATTGGCGCTACCGGCGCTACTGGAGCTACCGGTGATATTGGCGCTACCGGCGCTACTGGAGCTACCGGTGGAATACTAAGTTTTGCAGACTTTTTTGCATTGATGCCCCCTGATAATGCAACAACAGTCGCGCCCGGTACTGACGTAAGCTTTCCGCAAGATGGTCCTATTAGCGGTACTGTGATTACCCGTACTGGTTCTAGTACATTTAACTTATCTGCAATTGGCACTTATCAAGTGTTGTTTCAGGTGGGGGTGAGCGAAGCTGGCCAACTGATTCTAACTCTTAATGGCGCTGACCTAGCCTATACGGTAGTTGGGCGGGCAACAGGTACTTCCCAGATAGTAGGCATCGCTCTTGTGACTACGACCGTAATCAATTCAATACTCACGGTACGAAATCCTGCCGGCAATTCAACGGCATTAACCATTACTCCTCTTGCTGGCGGAACAAGGCCTGTTTCAGCGCACCTTGTAATTACGCAAATTGCATAGAACGGAAATAAAATGATTGTAAACATCTAAATAAAACGTGCGGAACGGTGGTTGTGTCTGCCAAGACACAACCACCGTTCCGTGTCTTCCTTCCTTGCTATCTCCGTTTGGATTATTTTAATCGCTATATTGCGGTTTGGTTGCGATAAGATCGCAAAAGAAAGGTAAAAATTTACAGAATAACTTAGACTGGAACTTGTATAAGTGATTATTATAAATATCATACTAACCCTGTCACCGTGGCCTAAACAATATGAAATACGGGGTGTTAGTGATATGAATGTATTTGACCTGCTTGCAAAAGAAAAAGATGGGAAAAATAACGCGGAAAAAGCTCCTATAGACAATATAGGCAATACAGAAAACTATAATTATGAAATTTCAACAGATCTTTCGGCCTCTACCGCTACGGATAAACAACAAAATACTTTAAAAACTACATATGATCTCCATGAAGATATGATTTTTCCAAGTTAATATATATACTATTACGGAGGTGACAGAATTTGGCTTATTATGGCAGCAATTACTCTCAAAAACTTACCGGGAAAGAAAAAGGTTACTTAGAAGAAGCCTTAGAAATGGAGAATCTGGCCTTGGCTAAGTACAGTGTGTATGCGGACTACTGCCAGGACCCCGAGCTTAAAAGCCTGTTATTTGATATGTCCCAGAATAAACGCCGTCATGCTGACCGGTTAAAGCAGCTAACCGGTAAAGCCGGTACTTCTTATCAGCAATATCAATAATATGAGGTGATTCTATGAGTCATAGCAGACGTTATAGTAGTAACACACATTCTAATCGTAACCGGCTTTCAGACCGGGATATGCTGGTCGATTTAATAAATACCGAAAAGCACCTTTCCCATTTATATGAACACGCTATTATGGAGTCCTCTAATATTACGGTCCGCAACGCAGTGGCAGAGTTCCAGCATGATGAACACGAAAATGCATATACCTTATTTCAGGTTATGCAGGAACGCGGCTGGTACAATCCGGACGGACAGGAACAAAACTCTGGTACGAAGAAAGCTTATCACGTAAAACACAATAAAAGATATCAGCCGAACTTTAAAAATGGCAGAATATATAATGGCCAATATATAGACAACTGATTTAATTCTCTAAAGCTAAAGGAACCCAGGGTACTGGGTTCCTTTAGCTTTATAAAGTAACATTAAGTTGATCGAGTACGCTGGTGATCTTGTTAAACATGGTAGCCTGTTCTGAGCCGGCAAATAACAGCCCTATGGCATAATTGTCTTCTGTCAGGATTAAAGAGCCGCTGTCTCCGGGCATACTCATCGGACCGGCCAGAATTTGATCAGTGAATACCCCATATTCGTTGTTATTCATGCCGATTTTAAATGTTACATTAGTGGCCAGGACCTGACTAAAGGTGACGCCGGTAGTCCGGCCGCTTTTTTTTACAAATAATCCGGGTGTCGCTTCTTTGATGCCGGCCACAGTGCCAAACTCCAAAATTTCAGGTTTGATTGCTGCCGGTTCAAGCGGAGCTGCTACGGCGCAATCTACTATATTCATTTTTTCGCTTTCCTTCATTACCTGGACCTGATATTGGGGCCTCAGCAGATGAATACAGTTATTTAGCAGTTTCTCAAACACCTTGGCTATTATACATTTGGGCGATACTGTTTCCCGGTGCAGCGGAACAAACCTGCGCAGATGAGCAATGGTACAGTCTTCCGGTTTGCCGCCGTCATAAATGCCTGGCTGGATGATGGCATCGCCGACTGCGGCGCGGCCGTCATTACCGTCAGTGATATTGGCTAAGACATGATTATTTGATAATATAAGCAATTCACCGGTGTTTTTGTCTTTGACGACTGCACCAAATGTTCCGGCCGATATCTTATAGTGCCCAAGGCTCATGCCTGGCTGCGCCGGGCGGTGATACTCTATCCGTTCTCCTAGCAGGCGAATGTCACCAACTTCGATTACATCGGTTGGTACATTGGCCATCCTCTCTGGCAAAACTGAACCGTTACGCAACTCAGAATGAGGGTACTTCTTTTTTACTAATATAATTAAGGCTTCCTGGCCTGTGTTGTGGCCACGAGTATATTTCTGACCGTGCCCAACGCCAACGACATTATTAGTCTGAGTGTCCAGCTTTAAGAGCTGACGAAATATTGCGGGAATCTCTTTTTTATTCATTTGTGTGCCCTCCCTTGCCCTGCATATCGTACATCAGAGTAATAGATAATGTATGATATGCAGGGAAAAATGAGCAGGCAACTAATATCTCTTACAAGAGCAAATCCCGAATTTCATTCATTTTGTTAATTGTGGCGTGATAGCCGCGTTTAATAAATTCATTGGCCTGGCTTAGATTCTTTTGATTCAGGTCATACGCCTGCGGTCTGATAATTATATCCGCATACTGCTCTGATTTTATTAAAGTAACTTCCCGGCCCATAATTTCAATGCAGTGCATGAGGATTTCACCTACTGAGTTAGTCTCATAATTTGGCTGACCGGAATAACCTAAATCGATGGCAATAATCTTATTAGCACCCATATGATTGAGAATGTCGGTCGGTAGATTATTTTTCACGGCACCGTCAACGAGTGTCATGCCACGGTATTTTTTCGGGAAAAATACTCCGGGTATCGAAATGCTGGCTCGTACGGCTTCGTATAATAGAGCATTATGATAATACCGGGCATTGGGAATGGCCCGGTTAGGCGGCAAGGGGGATGTAAAAAAGACGGTGTCTGCTGAAATTATGTCAACTGCTGTAATAGCTAAAGGAATCTTGGTTTCACGAATTGTCCGCTGATGCCATAATTTTGCCAATAAGTTTTCAATCTTTTCTCCTTTTATCAGACCGGTGGGTAAAACCGACCAAAAGCGGAATTTTCCACTCATGAGCCATTTAAAGCCATGTTTGAATAAATCGGCTGATGTTACTTTTAAGTCAATCAGATTAGGGATATCAATATCATGGATAACTGCTTGCATTTGTTGTGGCGAGTACCCGCAGGCATACATGGTAGCCACTATTGCACCGGCACTGGTGCCTGCTATATAATCAATCGGTATGTTATGGTCATTCAGGGCTTTAAGGACTCCGATATGAGAGATTCCTCTTAACCCGCCGCCGCTTAACGCTAAACCGATTTTTGGCCGCAGGCCGCGCTGAAGATTATTGATGGTGACAATCATTGCTATTTCACCTCGCACATTCCATCCTCTATTATGTTATGAAAGAGCAGCAGCAGGTGATAATTAAAGTTAGAAAAACTTGGCTTGTGCCCTTTAGGGTAAAGATTTTTCTTATCCCCCTTAGATCAGCCTTGAATGTTTATAAATTTTGCTGGGGAAAAAAACACGGCTTGCACGAGCCTGTGGTGAAAGCATAAGCCGCTATTGCCCTTAGCCAGGGATACTTTCTAGCCTGAAAAATAGCATTTTTCATCTTTGCTGCTGCCGCTGTAACGGCATGACTGTCTATCAGGACAAAAAAAAAGAGACTGTCGTCTCTTTTTTAGGTTTTTTTAGCAAGGATGATCATACGCGGAGTTTCCGAGCTATAAGGGCGCCCGTCAAAGCCGCCATATGTTTCAGTGATGGATAGCCCGCTATGGCTAAAGATATTAGCCATTTCAGGGAGCGAATAGGCCCGTAAAATGAAATCGTACTGAATCTTGGTGCCTGTAATCTGGTTGATAAGCTGCCGTTTCATGGTAGCTATTCCATTCTCCAGCTGCACTTTATAGGAGAGAACATACTCGCCGCTGGGATGTCGCCAGTAGCGGTTTAAATTATTGCGCACCATCCAGTCCCTGTTTAACAAGTCAATAAGGAACAGGCCCTGTGGTTTTAAGGCATTGGCAATGAGTTTGATAATATTAGCATTTTCATCATCTGTAAAATAACCAAAGGCAGCAAACATATTAATAACAGCGGCAAATTCCTGGTCATAATTAAGTTCGCGCATGTCTTGCTGCTTAAAAGTAACCTTTACCTGGGCTTCCAGGGCTTTCTGCACGGCAATATCCAGAAAATCCTGAGTGGCATCGATACCGGTCACATTAAACCCTTGTTTGGCCAGTTCAATTGCATGGCGTCCGTACCCACAATATAAATCCAATACAGATTCACCGTTTTTTAATTTAAGAACACTGGTAATAAATTCTACTTCCTGGTTTGTACCAGCCAGGGAGTATGATTTAAAATCACCTGAATTATTATGAGTCACTTTTGACACCACCGTATAACATTCTTTGTTGGGGGAACTTTTCTTGCTGCATTTTGTGAACTAATATTAATTAATTATTAATGTTGTACAAACAACTATGATTCCTACTTGCTCGTTGGGCTGAATGCTGAATATGGTCGAGTATCAGCGGCATCAATAGTTCAGAATCTGAAGCGGCGCTGTCAGGGGTTTGATTATTGCTGGTTTGAAACAGATATTCGGCAATAGCCTTCCTTATTCGTGCGGCAATTATGTGGGTTTCAGTAAACGATGGTCGCAATGCTCGTATAGCGGATTGCTGGCTTCAATTCCTGCTGCTAGAAAAAGTAGCGATAAGCAGCAAGGTTTGTCGAGCCCTCTGTGAAGCTTCCATACAAAGTTTGTTGAGCATTATCCCAGATTTTTGAATATTTAATTATAAATGTTCGCTACTTTTGTTCAAAATCCTGCCCCGTTATTTTGTAAATGGCAATTTCGTGGACAATGGAGAGGCTGAATGAATTTTCTGACCGTCCCGGTTTGCTTTATCGTACCAGTCTGAGCATTCCGCAAACATAATTGGTCAGTTCAAATTGTAACAAGGAACTGACCGGGTTTTACCGGACAGTTCCTTGTTTAGCTTTCGTCTTATATATTTATATATATTTTATACCCCGACGAATCGCGCTTTCATTAATTGCCAGCAATTCCGGTTTTTTGGCAAACATCTTGGAGAAGGCTTTTAATACAGCATCAGCTGATACCACTTGCGCGGCACCAATAATTGCCCCAAGCATAACCATATTGGCTGTTTTGGAGTTGCCAAGCTCAGCGGCAATTTCATTGGCGGGGATTTGATATGCGGTAATATCCGGGCGTTTTGCCCCCCGCTCAATAAGCGAACTGTTAATGATCAGTATTCCGCCGGGCTGCAACAATGGCTCAAACTTATCCAGTGATGGCAGATTCATGGCAATAACCAGGTTGGGTTCAGAAACAATCGGTGCCCCAATCGGCTCATCAGCAATAATCACTGAGCAGTTGGCCGTGCCACCTCTCATTTCCGGGCCGTAAGACGGAATCCATGATACTTGTTTGTGCTCAATCATGCCGGCATAAGTCAGCAACTGGCCCATTAACATTACACCCTGGCCGCCAAAGCCGGCCATAATTATTTCGTGAGTCATTTTGCTCCCCCCTCCGATGTTTTATAGACACCTAACGGGTAATAGGGAATCATAGACTCGGCCAGCCATTTAGCAGCTTCGACCGGGCTCATACCCCAGTTGGTCGGACAGGTCGATAATATTTCGACTAACCCAAAGCCTTTGCCGCTGATTTGCAATTCAAAAGCCTTTTTTATGGCCGCCTTGGCTTTCGTCATATTGCCGGGAGTATTGATCGCTACACGGGCAATAAACTTGGCACCTTCCAGAGTAGCCAGCATCTCTGAAACCTTCACCGGATAACCGGCTGCTTCGGCGCTCCGTCCATAAGGAGAGGTATTCGTAACCTGCCCGATTAGGCTAGTAGGCGCCATTTGACCGCCGGTCATGCCATAAATTGCATTATTGACAAAAATAGTGGTTATCTTCTCACCTCTGGCAGCCGCATGGACAATTTCTGCGCAACCGATAGCTGCCAGATCGCCGTCACCCTGATAAGTAAAAACAACCGCATCCGGGTGAACCCGCTTTACGCCGGTAGCTACCGCCGGGGCCCGGCCATGGGCAGCTTCAAAGGCATCAAAGTTAAAATATTCATAAGCAAGTACTGAGCAGCCAACCGGTGCGACACCGATCGCTTTATCACGCACATCAAGCTCGTCAAGCACTTCGGCCACTAAACGGTGAATGATGCCGTGGTGGCAGCCCGGGCAGTAATGAAAGGGAACATCTTTAAGCCCTTTAGGCCTGGAAAAGATCTTATCAGCCATGCTTAACTGCCTCCTTCCCTTTGAATATATTGGCAATCTGCTCATAAACCGCCTTGGGGCTGGGAATCATACCGCCTGAACGACCGTAAAAGTATACCGGCTTAGCTCCATTAACAGCCAGGCGGACATCTTCGATCATTTGTCCGGCGCTGAGTTCAAGCGTAAGGAAAGCAGACGCCTTGCCTGCTAAGGCGGCAAGCGGCTTTTCCGGGAACGGCCACAGCGTAATCGGACGCAGCATGCCAACTTTCATACCTTCTCTGCGCGCTTTTTCCACGGACGAGCGGGCAATGCGTGAAGTGATGCCGTACGCCACCAGGATCAGTTCAGCATCTGCTGTATATAATTCTTCATAGCGTACTTCATTGGCAATAATTCCGGCATACTTTTGTTGTAAATGGATATTATGCAATTCCAGTTTCTCAGGCTGAAGATGAAGTGAGTTAACAATATTAGGTTCAGCCCGCCCTTTCAGGCCTGTTGCCGCCCAGGGTTTGGCAATTGGTTTGGTTTCACTGGGATTGAACTCTACCGGTTCCATCATTTGGCCTAATGCCCCATCGCCCAGCAGCATAACCGGATTGCGATACATATCGGCAAGATCAAAGGCCAGGATTGTCGTATCCACCATTTCCTGAACCGAGTTAGGGGCAAGAACGATACAATGATAGTCGCCGTGCCCGCCGCCTTTGGTTGCTTGAAAATAATCTGACTGGGCCGGTTGTATCCCCCCTAACCCGGGGCCGCCGCGCATAATATTTACAATAACACTAGGCAGTTCAGCACCGGCAATATAAGAAATACCTTCCATTTTAAGGCTTATCCCCGGACTGGAAGAAGAGGTCATTACCCTGGCACCGGCGCCGGCGGCACCATAAACCATATTAATCGCAGCAACTTCGCTTTCTGCCTGCAGAAATACGCCATTAACCTGCGGCATACGTTTGGACATATATTCTGTCAATTCAGTTTGTGGTGTGATTGGATAGCCAAAATAGTGGCGGCATCCGGCAACAATTGCTGCTTCACCAATGGCCTCATTGCCTTTCATTAATATCTTTTCTGCCACTACAATCACTCTCCTTTGTCTTTATGAATCTCAATGACAATATCCGGGCAGGTTCTGGCACAGAGAGCACAGCCCACACATTTTGTTTCATCAACACAAGTAGCCGGCCGGTAGCCTTTACTGTTAAACCTGTCAGCAAGAACTACAATCTTGTGAGGGCATGCCACTGTGCACAGCTCACAGCCTTTGCAGCGCTCCTCGTTGAAAACTGGTCTTGGCATATCGTTCCTCCTTATTTATGTATAGGCACATTATATCCAGTATACAAAAATTCAACCCCATGTCCTACAACACGGGGTTAAATTAATTAAAATTATTTCTATTTTACAATTTCCACCGTGTTGCCGGTATTTATCTTGGCAGCGTTACCTTCGTCTGTATCCAGGTGGCATTCGAGCTTAAAGCTGTCACTTACTCTTGCTAACACATTGTCGTAAATGAGGCCCCGCTCGCCATTACAGCGGACTTTCACAATATCTTTATCTTTTAAGCCTAATTCGGCAGCATCAGCAATTGTCATATGAATGTGACGGCAGGCCGCAATAACGCCTTCTTCCAGTTTAACTTCGCCTTTAGGGCCAACCAGGGTCAAGCCGGGTGAGCCTTTTAGATCACCGGAGTCACGTACCGGCGGCTTAATACCAAGCTTGAGGGCATCAGTCAGAGCAATTTCAATCTGGGTTTGCTTGCGCTCTGGTCCGAGTATGCGAACTTTTTTAAAAGATCCTTTTTCCGTAACCAGGTCAACTTGTTCTTCACAGGCAAACTGACCGGGCTGAGACAGATCTTTTTTAACTGTGAGTTGATATCCTTCACCAAATAAGATGTCAAGATGTTCCCGGGACACATGCAAGTGGCGGGCTGAAATACCTACAGGGATTGGTTTAGACATAGAAAAAGCACTCCTTTATAATTAAATTATATGGTACCGCTACTCAATGATTTCTGAAAAGTATACTACGGTTACAAGATCGCTGTTGCTTAATGTTTTATCATAGATAGACTGTAAGAAGCATATCAGTTCATCAATACTAGTAAGATCCGGGTTTTCACCCTGTAAATCATTAAGTGTCAATTGGGAAATCGGCTTTACCAGCACGCGGTCGATCGCTGCCGTAAAAATTCGTTTCTTTTGGGAAAAGCGTTTGCCTACAGTAACCCATACAATATCGCCTTCTGAATATTTATTGGTCTTATCCCCCAGCCTGATTGTACAGATTTTGCGGCGGCAAACCAATTGGCTATGATAGTTAGACGAGTAAAAATTCAATGCTCTCATCCCAAAATCCTCCTGTTATTATGGCTTTAGCCATTTTTTTATTCTCGCTACAGCATCTGTCAGCCTTGGTTCAGGCTGAACAAGTGCCAGGCGTATATAGCCTTCACCACAAACACCAAATGCGCTGCCGGGGATTACAGCTACTCCTGCATTTTTTAATAATGAGACGGTAAAGTCAAAGGATGACTGGTTAGTGGGAACAGGTGCCCATACATACATGGAGGCTTTAGGCCGGTCTACTTTCCAGCCTATGTCTGCGAACCCGTCAACAATGATATCCCGCCGTCGCTGGTAGGTTGCGGCGGTTTCGGCAACACAGTTCTGAGAGCCTGTCAGGGCCGCTACAGCCGCTTGCTGCAGCGGGTAAAAAATTCCATAATCAAAATTCGATTTTAAGCGTCCGAGCAGTGCGATTACCCGGGCGTTACCGACCACATAACCGACGCGGCAGCCGGCCATACTATAGGTTTTCGAAAGAGAATTAAACTCAATTGCAATATCTTTGGCACCGGGGATAGACAGAAAGCTGTCTGGCCGGTAACCGTCAAATACCAGGTCGCTATAGGCAAAATCATAACAGACAAGAATATTATAACGTTTGGCAAAGCCAACAACCTGTTCCAGAAAACTCCGCGGTGCCGTTGCTGCCAGCGGATTGTTAGGATAATTTAAAATCATGATTTTAGTTCGCTGTAAGATAGTTTGATCAATAGCGTTCAAGTCCGGCAGATAGTTGTTGGCCGGCAATAGCGGCATCCTATAGAGTTCAGCTCCGGCCACCAGCGGCCCGGCACTGAAAATTGGATAGCCTGGATCTGGTATAAGTACGACATCACCGGGATTTACCAAACATAAGGATATATGGGCTAAGCCTTCTTGTGATCCGAGCAGGGAGTGAATTTCAGTCTCCGGGTTTAGTTCTACACCGAACTTATTTTTGTACCAGTTGGCGATAGCGTGTAAGAGTTCAGGCACTCCTTTGGATAAGGTATAGCCGTAGTTAAAGCAACAGTCGGCAGAATTTTTTAATGCTTCAATAATATGTGATGCCGGTGCCAGGTCAGGACTGCCAATACTTAAGGTGATAACGTCTTTACCGGCAGCAACTTCGGTTTTGCGCATATCATCAACCTGGGTAAATATGGCTGATGTTAATGCCTGCATACGATGAGCTTGCTCAACCATTATGGCTCCTCCCTATCGATTGCTAAAATCAGGATTATTTTTACTATTCAATATTAATGGGGCAATTCCTGTTGGCAGCGGCAAAAAATTATTTAGGCGATGAATGATTTACTAACCGCAGGCCCCGCCGGTCAGCTTCAACAATAAGGCGTTCCTGGTCTATGGTAGTCAGCCGGCGGTTAGCCAGCAGTACCTTGCCATCGACAATTACAGTATGGACGTCATGCGCACCGGCAGCATAGGTTAAAAGGGATAACCGGTCATGGCGCGGATGCCAGTGAGGTTCCTGCATATCAAATATAGTGATGTCTGCCTTGTAGGAAACCTCCAGTCTGCCGGTTGTTTTACCCAGGCCCAGGGCATTAGCGCCCTGGACGGTAGCCATAGCTACTGCTGTTTTGGCAGGAATAGCCAGCGGATCAAGGTGGTGAACCTTGTGCAGCATTGCCGCTAACCGTATTTCTTCCAGCATATCCAGGTTGTTATTGCTTGCTGCCCCGTCAGTTCCCAGTCCTACGCAAATCCCCGCTTTCAGCATAGCGGGGATGGGCGCAACGCCGCTGGCCAGTTTCATGTTACTCCCGGGATTGTGGGCCACCCTTACATTTTTATTGTGCATAATCGCAATATCGTCAGGGGCTACATGCACACAATGGGCTGCTAAAACGCCATGATCAAGGACACCCAGTTCTGCCATTAAGGCAATCGGTGATTTGCCGTAGTGTTTATGGCAGTCAGCTACTTCACCGGCTGTTTCCGCTAAATGGATGTGGATCTGAGATCCTAATTTCTCCGCCAGTGCAGTTACTTTCTTCAGGTATTCAGGCGGACAGGTATAAGGGGCATGCGGTCCGAGCATAACCGTTACCCGGCCATCGGCGGCTAAGTGCCATTCCTTGTAAAAATTCTCGCTTTCCGCCAGGGCCTGACTGGCTGTCGGTGCAACTCCGGCCATCCCGCGGGCCAGTACAGCGCGGATACCGCTCTCGGCCACTGCTTTGGCGACCTCAGGCATAAAAAAGTACATATCGGCAAAGCAGGTTGTGCCTGATTTCAGCATCTCTGCAATCGCCAGCTGCGTGCCCCAGTACACATCTTCTGCTGTTAAATTTTCTTCGGCCGGCCAAATTTTGGTTTTTAACCAGTCCATCAGCAGCATATCGTCTGCATAACTGCGAAACAGTGACATAGCAGCATGGGTATGAGTATTAACAAAGCCTGGCACTATCAGTTTATCCTGACAGTTAATTATCTGTTCAGCCTGCTCGGTGACGCTGCCAATCTGTGTAATTATCGAACTGCTGATGGCAATGTCTGCCCGGCGCACCTGCCCGTCAGCCCCCAGTACATCGCCGTCTTTGAGAAGTATATTTATCATTTATATCCCCCTTTCATGTATCTGTTGGCTAAGCTTTATGGAGATATTCATATTGTTCGGGGGTAAGCTGGTCAATGCTAAAGCCCATTGCTTTTAGCTTGAGGCCGGCAACTCTTTGGTCCATCTCGGGTGTTACTGTATACACCTGGTTGGCCAATTCCGCATGCTGGCCGGCAATATGGAGTACTGCCAGCGTCTGCATGGCAAAGGATAAATCCATAATCTCGGTGGGATGCCCGTCGCCGGCGGCCAGGTTAACCAAGCGCCCTTCGGCCAGCAGATATAGCTTGCGGCCGTCCTTCATAACAAATTCTTCAATATTTTTCCGCACTGTACGGCAGCTGACAGCTAATGCTGACAAGTCTTCTTTGTTAATTTCAACATCGAAGTGGCCGGCGTTGGCCATAATTGCGCCTGGCTTCATGCTTGTCATGTGCTCACGGCGGATGACATCTTTGCAGCCGGTCAGGGTTACAAACATGTCGCCACAGGCCGCAGCCTGCTGCATCGGCAATACGGTAAAGCCGTCAAAAACAGCTTCAATGGCCTTAATCGGATCAATTTCGGTAACGATTACGTTTGCTCCCAGCCCTTTGGCCCGCATGGCCACGCCTTTACCACACCAGCCATAACCGGCAACGACAACTGTTTTGCCGGTAACTGTAAGATTGGTGGTTCTCATAATCCCATCCCAGGTGGACTGGCCGGTGCCGTAACGGTTGTCAAACAAGTATTTGCAATAGGCATCATTGACCGCAATCATCGGAAATTTTAGCCGCCCCGATTCAGCCAGGGCCCGCAACCGGAGAACACCGGTTGTTGTTTCTTCCGAACCGCCGAGGATATTGGCCGCTAAATCGCTCCGTTCACCATGTAATAAAGAGACCAAATCCCCACCATCGTCAACAATAATATCAGGTTTGGTATCAAGCGCTTTATGTAAAAAATTTTCATACTCGGCGGCGGTAGTATTATACCAGGCAAAGACCCTAACACCCTGGGAAGCCAGCGCGGCAGCCACATCGTCCTGGGTTGACAGCGGGTTGCTGCCGGTTACCGTCACATTAGCCCCGGCATTTTTGAGGACAATAGCCAAATAAGCAGTTTTGGCCTCCAGATGCATAGTGATTACCAGATTTTTGCCGGCTAACGGCTTCGTCTGGGACAGTTCCTCGTTCAAAACATTAAGCACCGGCATAAACTCTTTAACCCAGTTGATTTTATCCAGCCCCTGCGGGGCCAGGGTTATATCACGCACAATAGAATCCATAATTGTTGTAATCTCCTTCCATTACTTTCGCAATGCTGCTAATTGCTTAATGGACTCCTGATAGGGAGCCTGTAGTAACCCGTATTCAGTGATAATCGCCGAAATCAGCGTGTGGGGTGTGACATCAAAAGCCGGATTAAATACCTGTACTCCGGCCGGGGCCACACAGTTGCCCCCTAAGGAAGTAACCTCAGTGGCACACCGTTCTTCTATGGGAATATCGGTCCCGCTGTTTATGGTAAAGTCAAACGTGGAGACCGGGGCAGCCACATAGAACGGGATTCCATGTTCTTTGGCCAGGATTGCCACACTGTAAGTCCCGATTTTATTGGCAACATCACCATTTAAGGCAATTCGGTCGGCACCAACAAGCACGGCTTGTACCATTTTATTTTTCATTACCCAGCCGGCCATATTATCAGTAATTAAAGTGACGGGAATGCCATCCTGCATCAGCTCCCAGGCTGTCAGCCTGGCACCCTGCAGCAACGGCCGGGTTTCATCGGCGAAAACGCCGGTAATATTTCCCTGAGACCAGGCCTTACGGATAACTCCCAGCGCTGTACCGAGCGCGACAGTGGCTAAGGCACCGGCATTGCAATGGGTAAGTACAGTTGTGGGGGTTGTAAATAGGCCGGCGCCATGGGCCGCCATTTTCTCGTTGACAGTCCGGTCTTCCTGGGCAATAGCGATTGCCTCCTGTTCCAGGGCGGCAATCGCAGTATCTGCAGCGGTGTTTGGCGGCAAGCGGTTGACAACACCCAGCATGCGGTCAATCGCCCAGAACAAATTTATGGCTGTTGGTCTCGTTTGCCGCAGTGCTTCAGCCGTCGCTGCCAGCTTATGCTTGAATTTGCAAAACTCAAGACCGGTAAGTTCCCGGGCTCCCAGTACCAGGGCAAATGCTGCCGCTGCGCCAATGGCCGGAGCGCCGCGGACCTCCAGCCGCCTGATCGCTTCGGCCGCGCGTTGCCAGTCATTACATTCGATGTATTCAACTTTGTTGGGTAACAGGGTTTGATTTAACAGGGTTAAACAATTATTGGACCAAACGACAGACCTCATGACTTACCCCCTATAACCTAAAGCCGCCATATTCGGCTAAAGCATGCTTGCAGCTGCAGTCAGTACCGGTATCCATACGGGATATTGCCGCCATAATCAGCTGTTTGATATTTTCGGCATTTCCCTGCATGGTTTCCAGCACCTCATGATGGGTTAACGGCTGAGGGGATATACCGGCCGCAAAGTTAGTGACCATGGAAACAGTAGCATAGCAAATCTCAGCCTCGCGGGCTAAAACGACTTCAGGGACATTGGTCATACCTACCACATCGCCGCCCAATTTAGCGAACATCTTGATTTCGGCCGGGGTTTCAAACCGTGGGCCTTCAGTACATACATAGGTCCCCTGCTGATGCAGGGAAAGAGTAAGGTTTGCGGCCGCAGCGGTTAATACATTGCGCACTGTCGGACAGTAAGGAGTTGTTACATCAACATGGACTACGCCGCGTTCGCCACCTTCGTAAAACGTGGTTGTCCTATTTTTAACAAAATCAAGAAACTGGTCAATGAGCACAAAATCCCCGGGTTTCATAGCCAGGTTAAGCGAGCCCACCGCGGTTGTTGCTATAATATTTTGTACGCCCAGTTTCTTTATCGCCCAGATATTGGCCCGGTAATTAATTAAATGCGGCGGGATAGAATGGCTGCTGCCATGACGCGGAATAAATGCAACCTCTTTACCGGCATATTCACCGCTCTTAAAGCGCACTACGCCATAAGGGGTGGCAATCTCCTGATCACGGATGTTATCTAAGATGCGTGGATCATATACGCCTGTTCCGCCAATGATGGCAATTTTCATAATGTATCCCCCTGCCTATTCATTATTTATGCCGCAAATATCAAGCAAGTCTTCCATAGTGTTAAGTACATAATCAGGCTTTTCAGCTAACAGGTCTTGCCAATCGAGGCGGGTCCAGCGGACTGCCGCTGTTTTTACCCCGGCGGCGCGCGCACTGGCCAAATCAAAAGGACTATCCCCGACCATCAGGCACTCGGCTGGTGCCTGCTTAATGTGTGCCAGCGCCAGTTGTACAGGCTCAGGATCAGGTTTATGCCGGCGGCATTCCTCGTGGCCGATGACAACAGAGAAATATTTGGCCATGTCAAACAGGCGCAGTCCGCGGATGGCCGTGGCTTTAGTTTTTGAAGTCACAATCGCCATTAGTAAGCCCGCATTGTATAGTTTGTGAATGGCTTCAGCAATGCCGGCAAAGCCGGTTGTCAGCTGATCGTGGTGGGCCAGATTGAATTCTCGGTAGGTGGTAATTAAAGCTTCAACCTTATCAGGGCCATAATACTCCATGGCATCTTTGAGCGGCTTGCCAAAGAAAGCATAGATTTCCGGGGGCGTAAGCGGCTGCCCGTAATGCTGCGCAAAGGTGTGTTGAAAAGAGCGGACAATCAGGTTGGACGTATCAATCAATGTACCATCCAGATCAAATAAAATTCCCTTAATTTTCAATGTTGCCTCCTGCAAGCTTAATGTAACCAAAACAGGAGCCTGAGTTTCAGGCCCCTGTTTTTGCTCAGGTTATTGGCAGACAAATAGTCTCTGCCAGCTTATTAGATAATGAGCCGGAATTCATATGGTGTTTGATTTTCACAGATGCTGCCATTGGAATACAAAATAAATTAACTTAATGGTTCTCCGGCGGGTTTCACTTTGATTCCTTAGTATAGAAATTCAAGCTTATTGGCCGAATCCCTGCAATTCATTACTAAAAATTACAAATTTACGCCAATAAAACCACCCAGCGCTCCAGCCAGGCTGCCGGCGGCAAATTTATTACTCAGCATCAGCCAGGATATTTGTTCCTGACCCAATTCTAACCCGATACCTACCGAGAACAGTACATAGATTATGCCGACAGCACCACCGATAATCAAGCCTTTGGCCGCTACCTGCCTGGCGGCATAGATGCTGCCGACAAAAATGCTGGTGGTTGTTACCGCGACCATAATATATTCGATATAGGTATCAATAAATCTATTTTCGGATATCAGGCTAATCAAAGAAAGGAGTAGGGCACAAACAAGCGATACACCTATGCTAACGGCAACTCCTTTAAAAATAGCCAGAGGTATATTGGTAATACGCGGAGTTTGCGGGTAGTTTCTTGTCCGTCTGGAAACTTTGGCCATAGTACTCCCTCCTGAACAGTCTTTTACTGTAAATTATGCAAATGGACAGCCAAATATGCCGGACTCAACGATAACTTTATAACTCCCAGGTCTCCATTGCCTTTATTATGCCATAATTGGTCAGATCAAAATGTATTGGCGTAATTGATACCCGACCGTTTTTGACAGCGATAATATCAGTATCCGGGTCATTCTCACTTTCTGATACCTTGCCGCTCATCCAATAATAGATGCGTCCGCGGGGATCCTGCCGCCGTTCAAAGGTGTTCTCATAGCTGCGAACACCAAGCTTGGTGACCGCAATGCCTTTAAACTGCTCTTCCTTCAGTGCCGGTACATTGACATTAAGCAAAGTATTAGGCGGTAAACATTTAGTAACCATTTTCTCCACGATTTTCCGGGCCATTTTAGCTGCCGGCATGAAATCAAACGGTTGCCAGCTGTCCAGCGACATGGCTATCGCCGGCAGTCCATGTAATGCGCCTTCAATTGCGGCACTGACTGTACCTGAATAGAGTATATCAGTACCTAAATTTGAACCGTGATTGATTCCCGACACAATGATATCCGGCCTGTCATCTGTAAGCAGAGCCTCTAAGGCAACTTTGACACAGTCGGTTGGTGTGCCGCCAACCCGCCAGGCGCATATTGCCGGGGTATCAATGCAGTGGGTATCAACCCATATTGGATGATGTACAGTAATTGCCTGGCTTGATGCGCTTTTTTCGCTGTCGGGGGCGACTACTGTAATTCTGGCAATCTGGGATAATTCCAGCCATAGCGCCTTTATTCCTGGAGCATTGATGCCGTCATCATTGGTTAACAGTATATGCAAGCACAGTTCCTCCCATCAACTATAATTGACCCATAAATTTATGGGTCTGGGGAATTACCCTAACGTTTTCAAGCTGTTTAAGCGCTTCAGCCTGGTAAGCCAGCATGATATCCGGTGTAACGGCTGTAGAGGCATTACACGGAGTAACCGGTTGCAGGATGAACGGAATGCTGGTGCGGACTGCGGCAACCAGATCAATCGCTTGTTTAAACTCATGCTCGCCGGTTTGGCCGGTGATAACCAGCTTGACAAAAACCTCTTTATCTTTAGCTGTTGCCAGACGTAAAAACTCATAATGTTGCTGCCAGTATGAATTGCCGGTAACGCTGGGTAGTTTTAGATCCATACTGATAATATGTATATATGGCAGTACCAGTGCCAGTTTTTCCACCAAAGTGCCGTTGGTTTCAAGATATATCGGGCTGTTAAGCTGGGGGGCCAGCCGGATAATGCTCTCTGCTTGCCCCAAGGGCTCGCCGCCGGTCAAACTGATGGAATGGTGTCTAACGGTTAAGAACGAATTAATTCGCCGGGCAAGATCCGCAATCGGCACCGGGTTCGTTATTTTTTCAAAAATCCTCTGGCCGGGAACAGTCTCAACCAGTGCGTGACCGCAGAGGGTGCGGGAAGCAGGGGTGTCGCAATAATCACAAGCTAAATTGCAACCGGCAAAGCGGACAAATATCTGGCGTGTCCCGACATATAAACCTTCTCCCTGAATCGAAGAAAAAAGTTCGATAATATTGGCCATGGCTTACCCCTGCGGCCAGTATTTGACAGCTGAACGCGGTGATTCCCATATTTGGACACTGCGAACCTTAATACTATGCTGAAAGGCAGGGTTAGCGGCCAGCGTGTCGTAAATATATTTTGCAATATGCTCTGCCGTCGGGGGGACTGATTCAAATTCCGGCAGGTCGTTGAGGAAGTAGTGATCAAGGTTATCGATCACTTTGCCAACCTCGGCTTTAAGCTCCTTAAAATCCATAACCATCCCGAGCTGGTTAAGTTCGTGACCGTAGACTGTCACCTCCACTTTCCAGTTATGACCGTGTAACCGGCAGCATTTGCCGGGGTAATCAGGCAGCTGATGGGCAGCCTCAAATTCCGCAATAATGGTCAAATCATACATGGTAAAATACCTCCTCGAATAATAGGTTTAATCAGCTGTGACAGAAATATACTTGCAGCAGCATTAGGTGGCAGGCAATCTTACTATATACAAAAAAAGATGAGCGTGAACTCACCTTTATTTGATGGCCTGCTTACTTAAGAGGTTTTCCTTGGTAAACTCGTCCGAATTATTTAGCAGCATATCGCGATAGCTTATACTGCGGGTATGTTCAGTGTGGCTCCAGTTCCGGTCATTCCGGTGCAGAAATCCCAGGAAAGTAATGGGTATCCAGCTATAGACAAACAGCGGATAAAGAAGTAAGTAGAACCAGGTCTTCCAGTTGGCTCGGATTTTTGCCAGTATTAAAATTGGAAAAACATATTGGCCAATAAAAATAATCCGCCATACTTCAATGGGTAAAACCATATAGAGTATATTCGTATAGAAAGGAACAATATGGTACACATAGCTCAAAATGACGAATGTTGTTGACAAGATTAAAAAATGTGGCTGGACCAGATGCAGGACACCATCCAAAATTCTTATGTCCCGCCGCCTTATTCCCTCAGCCAGCAGCTTAGGGATATATCTCCCGGCTACATCAAAATGTCCCTGTGCCCAGCGTTTGCGCTGCTTACAGGATTGCATGAAAGTAAGTGGCTTTTCATCATACACGATAGCGTCATGGGCCCAGGTAGTACGAATGCCAATTAACAGTGTTTTCATGGTAAACTCCATATCTTCTGTAAGACAGGTAGCTCCCCAGCCAAACTTTTTCAGGATATCGGCGGAAATACACATCCCGGTACCGCCGAGAACACTTGATAGGCCAAGATTATACTTGGCCAGATGCCAAATATGGTTGACAACCCAGAAAGAAATGGCAAAAGTTGCGGCTATCCAGGTATCATTGGGGTTTTTGGCATTCAGGTAACCCTGAATAACTTTTTCTCCCTTGCAGAGACGGTTGTTCATTTCACTTAAAAAATTAGGATCAACGAGATTATCAGCATCAAAAACCACTACCGCATCATATTGTTTTTTTAGTGCAAACAGCTTCTCAAACATCCATTCCATGGCATAGCCTTTACCCCGCTGCTCCAGGTTGAACCGCTCATACACCAGAGCCCCGGCGTTTCTGGCGATCTGGGCGGTGCTGTCTTTGCAATTGTCGGCTACAACATAAATGTCATACAGCTCTTGCGGATAATTGAGCACATGCAGGTTTTCCACCAGCTGCCCGATTACTTGTTCCTCATTATGGGCTGCAACTATAACAGCAAAGGTATTCTTGGGCGTGGTTATTTTATCCTCATGCCTTTTCCAGATTCCAAAAAAGGCGATGATAAAATAGTACAACGTGAAAAATACAATAATAAGCTGCATGGGGATCATTATGTAATCAAAAATGTAATTCATGGACGATTCTCCCTTGTTAAATCCTATCAGGCAACATGATCCCAATAGGACCTATTGAGCGGTTTTCCTCAAACCTGCTTTGATCTTGTTAAAAGGTTAACTTTCTGCTCTGTGTCTAAGGAAGAAAATCTTTACCCTTAAAGGGCACAGGCGTTTCTGCCGGCATCCGGAGGACTTGGCACAAATCTAGTTTTTCTAATAAATAATATGCATATGTTTCGTTTACATGTTTATTTTTCCTGCTTGTTAACGCCCAGGAATAAATTAAGTGATCAGTGACGAGCAAACACACCAAATAAAGTATTCAAAATGCCGAATAAGGAATAAACAAAAAACGGCACAAATAATACTGCATTAAGGGTTAAGGTCAAAATATATATGCCTACAGCGACCGCTATTACCGCCGGCACTAACCGCAGGGGCTCGCCGCCCTTTCCTTTAAAATCAGGGTATCTGATTGTACTTACCATCAGATACGCAAAAATAGCTACCATTAAAGGAAATATCCAACCGGCAGGCTTCAGGCCCACCATGACAAAAGTTGCCACAACACAGCCGGCCGTAGGAATGGGCAGACCCATAAAATAACCTTTGACACTGCCTGTATTCACATTAAATCTGGCTAAGCGCAGCGCCCCACAGGTTGCGAAAGCAGCGGCAATTATGTAACCGGCTGTGCCAAAATCTTTGAGCATAAAGGCGTAGGCTAAAATAGCAGGGGCTACGCCAAAGGATACCAGATCGCACAAGGAATCAAGTTCTTTACCAAAATCACTGCTTACACCAAAGTAGCGGGCCACCCGGCCGTCAAGGCCGTCTGCAACCAGCGCCGCTATAATAAATAACGCTGCTGCGGTAAATTCACCCTGAAAGGTAAAGATAATGGCAAACATGCCTAACACGATGTTGACTGCTGTTAATATATTAGGAATAGCATTTCTCACTGTTCCTTTAACCTCCCTATTACGGTAATTCCGCCTTTAACTCTGTCCCCCTTTTTTACAAGTATGTCAACTGTTGTCGGTACAATAAGTTCGGTACACGACCCGAATTTGATCAGTCCGTAGCGTTCACCCTGCTGCAGGACACTGCCCAGGGTGACCCAGGATACAATGCGTCGTGCCAGGATACCGGCGATTTGCGTAACTAAAACCCGCATCCGGCTGTTTTCTAAACCAATAGCGTGACGTTCATTCTCACAGGCGGCGGCCTCTTTATAGGCAGGCTTAAATCTACCGCAGGTATATTGCTGGAATTTAATCTCACCGTTAATCGGACTGCGATTGACATGCACGTCAAATACAGAGAGAAAAATTGTCACCTTAAGACTCTGTTCATTAAGAAACAGATCGTCGTACACCTCGCTGACGCCCATTACTTTACCGTCGGCAGGCGATACGATCAAATTGTTGTCTAGCGGAACATCACGTTTGGGATTGCGGAAAAAGAAGGTAACAAAAGCCGTTAATATACCAGGGATAATCGCCCAATACAAGCCAAGGGTTAAGCCAGCAATAACAGTGATTAGGCCAAGTAGTGCAATATAAATATATCCTTCTTTAACAACAGGAGTTTTTACCATCTATCCACCTCCCTGAGAAAACCTCCTATTAAGTACTAACCAAAAAGCAAGTTCAGTATATCAGTATAATATAGTTGGTTTACTTTGTCTAACATTTTTTGTCGAACATAACCTTAAGGGCAAAACGGGGTAAAGCTATCATCCTGATGATACGCTGTGGCTGCCGGATTAAGCGGAACAGCCATTCCAGGCCACAGCGCTGCATCCAGGCCGGGGCACGTTTCACAGTACCGGCCATTACATCAAAAGTTCCGCCTACGCCCATGCATACAGGAACATTCAGGCTGGATAAATTTTTTGCCAGCCATTTTTCCTGCCTGGGAACCCCTAAGGCTGCTAATAGAATATCTGGTTTGGCCGTTTTAATAGCTTCAATAATTTCCGGTTCATCCTGGGGCGTAAAAAAACCATCTCTTATACCGACGATACCAAGGCCCGGATAACGCTCGACCGCAACTTTTTTTGCCTTTTCAACAATGTCCGGCCGGCTGCCAAACAAAAACACACGATACCCTTGCCTGGCAGCATGGGCCAGCAGGTTTTGTGAGAGGTCATAACCTGCGACCCGTTCTGGCATAGTATATCCTTGATGCCGTGCTGCCCATACAACACCGGCGCCGTCTGGTACTACCAGAGCACATTGATTGAGGATGGCCGCCAATTCCTGGTCTTCTTGTGCCAGTATAACCATTTCCGCATTAGCGGTAGCGATCATATGGGGGTTCTTGCCGGCAATAAACTGTTCAAGCCTGGCTACCGCCTCCGGCATGGTTACAATATCAATCGCAATGTTTAAGACAGTTGCTTTAGTACTCACTGAGAATTTAACTCCTTAAACTTTGTTTACTATCCTAGCACATTGTACCACAACTTTAAAATGACGGCAATCGCGACCATGGCCATTTCCAGAACGGCTGCCTGCGTTGCTGCTGATTGGGTTGCTGCTCTTGCGTTCCCGGCATCTGCCATGATTTAGAACGGGTCTCAGGCAACGGCTGGGTTCCCTGGATAAAAGCACTGTATTCGGTCTCTTTGCAGCCGCTTTCAGCCAGCTTGCCCGTATTGGCACAAATCGGAATACCGGCAATAACATTAGCCGGAAGCGGAAAATCAGTGGGCGGCGTATTGGCTACGATTTTGGCAACCATTTTGCCCCATAAGGCCGAAACCTCAGTACCGGAAATGCCTACTGGCTTACGGTTATCATTACCCACATAAATACCTACTAATATATCCGGCGTATAGCCGATAAACCAGGCTGTTTCGTAATTATCGGTGGTACCTGTCTTGCCGGCGGCGGGACGTCCAAGATTAGCCGGTGTTGCTGTACCGTCCTGGAGTACTCCCTGGAGCATATCTGTTAAGATATAGGCTGTTTCCGGCGTAAGCACCGCTTGTTGAATGATCCTGCCTTCTTCCAGCACCTGGTTATTTTCATCAAGCACTTTAAGGATCGACACCGGCCTGGATAATATGCCGCCATTGGCAAAAGCACTATAGGCTGTTGTCAATTCCCACAAATTAGTGCCCTGGGTCAGGCCGCCCAAAGCGGAAGCCAGATTGTTATCTTCGTCTGTTAATGTTGTTATCCCCAGGGATTTGGCAAGCGTTAACGCCTGGTCAATTCCTACCTGTTGCCCAAGTTTAACAGCAGCCACGTTGACTGACCAGCGCAACGCTTTTTTCATAGTAACAGGACCACGATGCTTTTTATCATAGTTAACCGGTGCGTAGCCATTAATGTTTATGGGTTCATCGACAATAATGGCATTGGCGGCCAGACCCTGATTAAGGGCAGTTGCGTATAAGAAAGGCTTAAAGGCGGAACCGGGCTGGCGAACTTCAACAAATACGCGATTGATCTGGCTTTCTTCGTAGTTACGGCCGCCTACCATCGCTTTGACATAACCGTTCCTGGGATCAAGAGCAAGTACAGCTCCCTGCAGCTCGCCCAAGGCTGCCTCGGCTGCCTGCTGCTGCTTGATGTCTAAAGTGGTATATACTTTAAGGCCGCCTTTATATACTCTATTGGCGCCATAGCGTCCAACCAGTTCATTAGCCACATAGTCAAGAAAATAGGAGGCTTGCACCACCCGCTTTTTTTTGCCGGCAAGGGCAATTGGTTCAGTTTTAGCCTGTTCGGCTTCCTGGGCCGTTATATAGCCTTCTTTAACCATCCCGGCCAGTACAACTGCCCGCCGCTCTGTTGCAGCCTTTATGTCGATATAGGGAGAATAGATATTAGGGCCGCGCGGCAAGCCGGCCAGCAAAGCACTTTCCGATAACGACAGCTCCTTCGCATGTTTGCCAAAATACATTTGCGCAGCTGCTTCCACGCCATAAGCCCCTTCGCCAAAGTATATCTGATTTAAATAAGCCTGCAGGATTTCCTGTTTAGAGAATTTCCGTTCAATAATTAAGGCCAGCAATGCCTCTTTTATTTTGCGGAATAATGTTCGTTCCTGGGTAAGAAACATATTTTTTGCCAGCTGCTGGGTTATCGTACTTCCCCCTTCAACGACACTGCCTTGACGAATATTTACTACTACGGCACGAATTATTCCGATCGGATCAATACCGAAATGATTGTAAAACCGGGTGTCTTCATTGGCTATGATCGCCTGCTGGATATAGGGGGACATATTGTTAATTGTTATTACAATCCGGTTTTCCTCAAATAATTTCGAAATCAGCTGACCGTTTATATCAAACACCTGAGTTGCTGCAACCAAATTAAGGTTATTTAGACTATCTGTCCCCGGCAAGCCCAAAAATGCGGAACAAATATTGGCCGACATTGAGAATAAAACAACGAAAACGGTAATAATAATAATTTTTTTGGTCATAGGCGTACACTCCTCTTAGCAATAGTAATAGTATCTCCAAGCTGCCTAAGTTTTACATGCAGGAATAGTGAATCTAACGGAGAATATACGAGATTTAGACAGCGTTTGTCAATTTACGCAAAACAGGAGCGACTAAATGAAGTATAAATCACAGCTGTTTCAGGCACTATGCAGCTTAAGCGTTGTGTGTCTTATCCTGTTGGTAGCCTCGCCACCGGCGCTGTTCCTCTTCTTTACTAACTCGCCTGTGCCGGTGGCTGGTTCGCCTCTCTATCTGGAAACCTCGTCTCCTGGCTCTGACGTCGCATATACCTTGCCAGATATAGTTGCCGACGCCTGTTATATAAATGAAAACCCTGAATTTATGCCGGTTTCAGGTAAACCCGTTTATGATGTATTCACTGTGGAAGAGCGGCAGTCAAGCGGATTAGGGCTGGAGGTCCCGGCCGTTAGCCCCTATCGTGCGGAAAAAGTCGTGTATCTTACTTTTGATGATGGTCCGGCACCTGAAACTACGCCGGTGGTGCTTGACATTTTAGGACGTTACGGCATTAAGGCAACTTTTTTTGTAGTGGGTAATCAAGCGGAAAAGCATCCGGCGATTGTACGCCGCATTTATCAGGAAGGCCATGCACTTGGCAATCACTCTTATAATCATGTGTACCGTGACCTGTATCAGTCAGCCAACACCTATATTGCACAATTGCACCATACTGATGAGATTGTACGGAGCATCATTGGTGCTCGACCGCGTATCTCCCGTGCGCCAGGTGGTTCTGCCGGTAGTTTTACCAAAGAATACTGGGATATATTGAGCACACAGGGATATGTTGAAATAGGCTGGAATATCAGCGCCGGCGATGCTTCTAATGCCAAAGCCGGACGAATTGTGGATAATATTGTTGCCCAGATGAAAAATGAAAATTTATGGAGCCATGCTATTGTGCTGCTGCACGATGGCCGCGGCCATCATGAGACTGTAAAAGCCCTGCCTGAAATCATTACGTTTTATCAAGACCGCCAATTCGAATTCCGGGTTGTCAGTTTCGAGACCCCTGCCCCGTGGTAACAGTGGTAACAATAGATAGATGTAAAAAATGCTTTGGACCTGGTCCAAAGCATTTTTGCAGTTAAACACTGTAATTAGGCGATTCTTTGGTTATGCTGATATCATGGGGGTGGCTTTCTTTTAAACCAGCGCCAGTGATCCGGATAAACTGGGTTTTGGTAATAAGTTCTTCAATAGTGCGGACCCCGCAGTAACCCATACCAGCCCGCAGGCCGCCTATTAGTTGAAATACGGTATCAGCTACTGAACCTTTGTACGGTACCCGCCCTTCGATTCCTTCAGGCACGAGCTTGTCCATGTTTTCCTGGAAATAGCGGTCTTTGCTGCCTTCAGCCATCGCTCCCAGCGAACCCATTCCCCGGTATACTTTGTAGCTGCGGCCTTGATAAATAATAGTTTCGCCCGGGCTCTCCTCTGTACCGGCCAGCAGGTTGCCAACCATTACAATCTGGGCACCGGCGGCAATTGCTTTGGCTACATCGCCTGAATACTTGATACCGCCGTCAGCAATAACCGGTACCTTGTATTCATTGGCGGCCCTGGCGCAGTTATAAATGGCAGTTATTTGCGGTACGCCAATACCGGCAATGACCCGGGTAGTGCAAATCGAACCAGGTCCAATACCTACTTTTACTGCATCGGCGCCGGCTTCAATCAAATCACGGGTAGCCTCGGCTGTGGCAACATTACCGGCAATCAGATCAATGGCGGGGAAGGCATCTTTAATTTTTCGCACTGAGTCCAGTACACCCTGGGAGTGGCCATGGGCAGTATCTACAACAATTACGTCAACCTTAGCGCCAGCAATGGCCTCTACCCGCTCCATCATGTCTGACCCAACCCCGACTGCGGCCGCAACCAGCAGGCGGCCTTTGCCGTCTTTGGCAGAGTTCGGATATTTTTGGGCTTTTTCAATATCTTTAATGGTAATAAGACCCTTTAAATTTCCCTCAGCATCAAGAAGTGGCAGTTTTTCGATCCGGTGCTCGCGCAAAATGGCTTTGGCTTCTTCCAGCGAGGTGCCGACATGGGCGGTGATAAGATGCTCTCTGGTCATACAGTCGGAGATTTTACGGCTTAAATCAGTTTCAAAACGTAAATCGCGGTTGGTCAGTATTCCCACCAGCTTATTATTGGTGGTAACAGGAACCCCTGAAATCCGGTATTTCTCCATAAGCTCGTGAGCATCCTGCAGCGTATTGTTAGGCGATAAGAATATCGGGTCAACAATTATACCATGCTCAGACCGTTTGACTTTGTCAATTTCATTGGCCTGACGGGCGATCGGCATATTTTTATGGATTACCCCGATGCCGCCTTCACGCGCCATGGCAATCGCCATCCGGGCCTCGGTAACGGTATCCATTCCGGAGCTGATAACTGGAATATTAAGCTTGATATTTTTAGTCAAATATGTAGCTACTTCCACTTCCCTGGGCAGTACTTCCGATTTTGCCGGAACCAGCAAAACATCATCAAAAGTTAACCCTTCAGGACCGAATTTGTTGTCAAACATTGACTAAACTCCTTTCACTAGTGCCTTGGCCAGGTTGAAAATTCAGGTTAAATCCGGTCAAGGTACTAAACACATCTAATAGGTATTTCTCAATATAATAACATAAATAAAGTTACCAAATCTACCATTTTTCATGTCTTTATAAAAAATAAAAATAATGCCTGGTATTGTACCAGGCATTTCTATTAACTAAGAACATATACTTTAACCTTTTGGACACCAAAATCATAAGCCTTAGCTACAGAAACCATGGCAATGTCAATACGGTTGCCTTTAATTGCACCACCGGTATCTTCAGCTATGCCATACATGCCGCTGCCGTCAGCAAACTGAATATATACCCTTGAGCCCAGCGGAATTACCCGTGGGTCAACGGCAATCACACCTGGACGTATCTGAGTGCCCATATACGTCAGGTTGCCCCATTGGCCATTATCATGCGGGCCGGGGGCATAGGCCGTAGCTTTGATGTCCAGAACGGATTTGTAACGTTCTGGTGCACTGCCGCGTGATACCTCTGTTCCCCGCTTGTCCAACAGCAATTGAAAGGTAGCCTGCCCAACAATACCGTCGGCAGCAATATTTTTAGCCTGCTGGAATGCCAGGACCGCTTGTTCGGTAGTTGCACCAAATACGCCATCAACCGCAAGGTTATAGCCTAGATCATTAAGCCGGCTCTGAAGCTCTTGTACATCCTGCCCTGCCATACCAGGTTTGAGTGCCTGATCACCTAAAGCGGCAGAGACTGGTGCCAGCCAGAGAGTGACTGTCAGAACAGCCAGCACACCGGTACTGCCTATAATTTTTTTGATGTTTTTCATTAAAACACCCCTTTCTAAAGCCTACGAGGTTAGCTGACGGGTTCGGGATAAAGGGAAATCCCTACCGCAGAACGCGGATTCACCCCAAAAAATGGGTTCCCCATTTTCCTCATAACAACAAGGAAATTCGGCTTGTCGATAGTGTACATGATTTTTGGCTATAAAGCAAGTCAATATAAGTTCGTTTATTAATAAATAACAACTATTAACTTTGTTTTTTGAGCGTATCCCCGGCAATGCTTGGGTTTTTAATCATTCAAAATACGACCTGCAGAAAAAGTAACGGAGGCTGCAGTTTGCAGCCCCCCCTTCCGGCTATCCTTCTTTACCTAACATAAACGGTGCAAAGCCGAGCTGTCCCCAATAATGATTAAGTAAGGATTGAATAATACCGGCCAAACGTCTCCGCATCATTTTTTTGGTCTCGGCTAAGGAATGGAAAAACAATCTGGTCGCAGGATGGGCGCTATTGGCGGCTGCCTGTTGGTAATATTGGGCCGATCGGTCAAACAGGGTATATACAGACCAGAGGGCTGTAAGGGCAGGCAGGTTTACCGAATCTGTCGCCGGCTTGTCCCGGTGTGTGAACTGCTGCCAGTCCGAGTCACTGCCAAGCAGCCCGGTAGTTTCGACAACCGGGTATTTGTCAATATTAACATCTGTGGCACTGGCAACAGTAAGTAATGCATAGAAGTTTTCCTGGAATTTGTTAATCAGAGCCATTGCCGGTAAAGGGCCGGTATTGGCTGATAGTAGTGTAATTTGATTATTCAGTGCAGTTTCCAGTTCAAGCGCAAATTGCAGCGGCAGCATGTTAGTGAGTCACCACCTTTTTATTATATTAGGAAATTAGGCCATTTCCTAATATAATGGCCTAATTGATTATCTATCTGCTGCTAATATGCCAGCCTTGGCAATATGTTGGGTTGGGGCCTCGCGTAACACAATGGTTACCGCTTCCGGCGGGCATTTAGCAGTTTCCACAATGGCTGCCGTTATTTTCTTGACCATTTCACGTTTTTGCTCCAAAGAACGACCTTCTAACATGTCGATTTGTACGATAGGCATAGATATCCCTCCCGGTTATTTATAGTTTTTATCTTCGCCATCTATACATATAATCCCTGCTCAATGAATAGAGATTAAATGACTTGGGAAACTCTCTATCACTAATTCATATGATGTAGCATACGATAAACTAGAGTTTCCTAAATCATGTAAAAAAAGAAGGAGGATTTTTATGGCTACCTTAAAAGATATTGAAAGAGTTTACGGGTGCGAAATTAATGCTATTGATACGCCGCCCTTCACTACTACCCTGCCTGTTAATGGCACGGTAGGCCTATGCTCAATTACTGTACCTACACGCCGGGACGCCTACCTGGTACGAGCCGTCATTAACTGGAGCGTAACCTTTACTCCCATATTACCGGCTGTTAATCTCCTTAGCTCCCCCGGCGCTGCTCAAGTCCAATTTGAAATCCTGAAAGACGGCGGCCCTATCGCCCGCGTAACGCAATCGCTTGGGCAACTGGGTTTTATTGTTGGTGCTGTTTTCAATACTACAACTTCCAACTTTGGTATTGCCGCCCTGCAAGTCTTGGATACCAGCTCATTATGCGGTACTTCCAACGAGCTTTCAACTTTCGAAGTTCGCGCCACCAATATCAATTTGACAGTGCCGTTAAGCGTTGTTACTGGTACCATTATTCCCGTCGGGAATGTAGTATCCGCAGTTGGTCATGTATCTCTGGTAGTTGAGCAAGTCGATACTTGCAGGCAAGAAGCTGTAAATTCTTAGCATCAATTTACATGATCAGTTTGCAACGGGCACAGCATAAGATGTGCTCGTTGTATTTGTTTTAAACATGAATTATTTGCGGATATGGCGTTTCTTTCGCGCCTTGCGCCACCACATGCCACCGTAGATTGCAGCCACCAAAGCAATAATAAGAATAAGCCGTGTGCTATTTTCACCGGCAAAAACCAGGTCATGGCCAAGTAAAACCTTGATGATTACCGGCGGCAGTTTGCCGATACCTGTGGCTAGTAAAAAGTCTTTGCAAGAAATCCTGCTGATTGCAGCCACGGCGGTAATAATTCCTGACGGGGCTAAGGGCAGCAGCCTGGCAAGCAATAGCGCTTTGAAGCCGTTGGCAGCACTATAGTCATCTACCTGCTTCAAATAGGAACTTTTCTTAATCCAGCGCTCGACCGACGTGCGAAAGAAGTACCGGGCAAAGATAAACATGGCTATTGCGCCAATCACTTCGCCAACCCAGGAAATAACGATGCCTCCCCATAACCCGAATACAATACCGGCTGCCCCGGAAAGAATCATAAACGGGAAAACAATGGTAAATGTCATGACAACAAATAAAATGAGCGTAACAAGAACAGCGCCGGCACCAAAAGAGCGAAGGTATTCAGCCAAAGCGGCAATGTCACCCTTCTCAATAATTCCGTACGCATGCTGAAAAAATTCCGGCTGCCACATATACATTAGGCTAATTATCGTCAGGACCGTCAGCCAACCAAAGGCTTTTTTCATTTCCTATCCTTCCTGTTCTTAAAAACAGCGCTGTGGACTCAGCGCTGTTTTGGGGTTAATCGTACTGCGACAGTTCTTTTTTGAAAATATTGCAAGAGCCCCCCAGCCAGTGAATACAGTCGGCACAACGCCTGACATAGCTGGCTGACGACACGTTAAGCAGTGAATAACCATACCCCATAGCAGTGATGATATGCTCAAACTCCTGGCATTCTTCGGCAATATTTCTTAGTTGTTGTTCGTTATAATCTTTTACCATACCGCACCCACTCCTTAGCAGATTTTCATTAGTGTGCGCGCGGCGTTGATAAAAAATTAAAAAAATAATTTTTTAATCCGATGTTTTGATGTATAAACCCGGCTGAGAATGTCAATATTAGTAATGTAAATTTTCTCCTCTCCCATAATTGGCGGCCTTCGGGCCGCCCCTTTTTTTGTCCTGGCAGAAAATATAACTTTCCCTGGATAAAGGCAACATCGGCTTACGCTTTCTCCAAAGGCTCAGCGCAAGCCGTGTTTTCTTTATCTACCGGAATTTATAAATAAATTCTGTGGACATAAGAACGCCGATACCCTACAGGGTATCGTCCTAAAGGACTTGGCACAAGCCAAGTCTTTTCTTACTTTATCTGCAGAATACCATAGTAAAATTTTCGCCAAACCAGTGTAACAGTGTCTGCCATACCCGGTTAAGGTATTCAGGCGTACAAACGGTCTGTTGAGCGGCACGGCGTGCTTCCAGCAAGATATCGGTATCTCTGATGATATCAGCGATTTTTAAATCGGGAATGCCATGCTGGGCAGTACCAAAAAACTGGCCCGGTCCTCGCAAAATCAAATCCTTTTCGGCCAGAATGAACCCGTCATTAATCTCGGTCATGACTCTTAGCCGCTCCACTGTCTCTTGGTTGGTGCTGTCAGATAACAGGATACAATAAGATTTATGCTCTCCTCTGCCAACCCGGCCGCGCAGCTGATGTAATTGGGCCAGGCCAAACCGGTCGGCACCCTCAATAATCATAACCGTGGCATTAGGTACATTAACACCAACCTCAATGACGGTTGTTGCGATTAATGCCTTAATCTCACCACCGGCAAAAGCCGACATGATAACATCTTTTTCCTGTGGTTTCATTTTACCATGCAGTAACCCGCAGTTATAGTCTTTAAAAAATGTGGACGATAATTCATCATAGATTTTTATCGCCGACTGAGCTTCCACCTTGTCTGATTCTTCGATAAGCGGGCAGACAACATAAATCTGGCGGCCAGCCTTCATCTGTTCCACCGCAAAGGCATAAACTTTGTCCCGGCGGTTACTGGCCCGTGCATAAGTGGCAATTGGCTGGCGCCCGGGTGGAAGTTCGCGGATGACTGACACATCAAGATCACCATAAACGGTAAGGGCCATGGTTCGGGGAATGGGAGTTGCTGTCATCACTAATACATCAGGCTGCCCCCCTTTGGCTTCCAGCTGTGCCCGCTGCTGAACACCAAACCGATGCTGCTCGTCAGTTACAACCAGACCCAGCTGTTTGAACTCGACATCAGCCTGTATCAGTGCATGGGTGCCGACAACAATATCAATGCCACCCTCTTTAATATGGCATAACAACTGATCACGGGCTTTACGGGTAAGTTTCCCGGTGAGAACAGCGAGCTTGATGCCATGGGGGGCAAGTAATCTGGCCAGAGAATGATAATGTTGTTCAGCTAAAATCTCAGTGGGGGCCATCAGGGCTCCCTGGTAGCCATTTTCCACCGTCTTGGCCAGTGCAACTGTGGCAATCACTGTTTTCCCTGAACCAACATCTCCCTGCAGCAGACGCTGCATGGGTGTGATATCCTCCATGTCAGCTTTGATCTCCTGCAGGGTTTGCTGTTGATCACCGGTTAATGTGAACGGCAGTTTATTCTCTATTGCCGTTACTAATTTTCCATCAGGAGCATGTTTGATTCCCTGGCTTTTGTGTTTGTTTTTTTGTTTTAAGTATGTCAGGCCACACTGTAACAAATATAATTCTTCAAATACCAGCCGCCGCCGGGCTGCGGCCAGCATTTCCCTATTGCGCGGAAAGTGGATGGCCGTCAGGGCCTGTTGGCGATTGATCAGGTTGTAGCCGGAAAGTATGGCTTGCGGCAGAGTTTCTGCCTCAGACACTGGTAAGGTATGAAATATTTCCACCGCCTGACGGGTCAGGGTACGCAGCTGCCATTGGGGAATATTCTCCATAACCGGGTATACAGGGATAATCTGTCCGGCGTCAGCATTAAAGTCAGCCGCTAATTCGATGTCCGGTTTGTTTATTTCTATAGAGTGCAGGCGCCGCTGGACTTTGCCGGAAATAATAATCTCCATACCGGTTTTATATTTATTTTTAATATAAGACTGATTGAACCAGGTAAGCTGGGCCACCCCGGATTGATCCCGGACAGTTATCTTTACGATCCTCAGGCCCCGGTGTGATTTAAGCTCACTGATATTAATAATAAGGGCCCGGAACGTTTCATACAACCCGTCAGTTAATTCTGCAATCAACTTATGGTTACTCCGGTCTTCGTAGCGGCGCGGATAGTGCTCCAGAAGCTGCCCCACAGTAAAAATACCTAATTTCGCCAGTTTCGCGGCATTAGCCGGTCCGACACCTTTTAAAAACTGTATTTTAGCAGTCCACAATTTCTGAATAATAATCACCTTACACTTTATCTGCCCCTGTCAGCAATTCATTTAATTCGGCCAGTAAAGCTTCAACGTCAATCTCATGCATAGTAGCACCGGTTTCAATTGTTTCTGTTGTTGAGCCCATGCAACCAGTACAGCCCATGCCATATTTAATGAAGATCTCGCAAGCTTTAGCATGTAAACGGAGCGCTTCAATTATCGGAGTGCTTCTAGTGAACATAGGTAGCCCCCCTTTGTTTATTTATTCTAATTTCAATATTATACGCACAATTCCTGCCAGTGAACACCTAATACCGGAGATTTTGCGAAAATATCCTGAGAAAACTTGATTTGGCCTTGCACTTCATAAGTAAATTGTGCTAAAATAGTCACGTTGAGTACATGAGGATTTGTCCTACAGGAGGTGGAAATAGATGGCAAATGTTTGTGAGATTTGTGGTAAAGGTGAGCGTTCCGGCTTCAATGTCAGCCATTCCAACCTTAAAACCAAGCGCACCTGGAAACCTAATATACAAAGAGTGAAAGCATTAGTTAAAGGTGAAACTAAACGCGTGAATGTATGCACACGTTGTATGCGTTCCGGTAAAATCCAACGTGCAGTATAAACCTGCCGTACACAGTTAATGAAGGACTTGATTACAAGCAAGTCCTTTTTTATTGTAAAATCAGCATAGGTCAAAAACCAGCGGCCATTGGGAACGCTGGTTTAATTTTTTCATTTATTATTTTGTTTGCAGCAGTTTTAAAATAGCAGCCAGTTCGGTGGTGTTAAACTGATATTTCTCATTGCAAAAATGACAGCATACCTCGGCCCGGCCTTCGGCAGTCATTGCTTTTAGTTCCTCAGCACCAAGGCTGATCAGCATATTCTGCACTCTTGCACGTGAACACTGACAATTAAACCTCAGATCCAGCGAATCATAAAAATTAACCGGTAAACCGGCAAAAACAGTTTCCAGGATCCCTTTGGCATCCCGGCCGCTGTGTACCATATGTGACACTGACGGGTTCTGCCGCAGATTCGTTTCGAGTTTTATGAGCGCATCTTCTTCTGCATCCGGCAAAGCCTGGATAAAGAAGCCACCGGCTGCCAGGGTTGATGTATCAGGGGCTATTAAGACACCCAGGGCAACGCTGGACGGGGTTTGCTCCGATACGGTGAGATACTGGGTTATGTCTTCCGCAATTTCGCCCGACACGAGGGCGGTACTGCCGGTAAACGGCTGTTTAAGACCCACAAAGCGGGTAATATGAATATGACCGCTGCCTACTGCCCGGCCGACATCCAGTTTACCGTTGTGTAGCGGTAGATCCACAACGGGATTGCGGACATAGCCGCGAACCGACCCGTCAGGAGCCGCATCGGCCACTATTTCGCCAAGCGGGCCATTCCCTGATATTCTAACAGTCAGGCTTTCGGCAGTTTTTAAATTAGCCGCCAATAACAGTGCGCCTGTCATCGTCCGGCCCAGGGCCGCTGTAGCCACCGGGAAACAGTCATGACGCCGGCGTGCTTCTTCCACCAGCTTGGTAGTAACAGCGGCAAAGGCCCGGATTCCAGGTGCCGTAGCCCGGATTAAATGGTCATGCATAGGTACCTCCGGCACTAGGCCAGCTCTTTTGAGATAAGTGGCTGGCCTGTTGTTATATCTAGTATTTCAATCTTCCTGTCCTTTATCCAGGCAACGGTGCTGTAACCGTCAGGGTGCTTTGTCATTCCCGGTGAGCCGGGATTCAGATAAAAGACACCGTTATGTTTCTCCAGGCTGGCGATATGGGTATGGCCGGTAATGAAAATATCGGCCTTTAAGCGCGCCGCCAGCTCCTGCCGGGTTGCTTCGGTCAGATTATGCCCATGGGTTACAGTGATTCTCAGGCCATTTAGCATGAGATAGGTGTAAGGTGACTGGATGGGGAGTTTGAGCACCAGGCCGTCAACCTCGGCGTCACAGTTCCCGCAGGCAGTAATGATAGGTACAGGACAGCTATTGAGAGCTTCAGCCAGTTGTTTAGGATTATATTCAGCCGGAATCGTATTGCGCGGACCATGGTAAAGCACATCACCGGCGTGGATAATCAAATCGGCATCATGGAAATAACGGCAGAATACCCGCTGCCAGGTTTCCAGGCAGCCATGGGTATCACTGATTATACCAACTTTCATAGTCAACCTCCAACAAGGCAGATTATAGGTTAAAGTCCTTTGATTAGATTCGCCATCTCGATTGCCGACATGGCAGCATCAAAGCCTTTGTTCCCTGCTTTGGTGCCGGCCCGCTCAATGGCTTGTTCAATCGTGTCGGTGGTGAGTACGCCGAATATGGTAGGGACACCGCTGTGTAAGCCAACCTGAGCCACCCCTTTGGATACCTCGGCGCAAACATAGTCATAATGGCTGGTACTGCCTCTAATAACCGTGCCCAGGCAAATTACCGCATCATATTTCTTGCTCATTGCCAGCTTCTGGGCAACAAGAGGAATCTCATAAGCACCGGGGACCCAGGCAATTTCCACATTTTCACCGGCAGCACCGTGGCGTTTGAGGGCATCCAGGGCGCCACCCAGCAATTTGCTGGTAATAAATTCGTTAAACCGGGCGACAATAATACCGAATTTTAATCCTTCAGCAACCAGGTTTCCTTCATATATTTTACTATTTTCCATTATTTTGGGGCCTCCTCATATTGTTTGAGTAAATGTCCCAGTTTGGATTTTTTGGCGGATAAATATCTGTTGTTAAATTTGTTTGCCAATATTTCCAGTGGGACCCGTTCGGTGATTGTCAGTCCATAGCCCTCAAGCCCGACCCGTTTGCGGGGATTGTTGGTAAGCAGCCTAATACTGGTCAAGCCAAGGTCGGCTAATATCTGGGCGCCAATGCCATAATCCCTAAGGTCAGGGGCAAAGCCTAAGAGTTCATTGGCTTCAACTGTATCTTTACCCTTATCCTGCAAGGCGTAGGCGCGAATTTTATTGGCCAGGCCGATGCCTCTGCCTTCCTGCCGCATATAGAGCAGCACACCGCTGCCTTCTTTTTCAATACGTTTTAGGGCCTGGGCCAGCTGATCGCCGCAGTCGCAGCGCAGTGACCCGAGAACATCACCTGTCAGGCATTCGGAATGAACCCGGACCAGTACATTCTGCTTATTGCTAATATCCCCTTTTACCAGGGCAATATGGCACTGATTATCCAGTTGGCTTTCATAGGCAATGAGTCTGAAATCACCGTATTTGGTCGGCAGGTTGGTCTCCGCCGCTCTGGTAACAAACCGTTCATGTTTTTTCCGGTATTTGATCAGGTCGGCAATGGTAACTAGTTTCAGTTCATGTTTTTTTACAAAGTCCATTAATTCCGGCGTCCGGGACATCGTACCATCTTCATTCATCACTTCGCAGATTACGCCTGCCGGATAGAGGCCGGCCAATATGGCTAAATCGACAGCCGCTTCCGTATGGCCGGTACGGCGCAGCACACCACCCTCGCAGTATCTGAGCGGGAAGATATGGCCGGGCCGCCTAAGATCACTGCCAATCGTTTGACGATCAAGCACTGCCTGGACAGTGGCTGCTCTTTCGTGGGCTGATATGCCGGTTGTCGCTGCTTTGGCATCAATGGAGACCGTAAACGCCGTACAATGATTGTCCGTATTCTCAGTGACCATGGCCCCAATGCCGAGTTCATCGAGTCTATTGCCGATAATCGGCATGCAAATCAAGCCGCGGGCATGGGTAGCCATAAAATTTATAGCTTCGGGCGTTACTTTCTCGGCCGCTATAACAAGATCACCTTCATTTTCCCGGTCCTCATCGTCGATTACCACTACGATTTTGCCATTTTTTATATCCTCAATCGCTTCTTCAATTGTATTGAATCTCATATAACATCCTCCATTTATTGCCTGGCTGTAGAATGCTTATAGTGCAAAACCGTGCTGTTCGAGAAACCCGAGCGTTATCCTGTCAGACGGTTTGCTGTCCGGTTTCAAACCAAGCAGCTTTTCCACATATTTACCAATAATGTCTGCTTCTAAATTTACTTGTTTGCCTGCTGGTTTAAGCCCGACGGTAGTCAGCGCCGACGTATGGGGAATTAGTGAAACCGTAAACCAGTCCGGGCCGGAATCAACGACAGTGAGGCTTGTACCGTCAATGGCAATGGAGCCTTTGTTAATAATGTAGCGCATGACTTCGGGGCCGGCACCAATTTTGACAATAACGGCATTGTCATTTTGCTCTTTAGTCAGAATCAAACCTACACCATCAATGTGACCGCTGACTATATGGCCGCCGAGGCGATCGCCAACACGGAGCGTGCGCTCCAGATTAACCGTGTCGCCGGTTTTGAGTTCAGCCAGGGCTGTCCGGTCAACTGTTTCCGGCATAACATCGGCAGTAAACCAATCACTGCTAAAATCGACAACTGTGAGACAGGTGCCGTTGACGGCAATGCTGTCGCCAAGCTTAACATCTGTCAGTACCTTGCTGCCACTTACGGTCAGGCGCACAGATTTGGCGCCTCTTGCTATTTGCTTAACTTTGCCGAGTTCTTCCACAAGTCCGGTAAACATTGTGTCCCTCCCGTCCGGTTAGGTAACCGGTAATTAATATGTCGGCGCCTATTGCCTCAGTTCTTAGGTCTTCAAGCATAAGGGCCTGATCCACAGCCGGAGCGCCTGTTCCTCCGACCGGGGTTGGCGCAGTGCGGCCGCCAATTATTTTCGGCGCAATGAAGCAGTAGACTTTATCGATTAGATTGGCTGTAAATACAGACGCGTTGATTGTGGCGCCGCCTTCCACCAATATACTGGTAATGCGGCGTTCTCCTAATATTTTAAACAGCTGGCGCAGGTTGATACCTGCAGGTGTCTGGTCAAGGGTCAGGACTTCAACACCTTTGCTGGTGAGAGCCGCAACCCTGTCGGCAGGGGCCTCCCGGCCGACAGCAATAATGGTTTGCGCCTGGCCGTCGGTTACTACTTTCGCGTTCAGCGGCGTGCGGGCCATACTGTCAACAATGATCCTCACCGGGTTGCGGCCAGCCGCCGGCAAGCGGGCCGTTAATTCCGGATTATCAGCAAGCACAGTGCCGATACCTACCAGAATACCTTCATGCGTATCCCGGAGTTTATGGACATACGCTCTTGCCGCTGCGCCTGTTATCCACTGGGAGTGACCGGTATAAGCAGCAATTTTGCCGTCAAGTGACATGGCCGTTTTCAGAACTGCCCAGGGCATGCCGGTCACAATCCATTTGATAAATACTTCATTGAGCCGGGCGGCTTCTGCTGACAGAATACCTTCAACCACTTCAATGCCGGCTGCCCGCAGGCGGTTAAGGCCATTGCCGGCCACCAGCGGATTAGGATCAGCCATGGCAGCAACAACTTTCCTGACACCGGCCTGGATCAGGGCATCGGCGCAGGGCCCGGTCCGGCCATGATGAGAGCAGGGCTCAAGAGTCACATAGACAGTGGCACCTTTGGCCAGGTCGCCGGCCTGGGCCAAGGCATGAATCTCGGCATGGGGTGTGCCGGCTTGACGGTGCCACCCCTGGCCGACGATGCGGCCGTCTTTAACGATAACAGCACCTACCAGTGGATTAGGACTGGTACGGCCCTGGGCGTACTGCGCAATTGTCAGGGCTTGCTGCATGTAATATTCGTCCATAGAAGTCCCCCAGTACAGATAAAATAAAAAACTGTTGATTAGCTTTGGGGCTATCAACAGTTAAAAGGAAAATTCAATAACTGCCATTATGGCAGAATATACGCCTTTTACCATCCAGACTATACTGTCGGCTCTGGAATTACACCAGATCAGCCGTATAACGGCTCGCGGGCTGTACCGCCGGTCAGGAATCAAAAGATTTCTCTTTTTCACCTTGCCCCAAAGGCTAAGTATGTAATTCATTTATTAGCTACTACCTATGTTACCATTAAGCGCCAATTTAATCAAGCCCCCGGATAGCCTTAATTGCTGCCGCCATATCAGGGGCACCGTATACGGCTGAACCGGCAACCAGGATATTGGCACCGGCGGCCGTAACCTTGCGGGCCGTAACCGCATTAATGCCTCCGTCAACCTCAATATCAACAGTAAGGCTGCGGGTCGTAAGCATAGCCCGCAAACGGGCAATCTTGTCAATTGCCGCCGGGATGAACTGCTGACCGCCAAAGCCCGGGTTGACGCTCATGATGAGTATCATATCAATGTCACTCAGCACTTCTTCCACTAGCGAGAGCGGTGTGGCGGGGTTTAAGGATACACCTGCTTTTTTCCCCTGCTCTTTAATGGTTTGAATCAGGCGGTGCAGGTGCGGGGCAGTCTCTGCATGCACAGTAATAATATCGGCGCCGGCTTTTACAAAGGGATCTACGAAAGCCTGCGGGTTGCTTACCATCAAATGGACATCAAAAGGTAATTTGGTAACAGGGCGGATGGCCGCGACAACCGGTGCGCCAAACGTAAGGTTAGGAACAAAATGGCCGTCCATAACATCGATGTGTACCCAGTCGGCTCCGGCCTGTTCAAGCTTAAGTATCTCCTCCGCTAAGCGTGAAAAATCGGCAGATAAAATGGAGGGGGCAACTTTAATCGGCGTAGTCATTTAGTATCCCTTCTTGCTTTCTCTGATTTCAGTTAATATTTCAAGATAGGACTGATATCTTGCCTGAGAGATGAGTCCGCTGGCGATGGCCTGTTTAACACCACACTGGGGCTCCTTGTAATGGAGACAGGTACTGAACTTGCACGTTGGCGCTATCCTGGCTATATCAGGGAAATAGTCCATTAAATGAGCTTCTTCTATATCGTTAAACTCTGTGAAACTAAACCCCGGAGTATCAACGACAAAGCCGCCGCCGGTCACCGGCAAAAGCTCGGCGAAGCGCGTGGTATGCTTGCCCCGGCCAATTTTATGGCTGACCTCGCCTGTCATCAGTTCCAGTCCGGGCTGAATGGCGTTAAGGATAGTTGATTTGCCGGCACCGGAGGGACCGGCAAAAACGGTAATTTTATCAAAAAGAAGCAATCGCAGCGCATGAATCCCTAGCCCCTGCTTGGCAGACACTGTCAGCACTTTATAGCCAATCTGCTCATACAGCTCGGCTAATTTGGCAACAGAGTCTGTATCAGATAAATCGATCTTGTTAATGCACAGGACTATTTCCAGTTCAGAGAGTTCGGCAATAACCAGAAACTTATCCACTAGAGCCGTGTTAATATTAGGATTGACAGCAGCAAAGGTTAAAACAACCTGGTCCACATTGGCTACCATTGGCCGTTTCAGCATGCTGCGGCGGGGCCGGATTTCTTCAATGACGCCTTTGTCGGGGCCGGTTAAGGTATAGGTTACCTCATCACCCACCAGGAGTGAAAAGCGTTCCTTTTTAAACCGGCCCCGCAGATTGCAGGCAATGATTTTACCGCCGGACTGTATATAGTAGTAACTGTTATAGGCTTTAACCACAATACCTTTCAGCACATAATGGGCCTCCTATATTGTTTGTTCCTGTAATAATTTTTCATTTATATAAACCTGAACCCGTACCTGGCCAATACCTTCTACTGTTTTCTCCACCTGTTCCCCGGCTTTATGTGTACCCTCATACACGACCCGGCGGCCATTGGCGTCTGTCACCACAATTTGCAAAGGCTGGCGGGCTGGGCCGTCAGGTACTGTTATTTGCACCATGGCTCTCTTAACGGCTCCCGGTACGCCTTTGGCTACGGAAAAGTCGATCGCGGTACCCTCTGCTACTTCTGTAGCCGGGAGCGGGTTCTGACTGACAATGGTTCCCGGCGGATATTTGTCATTGAGTATTTCAGTTACTTGTCCCTGTTTTAGTTTCAGGCTTTCCAGCTGGGAAGCAACAGTACTTAAGAGCGATCCCTGGAAATCAGGCAGGATGACTTTTTTCGGGCTGGCCCCTTTACTTACGACAATATCAATAGCGGTGCCTTTGGTTATTTGCGCCGGCGGCCGGGGATTCTGACTGATAACCGTATCCTGCGGGGTATCTTCAGTAAATTGTTCGTCAATCCGGCCTACCTTTAACCCGGAATTTTTAATCTGCAGCTCTGCATCACGGCGGTTCAGGCCGCGCAAATCGGGAACTACAGTCACCTCGCCGCCCTTGCTGACAATAACGGTGATGGTTCGCTGCTCTTTGACTGTCGTCCCCGCTTCCGGTTGTTGGGAAATGACATAACCTGCCGGAACCTTATCGTTAAAAGCATCAGACACTGTGACGCGAAGGTTATTACTAAGTAAGATATTGCGGGCGGTATCTATCTGTTTACCGACAACGTCCGGTACCAGCACTTCATTAAGGCTCCAGAATTTACCGAAGCCTAAAAATGCGGCAAGTGCCGAAGCCACTAACAGAAAAAGCAAGATCCCCAGGATCCATGGCCTGCTGTTTTTTGGTACCGGCGAATTAGGTGTGAGGCCCGCTGCTTGAACCGGGTTGTTAGGGTTACCTGGGTTTGTTGCTGGTGTTACCGGTGGCAGAACCTGGGTAGGGAAATCAGTGCGCGACAACCGGCGGGTGCTGTCATCCCTGAGGTAATGCTGGGTTAATTTAAAATCGGCAGTCATTTCGCCAATATCATTAAATCTGGCTGCAGGATCTTTCGCCATTGCTTTCAGAACGACAGCCTCAATGAGTGGCGGGATGTCAGGATTTAGTTCCCGGGGAGCCTTAGGCTCTTCCTGCAAATGCTTAAGAGCGATGCTGATCGGTGATTCACCGGTAAACGGAACCTGGCCTGTGAGCATTTCGTAAAGAACGACGCCGAGTGAATAAATATCTGACTTGGCGCCCACAGCGGCACCTTTGGCCTGCTCCGGCGAAAAGTAATGGACTGAGCCGATAATTGTGCCGGAGTTAGTCATTGTGGAGGAAGTAACGGCCCTGGCAATGCCAAAGTCAGTTACTTTAATGCGGCCGGAACGGGTAACCAGAATATTATGTGGTTTAATATCACAATGTACCAAATTGTTTTGATGAGCGTGTTCAAGTGCTTCCGCTATTTCAATTGCAATTCGCACCGCCGTTTCCACAGGCAAGGGTGCTTCCCGTTCAATTTTGTCTTTTAGTGTTTCCCCGGAAATATATTCCATGATAATATAATAGGCTTGATCATCCAGGCCAACATCATAAATATTGACAATATTGGGGTGAGAAAGCCTGGCGGCTGCCTGGGCTTCCCGCCGGAACCGGCTTACAAACTCCTCGTCGTCAGTAAACTGTGAGCGGAGTACCTTAACGGCTACTGAGCGGTCAAGCAGCTTATCATGAGCACGGTATACATCGGCCATCCCCCCGCCGCCAATACGTTCCAGTATTGTGTAACGATCATCAAGTGTGCGATTGAGCATATATTCACCCCCTTATTGTAATGCCTGTACCAGGACTTCCCGCGCTGCCGGCGCAGCAATGGCGCCGCCGGCACCGGCATTTTCCACAACCACAGCAATAGCAATCTGCGGATTCTCAGCCGGTGCAAAGCCAATAAACCAGGCATGCGGCGAGCCGTGCGGGTTTTCGGCTGTGCCGGTTTTACCGGCAACCTCAATATTCCGGATTGCCGCTCCTTTACCTGTGCCTGCATTTACTACAGTAACCATCATGCGGGCTATCTGAGCGGCAAGCTGCTCATCTACCGGCGACAGCCATTTTTCCGGTGCGGTTTCTTTAACTACCACCCCGTCAGGGGTGGTGATTTTTTGTACTAAATAGGGTTTCATCATAGTCCCTCTGTTGGCAAAAGTTGCTGCCAACAGAGCCATCCTCAGCGGGGTAACCAGCAGGCTGCCCTGGCCAATGCCTGTTTGGGCTAAATCGCCATCTCCCAGTTTACTGAAATCCGGCAGTTTACCTGGAATTTCACTGATATCACCGTCCAGCGGCCGGGAAAACCCATACCGTTCAAAACCCCTGGCCATTTTAGCCGGCCCCAGGTCCAGTGCCAATTGGCCGAAGGTTACATTGCAGGATACTGCCAGGGCCTCTTCCAGACTGAGTTTGCCATGAGCTTTGTTACCAGACTCGGGCAGCACATAATCAGGTCCGATTTTAAGTGCCCCGGTGCAAGTAAACTCACGCTTGCCGGTAGCCATTTGATCGGCTAATGCCGTTTCGGCCACAAGCACTTTAATAATTGAGCCTGGCGGATATAAGCCCTGAGTCGCCCGGTTCAGGAGCGGGCTGCTCTCAGCCTGGGAGATATCATTCCAATTGGCGTCAAGGCTGCCTGGATTAAAACCGGGACGGCTGACCATGGCTAAAATTGCCCCCGTCCCGGGAGAGATAGCGACAATAGCGCCGCGGTTATCTCCCAGGGCCTGATAGGCAGCTTGCTGCAGCCGGGCATCCAGTGTCAGGGTAATATTGTCCCCGGTATTGCTTTTGAATAACTGACTGATCGCGCCTAAGCGGCGTTCCGGGGCTATCTGCCCGGACAGATGGCCGTCATAGGTGCTTTCAATCCCGGTTTGGCCATACTTGGGGCTGTCATAGCCGACTACATGCGCAAATAATGCGCCCCCGGGATATTCGCGCGTATACTCCTGTGAGGCTGTCTGTTTACTTATAGCAATTACCTTGCCCTGGCTATCGGTAATCAGGCCGCGTTCGATTTTACGGGCCGCCTCGGCGGTGCGCCGGTTGAGGGGATGAAAGGCCAGGCTGTTGCTCTTAATAACCTGAAGATAGGTAATATAACCTAGCAATATGGCCAGCAAACCGATGGAGAATAGGGCAACCTTATAGATATTGCGGCGAATTGGCTGATCCTGGTTGATTTTATTTCTCATGGGGCACTGTCGCCTCCGATATGGCAAATAACATACCCAGCAGGATAAAACTGGAAACCATTGAACTGCCGCCATAGCTGATGAGCGGCAGGGTTATACCGGTCAACGGCAAAAACTTGGTTACGCCGCCGATAATAAGAAAAGTCTGCAGCGCTGTCAGTATGGCCAGTCCCCCGGCGAGCAGCATCGTAAAAGCTGTTGCTGCGGTCAGCGCGGCGCGAAAGGCACGGTATACAATGAGTATATAGGCAATAATTACGGCGGCTGAGCCGGCTAATCCCAGTTCCTCAGCGATCGCGGCAAATATAAAATCGGTATGTACCTCCGGGATGACATTCGGATAACCGTAAGTAAGACCGCTTCCCAGAATTCCGCCTGAGCCGAAAGCAAACAATGACTGGACAATCTGATAGGCACGGCCGTCGGGATCAGCCCAGGGATTAAGCCAGATATCAAGCCGGACTTGGACATGGGGAAACAGCAGATAACACATAATCGAACCTACAAAAAACAGGCCAAGCGCTAATACCACATAACTAAGCCTGCCACTGGCCATATAGGCCATAATTACGGTGGTGCCGAAATATAACAACGCCGAGCCAAGGTCCCGCTGGACAATAAGCATCATCATTGTTAACCCCCATAGCGCCAGCAACGGTGCTATAAACCGGGGATGAGGCAGGGTAAACGGGCCATAATGCTTGGTGGCAAAGGTCAGGAGCTGTTGTCTTTCACTTAAATAGGCCGCCAAAAACAGGATAATAAACAGTTTGGCAAACTCGGAGGGCTGAAATCGCACCGGGCCCAGAATAACCCAGTTTTTGTTACCGCCAATGTCAACACCCAGAGTAATGGTGAGTACTAATAAAGCGATGCCCGTCAGACCGCATACATATTTATATTTGGCAATTGCTTCGGCCTGACGGAAAATATGGCCGGTAATGGCAAAGGCGATGAGTCCTGCCGTCAGCCACAAAGCCTGGGGGAAAAATAAATCAGGTCGCAGTCGTAAAATCATTGTTAACCCAATAGCGGCTAAAAATACTGCCAGCGGCAGCAGCAGCGGGTCGGCACTGGCTGAAACGCCGCGCATGACAGCTGCAGTAGCTGTCCACAGCAAGATTAAGCCGCTTATGGCTCCCAGCCCCTGATAACTAAACTGATTATTTGTTAAAGTAACTGCAAGATAGCCATTGAGCAGCACCAGACCGGCCAGAACCAGCAAACCTAACTCGGTTAATCTTGTTTGCCTCATGGTTAGTCCCTGTATTCCACAATAATTGCCGTAATATTGTCATAGCCGCCTGCCTGGCTAGCCTGTTTGACAAGCTTGTTGACTGCCTGCTGCGGATGTTCATATTGTAAACAGATACTAAGTATATCTTTCTCCGATACCATGTTCGTTAATCCATCTGTGCATAGTAATAACCGGTCTTCAGGCTGTTGCAAAAAAATGCCTGTATCGACAGAAATTGTATCGCTGGTACCGACGGCTCTGGTCAGAATATTCCGGTGTGGATGTACTAAGGCTTCCTCAACTGTGATACTGCCGCTTTGTACTAATTCTTCAACAAGCGAGTGGTCGCTGGTTATCTGTTGCAGTTGATTTTCCCTGATCAGATACAGCCTGCTGTCACCCACATGTCCCCAGTAGATGTCGGCTCCATCGGCATATACTGCCGTAACCGTAGTGCCCATACCCAGGCACTCGCTTTTGGCCTGGGCCATTTGGTAAATGATTGCATTGGCCTGAATAATGGCTGCTTTAAGATTTTGCTCCCAGTCAGCAGGCTGCCGGCAATTTTTGATATATTCCTGAATGGTATTGACTCCCAGGCTGCTGGCAATTTCACCGGCAACATGGCCCCCCATACCGTCGGCAACTACAAATAAGTGCGGCGGCGCAAAAATAAAACTATCTTCATTGGTTTTTCGTACCATACCGATGTCTGACTGTGCAAATGCCAGCATGGAAGTCACCTCGCAAACTTAAGAGTAACTGCTCCGATTTGTATGATATCGCCGTCCGCCAGAGCAGTTTCTTCTTCTATCCGTTGACCATTGAGCAATGTACCGTTTGTGCTGTTTAAATCAGCTAACAGGTATGTTTGTTTTGATGTAGATATACAGGCATGTTCGTAAGAAACAAAGGAATCATTAATAACTACATCATTATGTTGACTGCGTCCTATAGCTAAGCTTTCGGCTATGGGATACACAGTTTGTGCTAACAGGTTCTTGCTGTCATCAATAACCAGCAGTTTAGGCAGTTCATTGCTGCCGGTGCCCTCTTCCTCTTGCCAGGCAACGGCTCGAACCTGCGGGGCTGTCGTCTGCCTGGCTAGATCTTTGGCAGCAATTTTTATTACGCGATATAAAAAATAATAGAGCAGTAAGACCAGACTATATTGCAGGGTGATTGCAACAATACTGAGCCAATGTATTTTACCAGGCAATTCAATTCACCTCGTATAAAATTACAGTATTGCCTACGCTGATTTTGTCGCCATTTTTTAATTGCTTGTGGGTAATACGGTGGCTGCTGACATAAGTGCCGTTTAGACTCTTGGCATCATGCAGAACATGGCAGCCGTCTTCGTAAACAATATATGCATGCAACCGTGATGTATTCATATCAGTCAGCGGCATTTCATTTGTATTCCGGCGGCCAATGTTGATTCTGGTGGCGGCACAGTCAACTTTAAGCCCGGCATCAAGTCCGTCAATTACTGTCAACAGTCCGTACAGTAGCTGGACTGGCGGATCATCCGGCAATGACGGATTGAGTTTGTCAAATATCCTGGTATCACTGTTCAGGCTTGCCGGCGGGGAGCTGTCTACTTCGCCGGGATCATCGGTAAAGCTTGATGTAATCCGTAAGGCCTGCTTCGTTAGGTTTTCATCAGCAAAAAGTTCAATCTGGGGGCTGCCGGACATGGTGTAGCCTTTACGCCGGCTTTCCTCAGTTAAATAGGTTGACAGTTCACCACATACAGAGGGAGCATAGGGAGCCAGCCGCTCATACTCTTCCCGGCTTACATAAATTGAGTAATTGTTAGGCACATATACATGAGAAACACCCACAGTACGCTCATCTTCCAGCATCCGCCCCAGGTGTCTGGCGATCTCTACCGGCTGTAAACCACTGGTAAACTGCCTGTTAAAGAAATCTTCGATATATTTCTCAAAAAAGCTTTCCATATTGCGGACAAACTTCAAGTTGTAACACTCCCGCTGCTCTCATAATTTCACAGTCTCATTATACGCGATATCGCCAGTCTAGTCAAAATTAACCATTCTTTCGCAGGATTTTATGGCGAAGCTGGCCGCAGGCAGCATCGATATCGGTTCCCATCTCCCGCCGGAGCGTGACATTAAGCTGGTGGTTTTTTAAGAACTGCTCAAACCTGCCAATATCGGCAGGTGACGGACGGTAGAAGCCGCGTTCAGGGACCGGGTTGACAGGGATTAAATTAACGTTGGCTTGGCGCCCTTTGAGCAGCGCCGCCAGTTCGCGGGCATGTTCCGGCTGATCGTTAATACCGGCAATCAGGCTATATTCGTAGGTAACACGTCTGCCGGTAATGTCGGCATAGCGGCTTCCTGCTGCCAGCACCTGTTCAAGGGGGTAGTGTTTATTAACAGGCATAAGCCTGGTTCTGAGCTCATTGCTGGCGGCGTGCAAGGAGATAGACAGCGTAATGGGAATCCCTTCCGCCGCTAATTTGTCGATGGCGGGTACAATCCCGGCCGTAGACAGCGTTATGCTGCGATAACTTAAGTTAAGGCAATACGGTGCATGGATGAGGCGGATGAACCGCAGGACATTGTCGTAATTGGCCAAAGGCTCGCCTGACCCCATAAGCACAATCGAATCGACCTTATGCCCTGCCGGTTGCAATAATTGTTCAATATATAATACCTGGGCCAGGATCTCGCCGCCAGTAAGGTTTCTGGCCAGACCTCCCAGGGTTGAGGCACAGAAAGAACAGCCCATGGCACAGCCTACCTGGGTGGAAATGCAGACACTATTGCCGTAGTGCTGACGCAGGAGCACAGTTTCCACTGCCATACCATCCGTAAATGCCAGTAAAAACTTGCTGGTTTTACCGTCGCCGGCATGCTGGGCTGCCTGCTCATTAAGCTGCATAATGGTGAAGTTGTCCGCAAGCTTGGCGCGTTGGTCTTTGGCAAGATTGGTCATTGCCGCAAACTCACGTACACCGTGTTTATAAATCCACTCAACGATTTGTTGGCCCCGGTACTTCTCCAGGCCCAGTGGTTTTATCACCGCCGCCGTTTCAGCGGCCGTGAGGCCAAATAATTCAGTTTTTGCCGGAGCTGTCATAATTGATACCGCCTTAATTCTGCCGTCTCATACGGGCTATAAAAAAACCGTCCACACCGTCGGTGTGCGGCCAAAGCTGCAACATGGTGGCAGGTCGTTTTTTCCCTGGCAGGTATTGACCTGTTGTTTCCAGGCTGAACTGAGGCTGAACCTGGAGAAAGGCCTGAACAATATCCTGGTTTTCTTCCGGCTCGGTCGTGCAGGTGCTATAGACCAATACACCACCTGGTTTTACACACCGGGCGGCACTGGCGAGAATTGCGGACTGCAACCTGGGCAGATCCTGTAAAATATCTTCTGTTTTGCGCCAGCGGGAATCAGGTTTGCGCCTTAAGACCCCCAGGCCGGAGCACGGGGCATCGACAAGGACCCTGTCAGCCTTAAGCGGATACATACTGTCTAAATTGACAGCGTCGAGTGCCCTTGTTTCAATATTGGTTAAGCCCAGACGGCTGGCGTTTTCCCGTGTCAAAGCCAGCTTGTGTTCATAAATATCAGTAGATAAAACCTTACCGGTGTTATTCATCAGGGCGGCAATATGAGTGGTTTTACCACCGGGAGCCCCGCAGGCATCAATGATAAATTCACCCGGCTGAGGATCGAGAATATGGGCCACCACCATGGAGCTTTCATCCTGTACCTGGAAAAGCCCTGCCCGCAATGAGGCCAGGGTGTTCAGGCCCGGATGCCCATAGCATATAATACCTTCCGGGGCCCAGTCTGAAAGCTCGCAGGTTACCCCCTCGTCTGTTAACCGCTGCAGGAGCTCAGGGCGGCTGGTCTTAACTGTATTAGTGCGGATTGACAGGGGCGGTGTGGTATTATTAAGTTGGCATAACTCCTGACAGGCGGCGGCACCCAGACGCGCAACCCAGCGTGTAATCAGCCATTCAGGGTGAAAATATTTTAGTGCCAGGTATTGCACCGGCTGTTTATCCGGGTCGGGATATACTATTTTCTCCGGGCTGCGGGCAGCATTTCTCAGCACGCCGTTGACAAATTTAACGGTACCGGCATGTCCGTACTTTTTGGTTAGTTCAACTGCCTGGTTGCAGGCGGCGGAAGCCGGTACTTTTTCCAAAAAAAATAACTGATACATACCTAAACGCAGGATATTTCTAATAACAGGCGCCACTTTCGTAAGCGGGCGGCTCAGGTAGCTGCTGAGCATCCAGTCCAAAGTAGCTCCGGCTTTGACGGTACCATAAACCAATTCAGTGATAAATCGCCGGTCCTGATCGGAAAGCTGCCCCTGGGACAGCTGACGGTTTATTTCGCGGTTCAGGGCAATGTTGGCGTAAGCACCGTTAGTCTCTATGTCATTAATTACTTTTAGAGCGATTTCCCTGGCGTCATTTTTTTTTGTAGTCATATAGAGCCACCATCTTTAAAATTTATTGCTAAGTGCTTTTTATAAAGCTTTGAATAACCTCTTCCACTTTCTTAAGATCAACCCGTGTATTGCAGCAGGGCCCAAAAGGCCGGCTGTTGAGAACGCCAATAACCGGCAGGGGGAATACATCCTGGATACCGCTTGTCAGATCGCGTTCACAGGCAATGGCCAGGACTGCGTGCGGCCGAATGCTTTTGATCACCTTTCTGGCTAAGGTACCGCCGGTCACAACCGCCAGATGGGCGCCATAGCGATTGGCCAGTGTTACCAGATCACCAATTTGACATTGGCCGCAGTGATGGCAGTTGGACACATCGCGGGTTATTTTATGCGGGCAAGCCTCCTGCTGCAGGCAGTGCGGTGTCATAATCAGCAGTTTGGACGGTTGTACTTTTATATTCTTCTGCTTGATTAAATGGTTGCTGACCTCAATAAAAGAGCGTTCGATCCGTTCTTTGTCGACATCAAACAATTTGCCCAGGCAAATAGCGATCGGAAATAAGAGATTAATAGCTGACCAGGCCAATCCCTGAAAGATGCCCAAAGTCCTAAACCCCAGGATCGCCAGCAGGATACCGGCCACACCACAGACAGCAGCCAGAATAACTGCTGCTAACAATGTGCCAAGCAGCAGGGGCAAATAGCTGCTGATATTGGTTAAACCTGGCAGGCTGACAACCCACAACCCGTAACTAGATATGACTGCCAGCAGCAGGCTAATGAGGATAAGCACTAAAAAAAGCCGTTTGCGGGGCCTGTGTACAATATCAATCATAATAGCCACCTTCTATTCAAATAGGTTGCCTACAGTAAGGCAATAGCCGCAAACACAGTCGCTGGCCTTCATTCGCCGCTTTGATGCCGGCTGCACTTCCTGTAGTTCGATCAGGCCCTGGCCGGTTTCGACAACAAGCCCGGTTTTGGTTATCTGCACAACCCGTCCAGGCTCTGTACAGGTCTGTGTCTCGCTATGAACATTAGTCTGCCAAATTTTCATTGTTTTATTTTGCAGGATGCAGTAGGCACCGGGCCAGGGATTAAGTCCGCGCACCAGATTATGGATGGCAACAGCCGGCTGGTGCCAGTCAATGCGTTCGGTATCCCGGTCAAGCATACGCGCGTAGGTGGAATCTGCCTCAACCTGCGGGGTCCGCGGCGCCTGGCCGGCCGCTAAGTGCTGCAGTGTGTCCGCCAGCACGGTAGCGCCTAAGTCACGAAGTTTGTCATGGAGACTGCCGGTTGTATCGGTTGGCAGAATTGGCAGCTCGGCTTTAAAAATTATATCGCCTGTGTCCATGCCGGTATCCATGTGCATCGTGGTAATCCCGGTTTTGGTTTCGCCATTGATGATGGCCCAATGAATGGGGGCTGATCCCCGGTATTTGGGTAATAATGAAGCATGCACATTAATGCAGCCATGGGCCGGCAGCGCTAATATCCGCGAGGGCAGAAGCTGGCCAAAAGCAACAACAATGATGACATCCGGAGCAAGTGCCTTTAGCTGGTTATAAAATTGATCGGTCTTAATCGTTTCAGGCTGCAAAACCGGTAATTTGTAGGTCAGTGCCGCTTCTTTAACAGGTGAATAAGCAAGTTTTTGGCCGCGGCCTTTGGGGCGGTCAGGCTGGGTAACAACAGCGGCTACCGGAAACTCTTCTTTGATAAGCATTGTTAAACAGGGGACGGCAAAATCCGGCGTTCCCATAAATACTACACGTAATTTACCCATTCTATTACCCCTTACGCATGGTTTTGGCTAACTCAATGAACAAAATGCCATCAAGATGGTCTATTTCGTGCTGGAGGGCACGGGCCAGCAGACCTGAGCCGTTAATCTGAATCTTTTTGCCGCTCCTGTTGATAGCCTCTACAGTAACGGTGGCATAGCGTTCAACCTCACCGCACATGCCAGGAACACTTAAGCACCCCTCGGTACCGCTTTCGCAGCCTTCTTTGGCAACAATTACCGGGTTGATGAGTTCGATCAGACCATCACCCACGTCGATGACAACGAGGCGCCGGGATACTCCCACCTGCGGTGCCGCTAACCCCACGCCATCGGCAGCATACATGGTTTCTGCCATATCGTTAAGTAAGTTTCTGATTTTACGGTCAATTTTATCAACAGGCACTGCCAATTCTTTTAATATCTTGTCGCCTGCTTTTCTAATCTCCATTACCGCCAACGTATTTACCTCCTCTTACACAAACCCATTAAAAAAATTTTACCATAATTTCGTTTGCCGCGAAAGGTGACTAAAGGACATTTATAGGGTCAATGTCAACGATGATATCACGACGGCTGGCCAGGCCTAAGCCTGCCAGCTGTTTGGCCACAGTGGGCAGCTCCTGGGTTTTTATGAGGATATTCACCCGGAAGATATCTTTTATTTTATTCACGGAGGCCGGAAACGGACCAATAACGGCAGCGTCTGCCAACCCCGGCGCTTGTGTAAGATCTGCGGCCAGTTGGTTGGCATTGCGGTGAACGGTTATTTCATCAGCCCCGTGAACGGTTATTTTCACCAGATTAGCATATGGCGGATAGTGTAACTGGCGGCGGAAGGTAATTTCGTGCTGATAAAAAGCCTGGTAATTGTGACCGGCACCGGCGATAATCGCATAGTGTTCAGGATTATAGGTCTGCATAACCACCCGGCCGGATTTTTTGCCGCGGCCGGCCCGGCCGGCCGCCTGCGTCAGCAGGGCAAAGGTTTTTTCGGCGGCCCGAAAGTCGGGCAGATTCAGGGCTGTATCGGCAGAGATGATGCCAACTGCAGTAACGTTGGGGATATCATGGCCTTTGGCCACCATCTGCGTGCCCAGGAGAATGTCATAGGTGCCGGCGGCGAAAGCCGACAATATTTTGTCATGCGCCATTTTGCCGCCGGTGGTGTCCTGATCCATGCGAATGATTCTGGCGGCCGGAAAGGCGGCCGCCAGCGCTTCTTCCACCTTTTGCGTGCCGGCGCCGAAATAGCGAATATAGCGGCTGCTGCATACCGGACAAATATCCGGCACTGTGTGGCGCTCACGGCAGTAGTGGCAGCGCAATACCGTGGCTGAGGCATGATAAACCAGGGCAATGTCGCAATGCGGGCATTTGAGTACATGGCCGCATTCACGGCACAGCACAAAGGTCGAGTAACCGCGCCGGTTCAGCAGGATGACAGCCTGTTCCTGCCTGGCCAGTATTTCAGTCAGCATATCCTTCAGGGCCTGGGAGATAACACTGCGCCGGCCTTGGGCCAGTTCCTGGCGCATATCAACAACTGTAACCTCAGGCATCGGTGTATTATCGACCCGCTGATTCATTGGGATAAACACGTGGTCTCCCTGCCGGGCTTTGTAATAGGTCTCAACCGCAGGTGTGGCACTGCCAAGCACCACAACCGCCCCGGCCAGTCTGGCTCTGGCTAATGCGACCTCCCGGGCATGATAGCGGGGCGTTTCTTCCTGCTTATAAGTAAATTCATGCTCTTCATCAATAATGATCAGGCCTAGCTGACCGGCCGGGGCAAATAAGGCCGACCGGGCGCCGATGACAATGCCTGCCTGGCCGGCCTGCAGACGGCGCCACGCATCATGCCGTTCGCCTACAGACAGTTTACTGTGCATGACCACGACATCTTCGCCGAAGGCTGCTTTAAACCGGGCTACAATCTGGCTTGTCAGCGCAATTTCAGGCACCAGTACGATCGCCTGCCGGTTAAGGCGCCTTGCCTCGGCAACGGCCCTGATATACACCAGGGTCTTGCCACTGCCGGTAACACCATGCACTAGGAAGGAGGTATGAAGGCCGGTGTTAATTGCCGGTATGATTAAACCGAGGGCATAGGCTTGCTCCGGTGTCAGGTTTACTGCCGGCGTCTGCAGACAGCCCCCGGCATAGCTGTTTCTGAATAAAGGCAGCTGCCGGGTTGTAATAAGGCCCTGTTCTGCCAGCTTTTTCACTGTGTCCTGCGTGATACTGAGACTACGCAGCTGGGCCGTGGTCAAATTCCCGGGCGCAGCCAGCAACGCGTTGAGCAGGCGGCGCTGAGCGGCCTTGTTTTTGGGGAGGGTTTGCTCAATCTGAGCAGCCGTTTCCCGGCTGACAGCCAGGTCAATAATGGTTGTCACACTGGCTTTGCCCCGTTTGCTGACAATATCGGCACTGATAATTAGTTTATGCTGTAAAAAGAATTTTATCATAGCCGCCGGGTCACTCGTCAGTTTGGCAAGGTCGGTCAGGGTGACAGGACCATGTTCATATATGTAGGTAAGCAGCGTCCGGAATTCTGCCGGCTTTTTGCTTAATAAAACAGCTGCCTGCTCAAAATCAACGCTGGCCGGGGCTTGATAGGCCTTCTGGGTTTTAATGCCCGACTGACCGGGGATAAATAAGCGCATGGCTTCGCTTAGTGAACACAGATAATAATCACTTAACCATCTGGCCGTGTTCAGCATATTACTGTCAAACCAGGGCACATGATCCAAAATCTCAAGAATTGATTTCAAGCCTTCGGTTTTTTCCGGTTCCAGGCTAATGATAAAACCTTCCACCTTACGGTTACCAAAAGGCACAAGCACCCGGCAACCTACCTGCACATTGGCTAAATGGGCCGGAATCGTATAAGAAAACGGTTTATCAAGGCTGCGGGCCGGAATGTTAACAATAACTTGAACAGTATTTGACATGTTTTCACCACTTATTACCGAATAAAGAGAAGGGGACTGTGCTAGTCCCCTTTTTAATTATTAAATAGATATTCGCTTTTTAATTGTCAAATACCTGCTGGCGGTTGTCCGGGTCATGAGCGGCCATTTCCCAGTCAACCCCAGTGTCCATTGGCAAACGTTTAAAAAAACGTTTAGTCCGGTGTCGGCGCAGCGGCGAAAAACGAAGCTTCATGATAAGCACTTCCTAACTCTGAATAGAGTAGCCAAGTGATTGCAACGTTTCCTCAATATAGCCGCTGGGGGTAACTGCTTCGTCATGAGTAACTGCAACCTGATGGGTGGTTAAGGACACCTTCACTGAGGAGACACCATAAAGATGGGACAAAGTATGCTCAATACGATCCCGGCAATGGTCGCCTTTCAGGCCGCCAACACGGTAGATGGATTGTTTGGTATTTTTCTGTGTAGCCAATGGAATACCTCCCTTGTTACTGAATTGAGTGTCCACAATTGTTAGTATTACCATTGGTCAATAATTAATTAGTTATAGATTGGCTTCTTTGCGCAGAATTTCCGCTTTGTCGGTCTGCTCCCAGGGCAGGCTGACATCAGTGCGGCCAAAATGACCATAGGCAGCAGTCTGACGGTAAAGCGGACGCCGGAGATTCAGGGATTTAATGATACCGGCCGGTCTTAAATCAAAATGCTTGTTGATGAGTTCAACTATTTTCGACTCGGAAATTTTAGCAGTACCGAACGTTTCCACCATAACCGAAACCGGCCGGGCAATGCCGATGGCATAGGCCAGCTGGATTTCGCATTTATCGGCTAAGCCGGCGGCAACTACATTTTTGGCAACATAACGGGCCGCATACGCCGCGGAACGGTCAACCTTTGTTGGGTCTTTGCCCGAAAAAGCGCCGCCGCCGTGCCGGGCCATGCCGCCATAAGTGTCGACAATGATTTTTCGGCCTGTTAAACCGGCATCGCCTTGCGGCCCGCCGACCACAAAACGACCGGTTGGGTTGATATAATATTTTGTTTTGGCATCCAATAGTTCTGCGGGCACGATCGGGACGACGACGGCGGCGATCAGATCCTTTTCAATTGTTTCCCGGTCTGCTTCCGGGCTGTGCTGAGTGGACACAACGATAGTATCAATACGCACCGGTTTGCCGTCTTCATACTCAACCGTAACCTGGGTCTTACCATCAGGACGGAGGTAACCGAGCTCACCGCTTTTACGGACCTCGGACAGCCTGCGCGCCAGCTTATGGGCTAAAGCGATTGGCAGCGGCATATATTCAGGCGTTTCGTTGGTCGCATAGCCGAACATCATCCCCTGGTCACCGGCACCAATTGCTTCAATGGCATCCATGGCGCCCTGTTTTGCTTCTAAGGCTTTGTCTACCCCCAGGGCAATGTCCGGCGATTGTTCATCGATCGAGATTAAAACACCGCAGGTTTCGCCGTCAAAACCATATTTGGCCCGGGTATAGCCGATACTCTTGATGGTTTCGCGGACAATCTTGGGAATATCTACATAGCAATTCGTGGTAATCTCTCCCACTACGTGCACTATACCGGTTGTTACCAAAGTCTCGCAGGCCACCCGGGCTGACGGGTCATGGGCCAGAATAGCATCAAGTACACTGTCGGAAATTTGGTCAGCTATCTTATCCGGATGGCCTTCCGTGACAGATTCAGATGTAAAAAGCACACGTTTTTTTTCCAAGATCATTATCCCTCCCAGTTTATATTTTAAGAAAAGGTTTGGCTTGTACCAAGCCCTTTAGGACGGTGGCAGAAGCCGCCTGTGCTTAGGGTATAGGCGTTTTTATGTCCACAGAATTTATTTATAAATCCTGGTAGACTAAAAAAAGAAAACCCCCGCAAGGGGGCGTGATTTTTCTTTCACTCCCATCTTACGGTCTTGCCGCCGGAATTGGCACCGTTTTTAGCCGGATACTGCTAAATGGTTGCCGCGGTTTCATCGGGCCAGTCCCTCCACCAACTCTTGATGAGTATAGAGTATGCAATTTTCATATCAAATTTTAATCGAATTAATAAAAAAAATCAAGTAGAATTTGTCAGCATTGCACAAATTTTGTCTAAAATAATTTCTGCAACCTGTTGTTTGCTTTGCAGGGGCAGTGCCTCCACCATGCCGTTTCTGTGAACAAGTTTCACAATATTGGTGTCCAGGTTAAAGCCGGCCCCGGGTAAAGTGACGTCGTTGGCCACGATCATATCCAGGTTTTTCTTGCGCAGTTTTTCCTGGGCATGTTCAATCAGCCCTTCTGTTTCAGCCGCAAAGCCAATTAATAGCTGTCGCTTTTTCCGCTGGCCCAAATCGTACAGGATATCCGGGTTTTTGACCAGACTCAGGGTTAGTGTATCGCCGGTTTTCTTTATTTTTTGCTCGGCCGCCAGTTCAGGCCGGTAGTCGGCAACCGCCGCTGCTTTTATGACGATATCAACGGCGTCAAAGTCAGCCAGAACCGCATTGTGCATCTCTGCCGCTGTTTCTACCCGTTTTATGGTAATTCCCGGCGGCACAGGCAACCCGGAAGGTCCGGAAATTAAAATAACCTCAGCACCGCGGGCTGCTGCTGCCTGGGCCAGGGCATAGCCCATTTTACCGCTGGAACGGTTGCCGAGATATCTGACAGGGTCAATGGGTTCCCTGGTGCCAGCGGCAGTAACCAGCAGGCGTTTCCCCGCCAGCTCACGGCGGGGGTGCAGGATTGACAGCAGATTTTCCACAATTGCTGCCGGTTCGGGTAACCGGCCGGGTCCTTCGATGCCACAAGCCAGCATACCTGAGGCCGGTTCCATAATATGATAGCCTAAGCTTTTTAACTTGGCTAAATTTTGCTGGGTGACCGGGTTGAGAAACATATTTGTATTCATCGCCGGTGCGAGCATAACCGGCGCCGTAGTGGCCATGACTGTGGTTGTAAGCATATCGTCCGCAATACCATTGGCTATTTTGCCAATGGTATTGGCTGTTGCCGGGGCAACTAAAAACAAATCAGCCCGCGAAGCCAGAGCGATATGCTGGACATTCCACGTTTTGGGTTCTTCCCACATATCGGTGATAACCGGATTGCCGCTGATTTCCCGGAAGGTGAGCGGCGTGACAAAAGCGGTAGCGGCTTTTGTCATAATAACATAGACATTACAGCCGGCCTTTTTTAAACGGCTGACAACATCTACTGTTTTATAGGCAGCAATGCCGCCGGTAACGCCTATGACAATCGTTTGACCTGAGGACATGATTTCCTCCTATTTAATGCCGGTTTTGGTACGTTCATAGGTTATTTTCCGCTGGGCTATTTCCTCCAGGGCCATTGTTACAGGTTTATTGGATTTCGACTCTGCTGAAGACGGCTTTCCGTCCATGATTTCCCTGGCCCGTTTGGCAGCAAGCACCACCAGTGTGTATTTACTATCAACTTTCGCTACTAAAGCATCTAAAGACGGATTAATCATTAGGTTTTCCCCCTAGCCTTTACTTGCAGGTTTGCCTATACACTTTGAACGGTAGAGGCTGTCAATTAAATCAGTATTGCGTTCGGCCCGGTACTTTTCGGCAGTGATTATAGTTTCGATTCTTTGGACAGCGGCAGCTACCTGATCATTAACCACGATATAATGATAGTTGTGCGCCAGCTTAAGCTCACTGCTTGCACAGTGTAAACGATTTTTGATTACCTCAGGGCTGTCAGTACCGCGTTTGTAAATCCTGTCAGCCAGCTCATCAAGGGAAGGCGGGACAACATATACATAAACACCCTGCGAAAAATTATCCTTGACCTTCATGGCTCCCTGTGTATCAATTTCCAGTACAACATCAAACCCGCTATGTAGCTGGTCAAGCACATAGCGGCGTGGTGTACCATAGAAATTACCGTAAACTTCTGCCCATTCCAGCAGCTCACCGTTGTCAATCATGGTCTTAAACTGTTCTTTGCCAGTAAACAGGTAGTTTACCCCATCTACCTCTCCCACCCGCGGCAGGCGTGTAGTAGCTGATATTGAGTATTTGAGACGGGGATTGCTACGCAGCAACTCACGGCAAATAGTACCTTTTCCGGTACCGGAAGGTCCGGAAATAACAATCAAAATTCCTTGCTGCGTCATCGTCAATCTCCTTTTAGGCGGTTATTCGGCAGATTCATCACTGGTATCTTTGCTTGTTAGACGGTGGGCCACTGTTTCCGGTTGTACAGCCGATAAAATGACGTGGTCGCTGTCAGTAATAATTACTGCCCGGGTCCGACGTCCGTATGTAGCATCAATAAGCATACCCCGATCACGGGCTTCCTGAATAATCCTTTTGATGGGAGCAGATTCCGGGCTGACAATAGAGATAATCCTGTTAGCCGATACGATATTGCCGAAGCCAATGTTGATCAATTTTATATCCATTAAGACTCCTCCTATGACATTTATAGGCTGTTAGACGTAGCTCTCCTATATTACTCTATGTTTTGGATTTGCTCTCTGACCTTCTCAATTTCACTTTTAATTTCAACCACCACATTAGCAATTGTCGAATCGTTGGCCTTAGAAGCAATGGTATTTGTTTCCCTGTTAATCTCCTGCACAATAAAATCCAGCTTGCGTCCAACCGCTTCAGCTGCTGTAACCGTTGCTTTAAATTGAGATAAATGACTTTTTAAGCGCACAATTTCCTCAGTAACATTCGTTCGGTCGGCAAATAGTGCGGTTTCCTGGATCAGTCTGGTTTCATCAGGTTCTGCTCCGGCCGCAGCCAGCAGTTCCCGCATGCGGACCAGCAGTCTTTCCCGGTAATCAATAAGGATTTGCGGGGCTCGTGCTTCAATGCTGGCTATATATGTGTACAGTTTGTCAACCCGCTCCAGCAGGTCACGCTCAATATTGGCTCCTTCAGTTTCCCGCATTCTCATCAGATTTAATACCGCTGATTCAATCGCCGTTCCCAATTTAGGCCATAATTGCTCAACATCTTCTGTTATTTCCTCCACCTTGAGCACATCAGGATATTTAGCAAGATGAAAGATATTATCGCTGGCAGGCATTTCAACGATACCGGCTAATTCTCTCATTGCATTATGGTAAGCTATTGCCAATTCTTTGTCAACCCTTACTGTCCGTTTCTTTTCTCCGTATTCATCCACAGTGATAAAAGCATCAATCCGGCCACGCAAAATAGTATTGGCAATACTGCGGCGGATTTTGTCTTCCAGACTGCCGAAAGTTTTCGGCATACGGATTACAATCTCGTTATACCGGTGATTTACCGCTTTAATTTCAACCACAATCCGATGGGTTGAATCAATATATTCACCGCGGCCAAATCCGGTCATACTTTTTAGCACGAAACCTGCACCTGCCTTTGCGTATGTTATTATTGACTGATAATACAATTTTAACCCGTAGATTTTACCTGTTACTTCGCTTTGTTCCTGCTAAATCCCTTTTTACCAAAAAAATAAATGGAGATAACCTCCATTTTTGGCAGAAAATCATTTAAATTTCGGCAAATCGAAGTAAAACCGGCGTTCCTGCTTATCTTTGGTGGTGACGAATAATGTAATGGGTTTATTCAGCAGAATATCTTTATCGGAAAAGTAAAAATAAGAATGGGCGGTATATTGTGGTTTATCAGGAAAGCGCGGGGTTTTGACCGGCGGGTTTGCCACTGCATGGTAGGGTTTAAACACCTTCTTTTCCTGCCTGAGGGTGACCTGAACTCCCTCGGTAAAATTGGGACTGTTGCCGTTGGCTGTTATACTGAAAACCAGACAGCCCGCATAATCGGCAAGGATTTTTTCGCTGTCGGCCAGCTCCACAACCTGCTTGCTCCGGACTTTATCCCGGGCATCGTTCGCTATCAGCAAAAAAGGTGTATATAAATAAGCTTTTTCCGTTGTTTCATTAAGTATAGGAGCTTTTTCCTCATAAACAAGCCAGGGGGCAAGAAACTCCGTAAGCGCCAGCTGCTGACGTTTTACGCCGTAATCCTGAGCTTCAAGGATAACTTCTTTATTTACTAATGATATTGCCCCCGCGGGCCAGGGAATCGAGACCAGGAGCAGCAGGCTGAGAAAAAAAGCGGAAAGAAACCTCACCTAAACACCTCCGATGACAAATATCTTCGCTATTACTATTAGGCACTGGCATAAAGAATTCCTTTTTTTGCATGGATAACTTATATAAAAAACCGGCTCAAGACGAGCCGCTGCTGCCCTATCCTGCTAGAAAGGTTAACTTTTTAACAGGATAGGGCAGCAGCGGCTTTTGCTTTCGCTAAGGCTCGGCGCCAGCCGTGTTTTCTTACAATAAGTATTCTCCTCTGAATACCTCAACCGCCGGGCCTGATTTATAGATATGGTTATTGTCGGCCCAGTGGATAAACAGGTCACCGCCGTCTAATTTTACAGTTGCCTGCCGGTCGGTATGACCGTTTAGCACTGCGGCTACTAAAGCCGCGCTGGCCCCGGTGCCGCAGGCCTTGGTTATGCCGGCCCCCCTTTCCCAAACACGCATTCTCAGGGTCTGCCGGTCAACGACCTGTATGAACTCAACATTGGTTTTGCGGGGAAAAAGAGCATGGGTCTCAATTTTCGGTCCAATGGCAGCTAGATCAACTGCGGCTACATCATCAACAAAAATGACACAGTGAGGATTGCCCATGGAGAGGGCGGTGACCCGGTAGGTTTGGCCGCCGACCTCAATTGCGGCATTGATGGTTTTTTCAACAGCATTACCGGTCATTGGGGTTTCGCCGCGGGTAAGTTTCGGTTCGCCCATATCAACCTTAACCGTTGCCAGGGTATTCTGATCAAATATCAGCTCCGGCGTAATAATTCCGGCCAGCGTGTCTAATGTAATTGTTGTTTTATCCGTAAGGCCGGTTTCGTAGAGATAACGGGCCACACAGCGGGTCGCGTTACCGCACATGTCAGCTTCGCTGCCATCAGAATTAAAGATCCGCATTTTAAAATCAGCGATGTCTGATGGTAAGATAACAACAAGCCCGTCGGCACCAATGCCGAAATTACGGTCACAGACGGCCAGCGCCTGCTGCCGGTAATCAGAAATAGGTTCTGTTTTACTATTGATAATTACGAAATCATTGCCCAATCCATGCCACTTTGTAAAATGCATGCTATTCCTCCTAGAAGTGTAGTTACCGGTTTTGCGGCAAAATTGTACGGCGCGCCGGCCGGGGTTTGAATATGTGTTTAAAGCCGTTGACTATCAGTGTCCAGCCGGAAACGGTCAGGACAAGCGCCCAGTCACCCAATGAAAGCGGCACAGTTGAAAAAATAGCGCTTAAAAACGGGATATACATGACCGAAAGCTGCATAACAGTAGAGAAGGTTACAGCTGCCAGCAGATACTTATTACTGGTAAATGTAAGCTCAAAGATGGTAGCAGTTTCGGAACGGCAGTCAAATACGTGGAACATCTGGCAATATACCAGGGTCGCAAAGGCCGCTGTTCTGGCCAGCGCCAAATCATTCTGTAGATAGTATATCACACTAAAGACAAAAAGTGTGCTCAAACCTATTTGAATACCACGGCCGATAATTTTCCGGCTTAAACCGCGGGAAAAAACACTTTCTCCCGGATGGCGGGGCGGCCGCTTCATAATATTGGGATTATAAGAATCCACGCCCAGCGCCATTGCCGGCAGACCGTCGGTAACAAGATTCACCCACAATATCTGCACAGGCAGCAGCGGCATCGGCATACCCAGCAATGCCGCCAAAAACATAGTCAGTACTTCGCCGATATTGCACGATAATAAGTACCTGATGAATTTCCTGATATTATCGTAGATACCACGGCCTTCTTCTACGGCGGCGACAATTGTTGCAAAGTTATCATCCGCCAGCACCATGGCTGATGCTTCTTTAGTAACAGCGGTGCCGGAAATCCCCATGGCAATCCCGATATCTGCCTCTTTTATTGCCGGGGCGTCGTTAACCCCGTCACCCGTCATGGCCACAATATGGCCATGACGCTTAAGCGCCCGGACGATTCTTAATTTATGGGCCGGCGATACGCGGGCATATACTGTGACTTTATTGACTGTGGCATCAAGCTCACCTTCATTCATCGCATCAAGCTCAGTACCGGTGAGGGCCTTATGCTGCCCGTCCCTGTATATATGCAGTTCCTGGGCGATGGCAATGGCGGTATTCTTATGATCACCGGTGATCATTACTGTTTTGATACCGGCTTCACGGCATAAGGCAATGGAGGACTTGGCTTCTTCGCGCGGGGGATCAATCATACCGATTAACCCGGCAAACACCAGCTCAGTTTCGATAGCCTCATCGGGATTCCTGGCCTGAGCCGGTGTCAGGCGGCGATAAGCCACTGCCAGTACCCGCAGGGCCTGCGATGACATTTGTTCGATAATATTGTTTATACTGGCTCTGTGCTCACTTGTCATAGTGGCAGGGCCTGCCGGCGTATGGGAATAACGGCACAGTTCTGTGATTGTATCAGGGGCGCCTTTCATATAAAGAATATTATTGTTATTGGCATCGCGATAGATAACCGACATGCGGCGGCGTTCAGATTCAAAAGGAATTTCAGCTACCCGCTGCTGGCTTTTTTCTATTTCCGTTTGCCAGATATCAGCTTTGGCAGCCGCAACAATAATTGCGCCTTCGGTAGGGTCGCCCTCAATCGACCAGCCTGTTCCGGTTTTATTGCGCCAGATCCCTGTAATCGCAATATTATTTTGTTTTAAGGTGCTATTATTGCAGAGAACGCCAATTGTCAGGCACTGCTGCAGAACTTTATCCCTACTGATTGTAACCGGCTGCTGGTTAAACAGGATATTGCCTTTTATATCATAACCTGTTCCGGTGACATCGTATGTATTGCCGTTAGCAAATATTTGCCTCACTGTCATCTGATTCTGGGTCAGTGTTCCTGTTTTATCAGAGCAGATCACGGTTGTGCAGCCCAGGGTTTCAACCGCCGGCAGTTTGCGGATAATTGCCCGTTGCTTAATCATGCGCTGGACGCCGAGGGCCAGGGCCACAGTTACGATGGCAGGCAGACCTTCGGGAATAGCCGCAACCGCCAGGCTGATACCGGCCATACACATCAGAAACAGGGATTCCCCTTTAATCACACCAGTAACGACAACGATTAAACAGATCGCCAGACAGCCCCAGACCAGCAATCTGCCAAGCTGGTCTAACCGTCTCTCTAACGGTGTGGTTTCTTCCGTTGTCTCCTGGATCATGCCGGCAATATGCCCTACTTCAGTAGCCATACCAGCTGCACATACCACCGCTTTTCCCCGGCCTCTGACTATGCTGGTACCGGCGTAGACCATGTTTTTTCGGTCACCGAGGGGAGCATCCTCACTAAAGCTGCGGTCGGCTACTTTGCGTACAGGCATAGATTCACCGGTGAGGGCGGCCTCGTCTACCTCCAGATTGTGGACATTAATCAGCCGGCCGTCGGCGGCCAGCTTATCACCGGCTTCCAGTACCAGCATGTCTCCAGGCACCAGCTCCCTGGCAGGAATTTGTTGTACCATACTGTTTCTAACTACTCTTGCTGTGGGCGATGCCAGCTTTTTTAAAGCAGACAGCGATTGCTCGGCCCGGTATTCCTGGATAAAGCCTAAGACAGCATTCATCAAGACGATGATTAAGATGGTGACGGCGTCGGCATATTCACCCAATAAGGCCGATATTAACGTAGCCCCCAGCAAGACTAATACCATAAAATCCTGAAATTGGGCTAAAAACCGCTTCCACCACGGTACCTTTTCTTTTTCGGCCAGTTCATTAAAGCCGAATTTGTCCAGTCTGATCTTTACTTCGGCAGTGGATAAACCATCGGCAAAGCTGGTTTGCCAGAATTGAACCGCTTCATCTGGTGTGCGTGTATACCATTTTTCCCTATCCATGCAGCCACCTCGCTAACATGCGTTTTGCTTTATTAACCATGATATTCTGCTACGGGGTGAATTAGACCGGGTTTGACCGCTAATTACAGGGGTGATATACTATTGGCAAATTGCTATTGGATGACGGAGGTTTTCTACAATGAATCTTGACGGCTTGTCGCTGGCCCCGCTGGTCGGGGAGCTTAATACCGCCCTCACTGGCGGGCGGATTGATAAAGTATTTCAGCCTGACCCCTATTCTCTCTTACTATGGGTGCGGCAACCAGGGGCAAACCTGCGGTTTTTGCTCTCGGCTAACCCGGCGCGCCCCAAACTCCTGCTTACGGCTACCGCGCCCGAAAACCCGGCTGTTGCTCCTAACTTTTGCATGCTGCTGCGCAAGCACCTGGAAGACGGACGTATTGCCGGTATTGAACAGCATAGTCTTGACCGTATTGTCAACATCAACATTGATGTGCGCGGGGAACGGGGCATCATTGTTACCAAATGTCTGGTTGTCGAAATTATGGGCAAACACAGCAATATTATTTTAACCCAGAATAATCTCATCATTGATGCTGTCCGACGGGTGAGTGCCCAGGTCAGCCGCTACCGGCAGGTACTGCCTGGTAAAGAATACGCCTATCCGCCCGGTCAGGACAGGTTGAATATCCTGGCAACAGATCCGTTTCTGTTTGCCGAAAAGGTCCTGGCAGCGCCGGCTGCCTCGCTCAGCAAAGCGATTATGGCCACAGGCATTGGCCTGGGACCGCTCACTGTACGGGAGCTGGCCTGGCGTGGCGGTTTTTCGCCGGATATTAGCCTTAGTGAACTTGACGCCGCCGATACCGCGGCCTTAAGTGAAGCGGTTGCGAGTATTGCTGCCCCCCTTAAAGAGGGGCAGGTCAACCCCAGTATTGTTGTAGAGGGGCAGCGGCCACTGGCGATTGCTGCCTTTGTCCCCGGGCATCTCAGCCAGTATGATCGCCACACTTTCCCCAGCATGAATGCGGCCGTCGAGTACTTTGACAAATATCAGGGCCGTCCGTCTGTGCCGGAGAAAGAAGTCCTGAACAAGCTGCTCGCAGCCGAATTAGCCAGGCTGACCCGTAAGCAGGCTGTGTTAGCCGGTGAACTGTCACAGGCGGAAAATGCCGGTGAACTCAGAAAATACGGCGATATTCTGATGGCTAACCTGTATGCGGTTAACACCGGCGTTGCCGAACAGGCGCTGCTTGACATATATAGTGCGGGGCCTGAAGCCCAGCAGATTATTATCAAATTAGATTCTGACCTGTCCCCGCTGGCGAATGCGCAACAGTATTATGCAAAGTACAACAAGGCCAAACGCTCGGGGGAGCATTTGGCCGGTCAGCTCAAGGAATGCCAGGATGAGATTGTTTATTTAGAGAGTATTGCTATCGCGCTCGCCCATGCCTTTGCCAGTGCCGAAGTGAATGAAGTGCGGCAGGAACTGATTGCCGCCGGCTATCTAAAAACCTCGGAAAAACGGCGGCCGCCGGCTGCGCCTTCTTCACCGTTCACTGTTAAAAGCAGTGAGGGCTTTAATCTTATAATCGGTAAAAATAATCGCCAGAATGACCTTGTAACCTTTAAACAGGCTCAACCTGACGACATATGGCTGCACACCAAGGATATACCGGGATCCCATGTTATTATCCGGGGCGAAAACCGGGAAATTACGGAGCAGGCCATAAAAGAGGCCGCCCGGCTGGCCGCCTATTTTAGTAAGAGCCGTCAGTCAGCCAATGTTCCGGTCGACTATACCAGGCGGCGGCATGTCCGTAAACCCTCTGGGGCTAAACCCGGTTTTGTCGTTTATGATCATCAAAATACCATTTATGTAACACCTGATGAAACGCTGGGACAGCAATTGCTCAGCCGGTAACAATTTCTTTGATGACAACCTGCTCACTGCCATCGACTGAAGTCAGCTGTACGCTGACTATTTCTTTGCCTGAAGTCGGTACATTTTTGCCCACATAATCGGCTCTGACCGGGAGTTCGCGATGACCGCGGTCAATGAGTACAGCCAGCTGAATGGCTGCCGGCCGGCCGATATCCATGATTGCATCCAGGGCGGCTCTGACTGTACGCCCGGTAAATAAGACATCATCGACAAGGACCACTTTTTTGTCATTAATAGAAAAAGGGATCAGTGTCTCATGGACAATCGGCTGATAGGCCAGGGTAGACAGGTCATCCCTGTACAGGGTGATATCCAGCACCCCTACCGGTAATTCAATACCTTCAATCCGTTTGATTTCTTCTGCTATGCGCTGGGCTAACGGTACACCGCGCGTTCTGATACCGACCAGTGTCAAATCACCGACCCCTTTGTTGCGTTCCACAATTTCATGGGCTACGCGGGTGAGGGCCCGTTTAACGGCTTGCGCGTCCATGATAATAGCCTTGTCTACCCAGTTTACATGTTTAGCCATAGTATTATTGCTCCTCTCTTTTGGATGTTTTCAGTTGATTAAGTATAGCTGCCATATCGTCAGGCAGGGGGGCGGTAAATATCATGGTCTCACCGGTAGCCGGGTGCCGGAGTGAAAGCTCAGCCGAATGAAGGGCCTGGCCGGCGATGGCAAAACGTTTTTTTTCCGGTCCGTATTTGGGATCACCTACAACCGGATGATCTATATACTGCATATGTACCCTGATTTGATGGGTACGCCCGGTTTGCAGCCTGCATTCAACAAATGTATAATTAACGAACCGTTCGACAACACGGAAGCGGGTGATGGCCTCTTTGCTATTGCTAAAGGTAACCGCCATTTTTTTCCGGTCGGACGGATGACGGCCGATGGGCGCATTAATGATACCCTGCTCTTCGGCAATATTGCCATGAACAATCGCCAGATATTTACGGCTGGCCGTACGGCTTTTAATCTGCTCGGCCAGGTCGAGATGAGCGCGGTCATTTTTGGCCGCTACCATCACCCCGGAAGTATCTTTATCAAGGCGATGCACAATTCCCGGCCGGATCTCGCCATTGATGCCTGATAAATCAGTGCAATGCTCTAACAGGGCATTGACCAGCGTTCCCTGATAGTTGCCGGCTGCCGGATGCACGACCATACCCCGGGCCTTATTCAGGACGATAATATCGGCATCTTCATAAAGGATAGCAAGGGGAATCGATTCGGCCACAATTTCTATAGGCTTAGCCGCGGGAAAAGTAATCATGATCTGATCGTCAGCCTGCGCTTTATAATTGGCTTTGGCCGCCTTACCATTGACAGTGACCAGTTTGCCGGCAATCAGTTTTTGCAGGTGGGAGCGGGACAGTTCGGGAAACCGGTTTGTCAGGAGGACATCCAGCCTGCCCCCCTGTTCTTCGTCTGTTGCCGCAAAACTTGTGGTATGACTGACAGGTGTTTGATTTTGCTCCACAGTATCATCCCTATCTTGATTTTTCTTGATTTTCATTAGGAAAAGACCTAAATATCAGTGTATAAATTACGCAGCCGACACCTGTTACAATGGCAATATCGGCCACATTGAACACCGGCCAGATACGGAAATCAAAAAAATCAATGACATAGCCGGTCTGGATCCTGTCGATAACATTACCAACCGCGCCGCCGGCCAGCAGGCTTAAACCCAGGCGCATCAGGCGGAATTTATCAGGAATCTGTTGAAAAAAATAAATAGTAAAAGTTAGCATAAGCAACGCAATTATGATAAAAAACTTCTGCTGGTTTTCTAAAATACCAAAAGCAGCACCGGGATTTAACACATAGGTAATATGAAAAATATTGTCCAGCACCGGCAGTGACATTCCGGGCAGCATATGGGCCTGAATATACTGTTTAGACAACTGATCAAGGATGATAACTGCTATGGCAATGATTCCAAATCCTAATATCGGCACCAAACCTCTCTCCCATTCTTATCTGGCTGACTTAAACTATGATAACATGATACCGGAATTTTTTCCAAACGTAAAGAAGCGCGGCCAAAATTGCCGCGTTTCTTACTGGTGCCTTGGCAAAAAAAATTGGATGTTAGTTTTAGACAACGTAGATTTTTTCGCAATGCAAGGCGGAGGACGCTAACTGATTCATTAAGAGCTGCTTTAATGATCCTGTAGGATATGGGCCTCTTATTACTGGCACGGGCCGCGCTGGACACATGTAAGGCGACGGTAACGAAGCTGGGCGGGAAATATCGCGTCAAGAACACTGTAGATTTGGGTTTGGTGGACTACTTGTTTTTATGGGGCAGGAAGTAGCGTTCAAAGGCATCTCGGTAGTAATAGACAATGAAGCCTGTAATGATAAGCAATGATGTAATCGCCGCTGCCCATTTGAAATCATGGCTCAGATTTTGCCCCACTATTGAATAGAGCAGAATAGCCGGTGTCTGGCCGATAGCGGTAGCGACTGTAAACTGAAGTAAAGAGATTTTTGTCAGGCCTGCGCCATAGCTTATCACTTTAAATGGAACAAGCGGGACGAGTCTGGTGATAAATACGGCCAGCACACCATGTTTTTTAAAAAAGGTATCGGTAAAAATTAAATATTTTACGCTGATAAACCGCTCGACTACCGGACGTCCATACCAACGGGCAATGCTAAAGTCAAGGCCGGCGCCCAGGAGCGCCCCTGCCCAGGAATATAAAGAGCCTAATTTCCAGCCAAATATCCAGGCGTTTGTTATCGTTATAATCAGCCCCGGCACCAGCGGCACCATAGACTGCAGCGTCATAAGCGCAATGCTGGTTAGTGGTGCCCAGAGACCATAGGAGAGAATAAACTGGCGCAGACCTTCAAAATTTCGACATTTTAGATAGGTAATGCCTTCAGTAGCAAACTGTTGCACTCCCGGTAAACCAAAATAAGCGGCTACAACCAGTCCTAAGACACAAATCTTGGCAATAATTATGCAGTTTGGTTCCGGACGGGTCATTCAGCCACCTCCATGCCTGGGGTTGTATAAGATAATATCTGTTTTGCCTGTATAGCTCAGCAACCTAAATAGTATACCCGTTGCACGTTTTATAATTAAACAAAAAACAGATAAATCCTGCATTAGGAACAGTTTGGCTTGTCGAATGTTAGCAACGCCGGCCGCTGGCCATAGGTGTTTTTGACAGTTATCAGCAGAAAGTGCTGATAGGCAAAAAAGAAACCGGCAGCTTAGCGGCCGGTTTCTTTTTTTTGGCGTTTACGGGCCTGGTGGCTGGCACTGTCCGGTTCGCTGGGGATAGCGTCTGCAGGTTCAACCATGCCCAGATGCTCATTGCTGTTGGGAAACAGTGCTTTATAATTAGTTGAACCCGGAATATCCTGCGGTGTGTCTGAACTCCCGTACCGGGCCACTGCCTGGAGCGCATCCTCGCCGTCATAACCGACTGATCCGAGTGTATCTGCGTCCAGAAAACTGCGTTGAAAAGGCGGCGCAAGCGCTTCTTCCTCCAGTGGCCGGCCGGCAATAGCCGTTTTTTCAAGGTTTTCCTGGCAATGAATACACTGGGTGGCCCAGGGCTGTGCCTCCAGCCGCGCGGGCGCTATCTCCGCCCCACAATGGTCACAGCGGCCATAGGTGCCATTGTGGATTTTTTCCAACGCCCGTTCAACATTGCTTAAAAGCACCTGTTCATTGTCATGGAGGCCGAGATCCTTGCTGCGCTCAAAGGTTTCGCTGCCCAGGTCAGCCGGATGGTTATCATAGGTTGACAGTTCACCTGTCGTACCGGACAAGGCCGAATTTAGCCCGGTAGCTTCCAGGCGCTGCAGTGTATGAGCCAGTTCAGCTTTTTTTGCTGTCAGCCGGGTTTTAAATGCTGCTAATTGTCCGGGGTGCAAGCATAAGCCCCCTTTCTAATGGATAAATTTTGCGACCTCCGCCAGCCGCAGCCGCTCCTTGAATTGTTTAGGCTGTTCATCGCTGTAGCCGAGGCAAATGATGGCCACAGCCCTGAGCCGGGGCGGGGCCTCAACAATCTCGGCGACCTTCTTTTCATCAAAAGCGCCGACCCAGCAGGCGGCAATGCCTAAGCCTTCAGCGGCTAACAGAATATTCTGGGTTGCTGCCGCTGTATCCTGCAGGCAGTATAACTGAGCGCCCCGCTCGCCATAACGCTCATTCGAGCGGGCCGGATCAGCCAAAACAACGACAACAGTGGGGGCGTCGCTGACTTGCTCCTGATCAAAGGCGACATTGGCCAGTTTTTCTTTTACCGACAGGTCCTGTACTACATAAAAATACCAGGGCTGCAGATTACCTGCGCTTGGCGCCATATTGCCAGCCTCTAAAATTCTTGTTAAGGTTGGTTCGGGAATTTGTGCAGATTTAAAATTACGGACACTGTGGCTTTCTCGTATACAGTCAAAGACGTCTTTGGTCATGGTTCAGCCTCCTTTGAATTCTACTTAAAATGTACCGTTTTTTGTTTCAACAAACCGGACAATGTCGGCAATAAAACCACCGATACCGGGAATGTTGAGCATGATTAACTGTTTGAGAAAAGCGAGCAGTAGGGCAAATACCAGGCTGGCTCCAATTGCGATGCCTAAACCGCGGGCAATACCGGCCACAAAATTTGTGAAAATCAGCCTGGCCGGACGTTCCAGCATTTCCATGTAATCAGCAAACCGCATAGCTTCCAACCGGTTGACAAGCCGTTCCAGCTGTTTAGCGGCAAACTCAGGTTGCTTTTCCTCAGTATAATTAGTATTTACCCGATTTTTATTGTCCATGCAAACAGTCCTCCACTTGTGTTATTATTCCCTAATGAAAAAAAATAAACCGGGATGAGTCTCCCGGTTTATCATGCTTACATATTTTTTACGACAGTAGTGCACCGGTCACAGAGTGAAGGGTGCTCTGTATCCTGGTTCACTGTTGAGCTATAAATCCAGCAGCGTTCACATTTGAGGCCCTGCGCCGGTGCAACTAAAACAGCCAGTTGCAGGTCTGCGGCGCGATAGGCTTCACCCGGAGCTTGGGCAAATGTATTTAATAAAGCTACATCAGAAACAATGAGCAGTGTGGCTAAATCATCCTGAATCGCGGTAAGCGCAGTCAGTTCGTCACCGGCAGCATAAAGGGTGACGGCAGCATCCAGGGAATGACCGATCACTTTGTTGCGGCGGGCCGTTTCGAGGGCTTTAGTGATTTCGCCGCGCAGTGCCAGGATTTTATCCCATTTCGCCTCCAGCGCCGGCTCGAAATATTCCGGATGAGCCACCGGCCAGCTTGCTAATTGTACGCTTTCCGGACGCCCCGCTGCTTGCGGCATGTACTGCCAGACCTCTTCGGCGGTAAAGGTCAATACCGGGGCGACAACGGCAACGAGGGTATTAAGAATTTCATACATAGCTGTCTGAGCGGCCCGGCGTTCAACCGAAGCCGGCAATGCAGTGTAAACACGGTCTTTAAGGATATCGAGGTAAAAAGCGCTTAAATCTACAGCGCAGAAGTTGTGGACGGTGTGATACAGGAGATGAAACTCATAGTCTTCATAAGCCTGGGTAACCTTGGCTCTGACTTGTTCCAGCCGCATAAGCGCCCAACGGTCAATCTCCAGCAACTGATGATAGGCAACCTTGTCGGTAGCCGGGTTGAAATCATGCAGGCTGCCTAAAATATAGCGAAAAGTATTGCGGATTTTCCGGTATACTTCAGCCAGTTGCTTGAGAATATCTTTGGAAATCCGGATATCAGCCTTATAATCGGCCGAGGCTACCCACAGGCGGAGGATATCAGCGCCATACTGCTTGATAACCTCCTGGGGAAAGATGGTATTGCCGATCGACTTGGACATTTTCCGGCCGTCACCGTCCACGACAAAACCATGGGTTAAAACTGCCTTATAGGGAGCAGTTCCCCGGGTAGCCACTGAGGTTAACAGTGATGACTGGAACCAGCCGCGATGCTGGTCGCTGCCTTCCAGGTAAAGGTCGGCCGGCCACGTAAGTTCCAGGCGCTGTTCGAGGACGGCGGCATGGCTCGAGCCGCTGTCAAACCATACGTCCATAATATCGGTCTCCTTGCGGAATTCGTTATGGCCGCAATGCGGGCAGGCAAAGTCCCGGGGTAAGATTTCTTCCGGTTTTCTGGCCCACCAGGCATCTGATCCTTCGAGACGGAACACTTCTTTAATAGCATGAATTGTCTCGTCATTAATTATATGCTGATTACACTTAATACAGTAGAAAATCGGAATCGGCAGGCCCCATACCCGTTGCCGTGAGATACACCAGTCCTGGCGGTCGGCCACCATATTATGAATGCGGTCTTCACCCCAGGTCGGAATCCATTTAACATCATTGGCAATCGCAGCCAGGGCTTCGCTCCGGAAGCCGTCAACCGATGCAAACCATTGTTCAGTTGCCCGGTAAATGATGGGGTTCTTGCAGCGCCAGCAGTGCGCGTATTGATGTTTGATCGAGCTTTTGCCCAGCAGTAGGCTAAGGGCTGCCAATTCTTTAATGACCGGAACATTGGCGTCAGCTACTGCCAGCCCTGCAAACTTACCGGCTTCGGCAGTGAATTTACCGGCCGGGTCAACCGGGTTGATGACCGGCAGACCATATTTCATACCTACCTCAAAGTCTTCCTGGCCATGGCCGGGAGCGGTATGAACACAGCCGGTACCGGCTTCCAGCGTGACATGCTCACCGAGGATAACGGGTGATTCACGGTCAAAGAATGGATGGCTGAAGACCATGCCTTCAATGGCGGCGCCTTTCATTGTGGAGAGAACCGTATATTCGCCCAGGTTATTGGCTTTAACCACGCTTTCTACTAATTCACTGGCTAACAGATATATTTCGTCATTTATCTCCACCCAGGCATATTCAATATCAGGATGGACACAGATGGCAACATTCGCCGGCATTGTCCAGGGGGTCGTCGTCCAGATAACGGCATATACTTTGGCGGCGTCAACACCTACCGGCAGGTTGCCTTTATCATCGATAAGCGGAAATTTAACATAAATCGAATGCGATTTTTTCTCGGCATACTCAATCTCCGCTTCCGCAAGGGCTGTTTCACAGGAAGTGCACCAATAGACAGATTTAAGGCCTTTATAAATATACCCTTTTTTGGCCATTGCCCCGAATACTTCAATCTGCTTGGCTTCATACTCCGGATACAGCGTTACGTACGGGTTTTCCCAGTCACCGGCAACGCCCAGCCGTTTGAAATCCTCCCGCTGCAGGTCCAGGCATTTGAGGGCATACTGTCTGCACTCACGGCGTAAATCAAGTGGATTTAGTTCATGCCGGTTTAAGCCGAGAATCTTGATGGCTGCATGTTCAATAGGCAGGCCATGAGTATCCCAGCCGGGGACATAGGGAGCATCAAAACCCTGCAATGATTTATATTTGACAATAATGTCCTTGAGAATCTTGTTTAGCGCCGTACCAATATGGATGTTGCCGTTAGCGTAGGGCGGCCCGTCATGCAGGACAAATTTGGTTTGGCCCTTGCCCTTAGTGAGCTTTTTTTCATAAATCTGGTGTTCACGCCAGTATTCGAGCATTTTAGGCTCCCGTTCAGGCAGATTGGCGCGCATAGGGAACTCTGTCTGCGGCAGGTTAAGTGTTTTGCTATAATCCAAAATCAGCACCTCCATAAAAATAAAAACTCTCATCCCTGAAAGGGACGAGAGATAAGTTTCCCGTGGTACCACCCTATTTGGCTAAACAGCCGCTTTATAACGCGGTAACGGGCGTCAGGCGGCGGAGCTTACTCTAGTTCAGTCCGCAGTTCGGGAGCGATGTCAGGCCAGGCTTTGGTTACCAGGCTTGCACCATATCCTGGTTCGCTGTATACCGCGTCAAGGCGCGTCTCCGTCATTACTGATTAAAATATTATCATGTACCCATATATTATACATGATCGGAGAATAAAGTCAAATATAGGCAGCGATTATACTGCAAAAAATATTTTTGTCAATCCCTGTAACCTTGACTGTTTTTGATCGGGTTTTTGACAGTTGAATAATACCAAAAACGCTGGAAGCCTTGATTTAGGCTTATTTTTTTGTCAAAATCCCCACTTATATATTGCGTGATATAGCGTGATGTGGTATAATATAAGTAGTTTGGGGGTCTGCTTATGCGATTGAAAGTATCACGTTCCAAAAATTCCGCCTCCCTTTATGTCACAAAAACAGTTTATGTTGATAAAAAAGAAAAGACCATTACCGTTGAAAAGCTTGGCACGGAAAAAGAACTCCGGGAAAAGCTCAATGGGCAGGATCCTTATGTGTGGGCAAAAGCGTATATTGATAAATTAACTAAAAAGGAAAAAGAAGCAGCTGGACATATCTTTATAAAGCGATCCCAGTCCAAGCTTATCCCTAAAGGGGACCAGGTATCCTTCAATGGTGGCTATCTTTTTCTCCAACAGTTGTACCATGACTTAAACCTTCATCATATTTGCCGCTCTATTTCTGAACGCTATAAATTTTCGTTTCCCCTTGATTCGATTCTCTCAAGGCTGGTTTATGGCAGAATTCTATTTCCTGCCTCTAAGCTCAATACCTGCCAGCTTTCCAAGACGCTTCTGGAACAGCCTGATTTTGAAATCCAGCATGTTTACCGTGCTCTTGAAGTCATTGCCAAAGAATCCGATTTTATTCAAGCTGAGCTTTACAAAAATAGCCTGGCTGTCTCAAAACGCAATGATACAATTCTTTACTACGACTGTACCAACTATTTTTTTGAAATTGAGCAGGAAAGTGGCGATAAACAGTATGGCCCTTCCAAAGAAAACAGGCCCAATCCGATTGTGGAAATGGGACTGTTTATGGATGGGGATGGCATTCCCCTTGCTTTTTGCATTCACAGCGGCAACACTAATGAACAACTTACCCTACAGCCGTTAGAAAAAAAGATTCTTACGGATTTCTCTCTGGCTAAATTTATTGTTTGTACGGATGCCGGACTCTCTTCCATCGATAATCGCAAATTCAATGACAAGAAAGACCGTGCCTTTATTACCACTCAGTCTGTGAGAAAGCTGAAAAAACATCTCAAGCAGTGGGCTTTAGCTACAGAGGGCTGGTCTCTGCCTCAGGTAAGGGGAGCGTTTGATATTTCCCAAATAGCTCAGTCCGAAGAGGCCAAAGAAAACTATCAGAACGCCACCTTCTACAAGGAGCGCTGGATAAAAGAAGACGGTTTAGAGCAGAAGCTCATCGTTACTTTCTCTTTCAAATACCAAAACTACCAGCGATGTATCCGAAGCCGGCAGATAGAACGCGCCTGTAAACTGCTTGAATCAAATCCTTCCTCATTAAAAAAACACCGCCAGACTGATTGTAAGCGTTTTATCTCAAGGACAAATGTGACAACTGAAGGTGAAATTGCCAAAAATGAATTCTACACTATCGATCAGGAAATCATCGCAAACGAAGAAGCTTATGATGGCTTCTATGCCGTCTGCACAAATCTCGAAGAGGATGCTCCTGCTATTACTAAGATCAATCACAAGCGTTGGGAAATAGAAGAATGTTTTCGCCTGTTAAAATCCGATTTCAGGGCAAGACCGGTATATCTTAGCCGGGATGACCGGATTAAAGCACATTTTACAACCTGTTTTTTAGCACTAACAATCTACAGATATCTGGAAAAAAGGGTAAAAGAAAATTTTACAAGCACCGAAATCATTAGCCAGCTACGGACCATGAATTTTTATTGCGTTCCTGGAGAAGGGTATGTTCCCACTTATACCAGAACCGATTTTACCGATGCTCTACATGAGACTTTTGGCTTCCGTACCGATTATGAGATTGTAGGTACAAAGCAAATGAAAAAAATTTTTAAGTCTACAAAAAAACAATAAAAGGTACGCATTTTTTTGCTTCTTAAAATAGTCTGAAACGCCTTATATACAAGGCGTTTCAGACTATTTTTATCTCCCAACTGTCAAAGATGGGATTATACATGATCGGAGAATAAAGTCAAATATAGGCAGCGATTATACTGCAAAAAATATTTTTGTCAATCCCTGTAACCTTGACTGTTTTTGATCTGTTTCTGTGGCCGCTGGTAATGACGACCGAAGAACGGGATACTTTGAACAAACCGGCAATAAAGGCAATACAGGCTGCGTTCGCCTCGCCGTCAACCGGCGGCGAGGTCAGATTGATTTTTATACTGTCGCCCATGATACCGCTGACGGCGTTTTTACTGGAACGCGGCTGGACCCGTACTTTAAACGAGACACCGTCCGGAAGTTCTTTTATATCAAGCTGATCTGGCAATGTTAATTTTCATCTTCTTCCGCATTGTTAAGCATTTCCATCTGGGCCTGCAGCAGGGTGCGCAACCGGGTGCGGAAAACCTGCGACTGTTTTCTTACTTCTTCATACTCGCCGGTCATCTTGCGCACTTTGGACATTCCTTCGTCAACCAGCCTTTGGGCGCGTATCTCAGCCTCTTTAATCATCAGTTCGGTCTCTTTTTTGGCATTCAGTTTTACTTCTTCAGCAGTTTCCTGGGCAATAACCAGTGTACTATGGAGGGTATTTTCCATATGCTGGTAGTGTTCGAGTTTGCTGTTGAGGCGCTCAATTGTTTCTTTTAAATCAATGTTTTCACGATACAGTGTTTCATAATCCTTAATCACCCTGTCGAGAAACTCATCCACTTCTTCCTCATTATACCCGCGAAAACTGCGCTTGAACTCTTTATTATGAATATCCAACGGTGTAAGCATAACTCCCCACCCCTATTCTAATTACATAAATCTTCGGAGTAAAACACTATAGCGGCCCTTTTTCGTTTGGCCGGGGACTTCCAGGACTTCGACCCGGCCGCGGCCACGCATGGAAATGACATCGCCCACCTTTACGGCCTGGGCCGGACTTTTGGCATCCTGCCAGTTTATTTTTACCTTGGCAGCGGCAATATCCTCGGCCATGCGGGTGCGGGAAGTTCCAAAACCGGATGCCGCCACCGCATCCAAGCGTAAGGAGGCGACTGTCGACCGGATTTCCTTGATTTTTTCT